>JBKBMC010000030.1:0-25627 GCA_046296075.1 Erythrobacter sp. | reverse complement strand
CACCCCGGCGCGATCGAGGGCTTGGGCGCTGATCGCGGTGACTGCGATTGGCACGTCCTGCACATTATTGGCGCGCCGGGTTGCGCTGACGATGATCGTTGGAAGCTGTCCGCTGGTTTCTTCCACCGCCTCCGGACCGGCCTGCTCCTGCGCCTTGGCAAGCGCGGGCGAAACGGCCAGCGCCAGCGTCGATGCGCCCACGAGCAGCAAACGGGCCGATTGGTATCTCATGTTCATGCGCCTGGTTCCTCTCCCCATCGCCCGAGGCTTTTTGCCTCGCGGCCCTTTCCCGAGGCAGCGCCGGGATTGGTGTCATGTCGGGAATCTAACAGTGGAGCCCGGCCACGAATGTCTTATTTGCGACATTTTGGGTGACAAGCTTTCAGTCCAGCAAGTCGCTGTTTCGGATCAGTATTCGCCGGTCTCGCGCTTCAGCCAGGCCAGCAATTCGTCGAGATCGCACACTTCGATCACGCCATATCTACGCTTGATGAGTCGCATATTCTCAAGCTCGGTAAGCGCACGGTTCATCGACGCGCGCGACAGGCCGATAGTTGCTGCCAGATCGGCCTGCTTGAAGCGCACCTTGGGTTTTGCCGGTGGCGGCGGCGTGAGGATCAGCAGGAACTTGGCCACGCGCGGCACGAGCGGCAAAATGCGGATCGCATGGAGCATTTCCAGCAGGATGTGCGAACGCATCAGCGTGGCGCGCATCAGGGCACTGAGAAACGCCGGTTCCGCCGCGCCGAGTTCCAGAAATATCCGCGAAGGGATGCGGATCACGGTCGTCGGCCCGACCGCGGAAATATCGTGACTGAGCGGCAGCTCCGTAAAAACGGTGAACTCTCCGAAGGAATGGCCCGCTCCCAGAAAAGAGGTGAGGATGAATTCACCATTCGCGCCGTAGATCCCGGCCCGCGCCGCGCCGCTTTCGATAATCGAGATACCGGGATCGGTATCACCGCGGCTGTGAATATATTGGCCGTCTGACAGCTTGCGACGCTGACCCGCGGCTTTGAGCCGAGCGATCTGATCGTCGGACAGGAAGCTGAGAAACGGCTGCGGGCGAAAGCGGAAAAGATCCATGGGTGCACAATGTTGCATTTTTGACATTTACTTCCAAGCCATCCTGTTAGCCTCATCGTGGTTCGCCTGAGGAGGCGTTTCCGCCCGCATCACTTTTTCCCAGGTGCGTAAACGGAAGGTCTGCGATGATGAGGTTCGGCTTGGCTATGACGATCTTGGGGCTGTCCGCGGGGGCGATCGCAAACGCCGGCCAAGCCGATCCGAAGCGGGCGCATCCAGATTGCCGACCCGGTGCCTTGTCGGAGGCCGATGCTGCCGAGCGCGCCTACTTGCTTGCACTCCCGCTCTATGAAGTCTGGCGCACACGCCAGCGGATGCTTTCCCGACCCGGCGCGCGGACCAATCACCTGTTGCACCGCACCACCCTGTCGCAACCCCGCGACCGGTCGATCACCATGCCGAATACCGACACGTTGTATTCGACAGCGTGGCTCGATCTGTCGGGCGGTCCGCAGCGCCTCACGATCCCGGCCATGGGATCACGCTATCATAGCGTCGAACTGATGCATCCTTTCTCGGATGCCTTTGCGATTCTCCGCAATGAAGAGCAGCCGGATGTGCGAGACTTTCTGATTGTCGGACCCGGCTGGAACGGCAAGCCACAACCGCATGAAACAGTCATCCGTTCGCCGACAAGGGACGTCTGGCTGGTGGCGCGCACTTTTGTGGCAGGGGAACGCGACCTTGCGCAGGCGCAGCGTTTGCAAGGCGCCTACAGTCTTTCGGGAGGCAGCGGCGCCGACGGCGGCACTACCACCGAGGCAGAGGTGCCGATCCCCGCACGTCCGGATGGCAACCAGTTTGTGACGATCGTCAATGAAGCACTGGCGCGGGGGCCACTTCCGCAAGGTCAGGAAGAACGGCTTGATTGCCTCGCCCGGACTTTAGGCTGGGAGCCCACTTCCCCCTCGGTTGGGTCGCAAGTGGATCCTGCAATGGGCGCGGTGTTGGATCGCCATCTGTCCCGGCTTTATGATGAGACGAGCCGGGCCCTGGAGAACTCCGGGGTGCTGCGCCAGGGATGGCGATATCCGCAACCTAACATCGCCGCATTCGGGTCCGACGATGCCTATCGCAGCGCGATTGCTCTGGGAGGGCTCGCCGCACTTCCGGTGTCCGAGGCGATCAACCCGCTGACGGCGGAGGATTCCAATGGCGCGCCGCTTGTCGGCGCGTCGCGCTACCGGCTGGTGATACCCGGCGACGTTCCGGTCGATGCCTTCTGGTCGCTGACACTTTATGAAAGCGATGGGGCGGGTCGCTGGTTTCTCTACGCAAACCCCCTCGGTCGCCATTCGGTCAGCAGCGTGACGAATAAAGCCGGGCAGACGCGAAGCGCCCCCTTCGTCCTCGACATCTCTCACAGGCACCCGAATGATCAAACCCATTGGCTTCCCGCGCCAGAAGGGCGTTTCCTGCTCGTATTCCGCGCCTATCGGCCACGCGCGAGCTTTGTTGATGGGTCGTTTCAGCTTCCCGCTTTGATCAGGATCGAGGCGGAATGATCGTCCACCAGAGCCTGCACGAGCAGAAACAGGCCGCCAGCATCGCCCATCTGGTGGGGCTCTGCGCGGGTCTTTGCATTTCTGATCGCAACATCTGTCATTGGCATCAATCCAAAACCTTGCTCAAAAGTGGCTCCCAAGGGAAGCCGGTTGAGAACGAACAAGGCCGCATGCCGATGGCCGATCAAGCAAGGCATATGAAGGGATTTGAGGGATTTTCCGGTCGCAAACGAGCATCAGCGATCAGGAAAGTGGAGCGGGTGAAGGGAATCGAACCCTCGTCGTCAGCTTGGGAAGCTGCTGCTCTACCATTGAGCTACACCCGCAGAAGGCAGCGGCCCGGAAACCGGCTGCGCTTATCGGGATCGCGCTTTGCCGCGAGAGCCCGCAGGGGTCAAGCGCCATGTTGCGCATGCCTTTGCGGGAGATACAACGCTCCGCACTTGACCACGCGCCCCGCTTCGGGGCACCGCTGACCTCACCCAAAATCACAGGCGGGGCTTACGGGATTTCCCGATAGAGGCAACAGCCTGCCGTTCCGGCCCGATCTCACAGGGAACCGATACCCATGACGACACGCGCCAGCGCGATTGCCGAAAAGGTCGAAGCCTTCGTCCGCAACACCGTGATCCCCTATGAACGCGATCCGCGCGCCAAGGGTGATGGCCACGGACCGGATGATGCGCTGGTCTACGAGATGCGCGAGAAGGCCCGTGCCGCAGGCGTACTCACACCACATATCATGGAGGATGGCAGCCACCTTACGCAAGCCGAAACCGCGATTGTGCTGATCCCTTCGGGTCTTTCGCCGCTTGGGCCCCTCGCCTGCAACACCATGGCGCCCGACGAAGGCAATATGTATCTGCTCGGCCATGTCGCCTCGGCAGAACAGAAGGCGCATTTCCTGAAGCCGCTGGTAGAGGGCCGCGCGCGGTCTTCGTTCCTGATGACAGAGCCTGCCGATGAAGGCGGCGCGGGATCTGACCCTTCGATGATGCAGACGACCGCAGTGAGGGATGGCAATCACTGGCTGATCAACGGGCGCAAATGTTTCATCACCGGCTACAAGGGCGCGAGCGTCGGGATCGTCATGGCCAAGGCCGAGGAAGGCGCGTGCATGTTCCTTGTCGATCTGCCCGACCCTGCGATCACCATCGAGGACGTCCCCGACACCATCGATTCCTCGATGCCGGGCGGGCACGCAACGCTCAGCCTCAACAATTTGCGCGTGCCTGCCGATCAATTGCTGGGCGAGCCGGGCAAAGGCTTTGCCTATGCGCAGATCCGCCTCTCGCCAGCGCGCCTGTCGCATTGCATGAGGTGGCTGGGCGGCTGCATCCGGGCCCAGGAAATCGCGACCGACTACGCCTGCCGCCGCGAGGCTTTCGGAAAGGCCCTGATCGATCACGAGGGCGTCGGCTTCATGCTCGCGGAAAACAGAATCCTCATCAAGCAATGCGAGCTGATGATCGACTGGTGCGCCAGCGTGCTCGATACCGGAGTGCTGGGCACCGAGGAAAGCTCGATGGCGAAGGTCGCTGTTTCGGAAGCGTTGATGAAAATCGCCGATAATTGCGTCCAGGTGATGGGCGGCACCGGGGTGACCGGCAAGACCATCGTCGAACAGATCTTCCGCGAAGTGCGGGCCTTTCGCATCTATGACGGGCCGACCGAAGTACATAAGTGGTCGCTCGCCAAGAAGATCAAGCGCGAGTGGCGCGAAACGCAGGCGCAGGGCTGACAGGGCAAGAGGCAGGTGCAGACATTCGTTCCCGAGCGGCTGGAATGGCCGCAAAGCTCCGCCGAATTGCGCCAGCAGGTGCGCGGCATTGTGGCCGAGCACGGCGTTACCGATCCGGTGGCGCGCGCCAATTGCTGGTCGAAGCCCGATCCTGCCTTCAGCCGCAAACTGGGCGCAGCAGGCCTGCTCGGCATGGTCTGGCCGCGCGAGTTTGGCGGACACGAGCGCAGCGCTATGGAACGCTATGTGGTGCTGGAGGAATTGCTCGCCGCAGGTGCTCCGGTGGGCGCGCACTGGATTGCCGACCGGCAGACCGGCACGCTGATCCTGCGTTATGGCCACGAAAGCGAGGCGCGCCGCTGGGTACCGGGCATGGCGCGCGGCGAGATTTATTCCTGCATCGGCCTGTCGGAGCCCGGCGCCGGATCAGACCTCGCCTCGGTGCGCACCGCCGCCCGGCGCGACGGGAATGACTGGATCATCTCGGGGCAGAAAGTGTGGACCACCAATGCCCACCATGCCCATGTGATGATCGCGCTCATTCGCACCGATCCGGGATCGGAGCGGAATGCGGGCCTGTCGCAATTCATCATCCCGATGGATGCGCCCGGCGTCACCGTGCGCCCGATCATTGATCTCACCGGCGGGCATGATTTCAACGAGGTGTTCTTCGACGAAGTGCGGCTGCCCGCCACCGCGCTGCTTGGCGAAGAAGGCAATGGCTGGCGGCAGGTGACAGCGGAATTGTCGCTCGAACGCTCCGGACCTGAACGCTACCTTTCTTCAATGGCGCTGATGATCGAACTGATCCGCTATGCCGAAACGCACCCTTCGGGCCAGCTTGCCGATCTGATCGCGCGTCTGGCGGCAGAGACATGGACACTGCGCCTGATGAGCGCATCGGTCGCCACCAAGATCGCACGCGGCGAGGATCCCGCGCTCGAAGCGACGATGGTGAAAGACCTCGGCAATGCCTTCGAGCAGGCCATGCCCGAACTGGTGCAAGCTGCTGTGGGTGTCGATCCGGCCGGGCCGGATGCGCTGGGATTGGTGCTGGGGCACCTGTTGCAGGTCTCGCCCTCGTTCTCGCTGCGCGGCGGGACGCGCGAGATCCTCAAAGGTATCATTGCGCGGGGGCTGGGCCTGAGATGAGCGAGGAACAGACCATGCTGGCCGATATGGCCGGGAACCTGTTTGCAGGTCTTGGGCCCGCAGCCAGCCTTGAGGACTGGGGCGCAGTGGCCGAGGTCGAGTTGGCCGGCCTGTTGCTGCCCGAGGCACAAGGCGGGTTCGGCGGAAGCTGGGAAGATGCGGTGCTTGTCTTCCGGCTGGCGGGATACCATGCCCTCGCCCTGCCCGTCGCCGAAGCGGTGATCGCGGCGCATCTGTCAGGCCGCCACGATGGACGCGGGACGATTGCCAGCACTGCGCAAGGCAGGCTCGCAGACGGGTGCTTCACCGGCACGATCAGCGGCATATGCTATCCGCAAGGCGCCGATTACGTCGTTGCGCCCGCGCCGGATGGCGGCGCAATGGTGCTTGAAGTGCCCGCGGCCGCGCTTAGCCTGTCCGCCAGTGTCGCAGGCGAGCCGCGCGGCACCGCCACGCTTGATAAGGTAGCCGCACAGGCAATCCCCGGCGATGTCTTTGCCTCGGGCGCACTGGCCCGCACCGCGCAGATCGCAGGCGCGCTCGATGCAGCGCTCGCCATGTCGGTTGATTACGCCAACCAGCGCCAGCAATTCGGGCGGGCGCTTGGCAAGTTCCAAGCCGTGCAGCAAAGCCTTGCGACCTTCGCCTGCGAGGCCGCGGCGGCCAATTGCGCGGCAATCGGCGTCGGGCAGGCGATGGCGCGAGGCGATGCAACCTATGAGATCGCCGCAGCAAAGCTACGCGCCAATCGCGCCGTCGGTGTGGGGGCAGCGCTTGCCCATCAGGTGCATGGCGCGATCGGCTTCACGCAGGATTATGCGCTCCACCCCTTCACCCGGCGGCTGTGGGCATGGCGCTCCGAATTCGGCAATGATGCCTATTGGAGCGGCATTCTTGGCCCGCAGATCATCACACGTGGGGCCGGTAATTTCTGGGCCGACATCACCGCGTTGACGGATTAGGCCGCTTTATTCCAGTATTTGCGGCTGGCGATTTCCGCGCCTTGCGCGAGCGCCTCAAGCTTGGCCCAGACGATCTCGGGATCGAGCGCATTGCTGCCCGCATGGACGGAAAAGCCGCAATCGACGCCCGCCATCACGCGCTCGCGGCCCAGCAGATCGGCATAGCGGCCGATCCGCTGCGCGATGAGATCGGGATGCTCGATATAGGGGCTTTGCGGCTCCACCATGCCGGGGCACAGCACTTTGCCTTCGGGCAGGGGGTGCTCTTCGAAGAAGGCGAATTCATGCGCGTGGCGCGGGTTGGCCCCTTCGAGCAGCACCGTTTGCGGCTTGGCCTGCCACACGATATCGGCAATCTCGCCGAGCGCCACATCGCAGTGGTGCGGACCGGGGTAATTCCCCCAGCACAGGTGCATGCGGAGCTGCTCGGCGGGGATGTTCTGCAAGGCATGGTTCAGCGCGGCGATATTCATCCCGATCCGCTTGCGGAATTCCTCGGTAGAAAGATGCGTGAACTGGACATGGCGGCCCATCGCAAGGTCGGGGCAATCGACCTGCAAGGTGATGCCCGCCGCTGCAATTGTCTCGTATTCGTGGCGCAGGCCTTCGGCGAGGGCGAAGACATATTCCTCATCGCTGGCGTAATACTGGTTGGGGAAGAACAACGCCGTTACCCCCGGCGAGGCGGCTGACATGAAGGTCGCATGGCCGCGGGCCAGCCGTTGCAGCCGCTCGGCATCGATGCGCGGGGCTTCCATGTCGATCACTTCGATCGGCGCGGTGCAGGCCGGCGCGGAACGCTTGGCGCGGCCCTTGTTGCCGAAGACCTGCGCCTTGGCGCCGGGGAAGGCTTCGAGGTCGGCGAATTCATACTGCCCCGCCTCGCCGCCGAAGCCCGACAGACGGTGTTTGATGTAGGTGGCGTAGCTCGGCTTCGACATCTCGCCATCATTGACGATGGACACACCTGCCTTGATCTGGCGCTTGACCACATAGGCCGTGGCCCGTTCAACCGCCACGTCGAAGGTGTCCTCGGGCACGGGCTCACCGCCTTCACGCGCAAAGACCAGATCAAGCAGGTACTCCGGACGCGGCAGGCTGCCGACATGGGTGGTGAGGAAGCGGTCGTTGCTCATGAGAGAGGCCCTTGTGGCGCGGCAGATTGGAGGAATTCGCGCAGCAGCGCATCAAATCGTATTGGATTGTCGAGATTGGCGACATGGCCAGCACCATCGACCAGCGCGAAGCGGCCTAGCGGAGCAGCTTCGGCCAGCGCGGCGGCACAAGCATGGCGCCACGGCGTATCATGCTCTCCCGCCAGCGCGAGCACTGGCATGGCAAGCGCAGCGGCAGCATCGCGAGTGACGTCCGGCAAGCTGGAGGGAGCCCGCAGATCGCGCCCGTCGTAATCGGCAAGCATCGCAGCCAAAGCCTCACGCGCCGAGGCTGTGCAGGCCTGCATCAAGGGGTGGCGCGCCCAATCGGCACGCATGGCCGCAAGATCGCCCTCTTCCGCAAGCCCTTGATAAAGAGCAAGGTCAAGCGTTTCGGCGCGCTCAACGAGCTTGGGCAATGGCGCTCCGCATACCGCCAGCGCAGCCACACGGTCTGCCAGCGTCGCGGCACAATCGAGCGCAACGCTAGCCCCTTGCGACAGGCCGAGCAGGCTGAAGCGATCCAGCTGAAGGGAATCGGCGATGCGTGCGATATCCTCGGCCTCGCGCGCCAGATCGGGCGGCGCGCTTGATCGGCCGAAGCCTCGCCGGTCGGGCATGATAAGCGTGAAATCACGCGCCAGATCCGCAATTTGCGGCTGCCACATCCGGTGATCCAGGGTCCAGCCGTGCAGCAGGATCAGCGGCGCGCCCTCACCCGCCACAGTCAGGCGAAGCAAACCGCCCGCGACATCTATTGCCCCGCGCCACGGTGTGCTGTTGCCAGCCACGGGGGCAGCCATGATTGCACGCGCCCCCACGCCGTGCGTTACGCGGCTTCTTCGGCGCGGAACGGGTTATTGTTGTGATGATCGCCCGCCAGCCAACGCTGCAATTCCGCATGAGCAGAAGCGCGGCGTCCGGCATCAAGCGGCTCGGCGCGCGGATCATCATGCGTGAATTCAAGGATCATGCCGTTGGGATCCGTCACATAAAGCGAACGGCAATAGCCATGCTCCAGCACGTATGTCTGCGGCTCGGTAATGCCAGCGGCGGCAATCCGCCGCTGGAGTTCGGCCTGGCCATCGGCATCCACGTGAAGCGCGATATGGATGAACGGGCTCGAGGGAATGTCGGGCCCGAATTCAGCCTGATCTTCCGGATCAGCGAACTGGAAGAATGCCAGCGCGCTGCCATCAGCCAGTTCGAAGAAGACGTGGCAATAGGTGCGCTCCTTGCCAAAGAGTTCGTCCTTCTCGCAGTAGGTCGCCATCAGCGGGAAACCGAGCACGTCCTCGTAAAAGGCGCGCGTGGCTTCAAGATCCTTGGTCACATAGGCGGTGTGATGCAGGCGATTGGCGAGAATTTTCTGCGTCATCTGCTCTTTCCTTCAGTCTGTGGGCAGGCAAGCTGCCGCCAAGTTTACCGCATTAGAAATCGTAACGCACCTGCACCCCGAACCGGCGCGGGCGAGCACGGAACACAAACCCGCCGGGCGAGAATTCCGCGTTGTAGATCTTGTCGAACAGGTTCTGCGCAAAGGCAGTGATCGCGACATTATCGACCTTGATGCCAAGGCGCGCATCAACCAGATCAACCGGATCGCGCGAGGTGGTGTTGAACGGCTCCCAGAAGGTGCGCCCGATGCGGCGGTAATCGACCCGTGCGAGCAGATCGACACGGCCCGCCAGCGGCCCCGAGTACTGCGCGCCGAGATTGAGCGTGGAGCGCGCAATCTGCGGAGCTTCGTTGCCAATTACCGAAGGATCGGCGAACTCTTCGATGCTGCTGTCAGTCAGGCCGAAAGCGGCATTGACATCGAAATAGGGCAGAATTCTTGCCGAGGCATCGATCTCGAAGCCGTTGAGTTCGACCTCCGGAATATTGCCCAGGTTCTGGGTCGAGGATTCAGCAAGGAAGACGAAGAAATAGCTGTTCTTCGAACGGGTCGAATAGGCCGCCGCATTGACGCGCACCGGCCCGAGCTTGGTCTTGACACCGACTTCGAAGGTGTCGGCCGTTTCCGCCTCGAAAATATCGCCCACGCCGACAATTGCGTTGTTGATGGCTTCGGCGCCAACACCGGTCTGGTTGAAACCGCCCGAACGAAAGCCACGGCTGTAGCCGCCATAAATCGTCACGTCGCGATCAGGCTTGTAGGTCAGTGTGACCTTGGGCTGCCAATCCTCGAACGTGCGACTACGCACTTCGCCGCTCTGGGCCTGCGGCACGCCGGGGACCACTGGCAGGAAACCCTGCGGGGTCAGCGTGGTCTGGCGGCGGCGATCATTGTCGTAGCGCAGCGAGGCGTCGACGCGGAACTGTTCGGAGAATTCATAACCTGCGTTGACAAACGCCGCCCAGGCGAAGTTCTCCTGACCATCGGCGAGATAGCTGAACTGCGGGTTGAGCGGGTTGGTCGAAGGCTCGCGGAACACCGGGAACACGCCGTTGCCGGTGTCGATCATGTTGCCGGTCGAAATGAACCGGGTCGTGTCGACCAGATAGCCCCCGACCAGCCAGTTGAACTTGCGTCCGTCGTTGGGCGAGGCCAGCCGCACTTCCTGGCTGAACGCCTTAACGTTGAGGTACTGGCTCTGATTGAGGTCAAAGCCATTGCCGGGGCCGAAGATCGTTTCGAACAGGTTGAAGAAGAAGCTGTCTTCAATCGGAAGGAAGTCGAAAGCATCGCCGGTGAGGATTTCCTTCAACGTATCGTAGGAGGAAATCGCAGTCAGCACCGCGTTATCGCCCTTGTATTCCACCTTCATCGCGACGTTGTAGATATCACGATCGTTCTGACCCGGATTGTTCACCCGGACATCGGCGATCGTGTTCACATCGTCTACGATGTTGTAATAGAGGCCTTGTGTGCGCAACTGATTGGTCGAGGCGCGCACGTCGATCGAAAGACGGTCGGTGGCTTCAAACAGCAGGCTGCCGCGCAGACTGAAATCCTGCACCGGATCGGCGTTTTCGCCGAGGAAGGTGTTGGGGATGAAACCATCGGTATCGTAGTATGAACCGGCCACGCGGAAGAACAGGTTATCCGCGAGAGGCCCGCTTACACCGCCGCGCAGGAAATAGCCGAAGCCATTGTCGATCCCGGCGGTGACATTGCCTTCGAATTCGCTCGTCGGCTTCTTGGTATTGATGACAATCGCGCCGCCGATCGCATTGCGTCCGTAAAGACCGCCTTGCGGACCTTTCAGGACTTCAATCTGCTCGATGTCAAAGAGCTCCTGGTTGAATTGCGCGGGGTTTACTTGAAGCACCCCATCTACAATCACTGCGACCGAAGGCTCGGAGTTGCGGTTTTGCGTGATACCGCGGATTACCACGAAGGCATTGCCTGCGTTCTGGGTTTCGACCAGCGTCACGTTGGACGTCAGGGCGATGAAATCTGAGGGGCGCTCGATCCCGGCATCCTGAATGGCCTGCGAATCAAAAGCGGTGATGGCGAGCGGCGCATCCTGCAAGCGTTGATCGCGGCGCAACGCGCTGACGACGATCTCGCCGACGTTGGTGGCGGTCGTCTCATCAGCCGTCTGCTGAGCGGTCTGTGCAACCGCAGGCGTGGCAAGCAGGGCTGCGGCAAGAGCCGTGGTGCTCGCAAAAGTGACGCCCGGAATTTTCATACTTCTCTCCCCTGTGGGGCACGCGAGACGCGCGCCATCGTCATGCCCTCCTAGATCCCGCGTTATTGTGTTCGAAATGCGAAGTCAACTTCGATATGCGAAAAACGAACAGGTGTTGCCTTATGGCCTCAGCGACGCCTCAAGCACAGGCCAGCGCCTGAGCGCTGCCTCGATCTCGCCCGAAGTGGCACGCAACAAAGGCAAGCGCGTGCGCACCAGCTCATCCTGCGAGATGCGCGTGGTCGAGGTCGAACAATTGATGGCGGCAATCACCCGGCCATCGCGCCCGAACAGCGGCACCGCCACCGAGACAATGCCGTAATCCAGTTCATCGAGTGCCGAATCGTAGCCCCGCTCCCTCACCGTAGCGAGCCGCTCTTCCATTGCGGCACGATCAGTGGTCGTCCGCTCGGTGAAACGCTGGAACGGTGCACCATCGAGCAAGGCAACCTGCTCGCTTGCAGTCAGATGAGCGGCCAGCGCCTTGCCGAGCGAGGTTGCATGGAAAGGAAAACGCGTTCCGACATTGGCGGCCACGCGAAAGCGCCGGTCGGTCGAGACATGCGCAACGTAGAGAATTTCTGCCCCCGAAAGGACCGCAAGGCTGGCGCTGTCGCCCGTCTGATCACGCAGCGCCTGCAAGGGGGGCAGCACCACCTGCTCGATCTGCATCGAGGCCAGGAATGCCGATCCGATCGTCAGCACCGAAGGGCGCAGCAGGAACTTGCGTTCATGTTGCCCGATATACCCCAGCTCGACGAGAGTCTTGAGACATCGGCGCGCGACAGCGGGCGAAAGATCGGTGCGGGCCGCGACTTCGCTCAGCGTCATTTCGGGATGGTCTTCGTCGAAGGCGACGAGGACGCGCAAACCGCGTTCAAGCGTCGAGAGGTATTCGGGATCCTTGCCAACGCTTTCCGGGTCTGCCTCAGCCATCCTCAACTCCTGATTGTGCGGCGGATTTCCTCGTCATGGCTCCCCAATACGGGGGGCGCAGTCACCTTGTCCATCCGCGCACCATCGAAACTGACGGGGAATCGGATGGTGCGGAATGCACCCTTCGGACCATCGGGATCGCTGACCTCAAGGCCGAGCTGCTGCGCCTGCTGGCTGGCGAGCACTTCTTCCGAGGTGTGAACCGGCGAATTGGGGACTTCGAGGCGAGTCAGTTCCGCTGCCCAATGGGCACGCGGATGCTGCGCGAAGATCGGCGCGAGGAAGGCGACAACATCCTCGTAATGAGCAATGCGCGCATCGCGGCTTTCAAAGGCCGGGAGCGACAGCATATCGGGCTGGCCGACGGCGATTGCCAGGTTCTCCCAGAACTTTGGCGGCGAAGACATGTGCAGCGCGATCCACTTGCCGTCGGCACACTCGAACACATAGGACTGGCTGACATGCGGGCGGCTGTAAGGCCCCATCACCTGATCGGCAGAGAGAAGGTGCGTGAAATCATCGAGATTGAAGTGGCACATCGCCTCGAACATCGAGGTTTCTACCAGCCTGCCCTTGCCCGTCGTCTCGCGTTCGTGAAGCGCGGCAAGCACACCGATCGCGGCATAAAATCCTGTCATCGCATCGGCAATCGCCGGGCCGACAACGCGCGGGTGCTCGGGGTTCACGAGCAACCGCAGGAACCCGCTGGCTGCCTGCGCGACCGTGTCGAAAGCCGGACGATCGCGATCCGGCCCCTCGCTGCCAAAGCCCGAGATCGAGGCATAGATGAGACGCGGGTTGATCGCCTGAAGGCGCGCCGCATCGACATTAAGGCGGTCGGCCACGCCGGGACGGAAGTTCTGGATGAAGACATCCGCCTGCCCCACCAGTTGATCCAGCACCGCAAGATCATCGGGGTTCTTGGGATCAATCGTGATCGACCGCTTGTTGCGGTTATAGGTCTGGAAATGCGGGCTGTAGAGTTCGCCCTTGAACGAACGGAACGGATCGCCCGTACCAGGCTGCTCGACCTTGATGACATTTGCGCCCAGATCAGCCAGGATCATGCCAGCGGCAGGTCCGGTGATGAAGGTGCCCATTTCGAGCACGGTTACGTCCTGCAATGGCTTAGCCGTCATGTCATCATCCCGGTTGTGCGCTTGGTGGTTGACCTCGCTCTATATCTTTCGCATAGCGAAATCAACTTCGACTATCGAAAAGGCAGCACATATGCGCATCGGCAAGCAGGACAACGCAGTCACGTCCATCTGCACTTCGGATGCCACCAGCATCACGGTCCGCGGGCTTGACCTGTGCGATGAGGTGATCGGCAAGGTCGACTTCACCAGCTATTTCTGGCTGCTGGTCACCGGAACGATGCCATCCGGGCCGCAAAAGGTGTTGGCGGATGCGGTGCTTTGCGCGATTGCCGAACACGGTCTGGTGCCAAGCGTGGTGGCCACCCGCATGACCTACGCTGCCGCGCCCGAGGCGTTCCACGGCGCCGTGGCAGCCGGCCTGCTTGGCTGCGGATCGGTGGTGCTGGGCAGCGCGGAAGTGGCAGGCAAGTTCTATGCGGGCGTGGTTGCCCGCGCCGAAGCCGAAGGCATCAGCGCCGCCGACGCCGCGATCACTGCGATCAGGGAACTTCGTGCGGAAAAGAAAGCCATTCCCGGCTTCGGCCACCCGCAGCATTCGGGCGGCGATCCGCGCGCGCATCGCCTGCTTGCGCTGGCGAAGGAGCAAGGCTTGGAAGGCCAGCACATCGCGATGCTCCACACTATCGCGCACGTCCTGCCCGAAACGATCGGGCGCGAGCTTCCGATCAATGTCAACGGCGCGATTCCCGCGGTGATGCTGGACGCGGGATTCCCGCTCGCCGCACTCAAGGGCATCTCGCTGCTTGCCCGCACCGCCAGCCTGATTGCACACCTTCAGGAAGAAACCGAACGGCCGATCGGCTTCATCATGTCAGGGGCGGCGGCAGAGCGGATCGGCTTTGACCCCGGCGAATAACGCGCCGTGTGCAATCGGGTACGATCAGCGCCTGCTTGATGATCCGATGCCGCGCGCACGGGTGCTTACCTTCCACACTTGCTTGCTGGCGGTGATGTAAAGATCCGACAACTCGGGTCCGGCCCAGGCAAGGTTGGTCGCGCGCATTGGTAACTCCAGTGTTGCAATGCGGGCGCCATCGGGCGCGATCACGCAGATCCCTGCCGGGCACGTGGCAAAGACCCGACCTTCGCTGTCCACCCGCAGCCCGTCGACCACCGCACTTGCTCCTTCTTGCGAGACATCAGCCAGCAGCCGCTTCCCGCTGGCAATGCCATCGGCGGACAGCGTGTAGGCCCAGAGTGTATTGGTCGCGGAATCGCCGACGTAAACGGTCGCTTCATCAGGAGAAAGCGCGATCCCGTTGGGACGCTTGAGCGCATCATCGATCAGCACCATCCGTCCCGATCCCTCGTCCAGCGCAAAGATGCCCGAGAAAGCCAGCTCCGCTGCGCGCTGGCCGAGGCCATAGGGCGGATCGGTGAACAGGATCAGGCCGTCAGATCGCACCACCACATCGTTGGGGCTATTCAGCCGCTTGCCTTGATAATGTGCGGCGATGGTCTGCCGCCCGCCCTCGGCCGTCCAGCGCGTGATCGCGCCGCTGTCATGTTCGGCATTGATGAGCCGCCCCTCAAGGTCAAAAGTGTGGCCATTGGCATTGTCGCTGGGGGTATAGAGCACTTCAGGCGGTTCACCGGGTGTCATGACATACACGGTGTCGCCCGGAATATCGCTGAAAATCAGACGCGTACCGTCCCACACCGGGCCTTCGGTGAAAGTGAAGCCATCGGCGACAAGCTCTAGACTATCGGCGACAAAGACACCGTCGTCCGCAACGACATCGGAGGAGGGCACTTGCGCCGCCCCGCTGGTAGCCGCCAGTGCCGCTGCCAATCCTGCTATCCATCTCGCTGCCGTGTTCATATGCTTACTCCGTCTCGCCGCACTCCTCGTGCCAACCTGCCTGCTCTGGCGTGTGAGTGCCAGCAATTTTGAGGGGAGCCACGCCCCTTGCCTTGGGGCCTGCGCAGCGGCATGGGGAGCACACAGGACAGGAGAGCTCTTCCCCCATGACTCAGACTCTGCGTCAGATCGACCACTTCATCGTCGGCGAGACCCCCGCCCCCGCTCGCAAGCACGCCATCTGGAACCCTTCGACCGGCGAAGTGCAGGCCGAAGTCGCGCTGGGCGATGCCGCGCTGCTGGCCCGCGCGGTGGCGACCGCCAAGCGCGTCCAGCCCGCCTGGGCCGCCACCAATCCGCAACGCCGCGCGCGGGTGATGTTCGCCTTCAAGGAACTGGTTGAGGCGAACATGCAAAGCCTCGCCGAGATGCTGTCATCCGAGCATGGCAAGACCGTGCCCGATGCGCGCGGCGACGTGCAGCGCGGGCTTGAGGTGATCGAGTATGCCTGCGGCCTGCCCCAGATCATGAAGGGCGAGTATACCCACGGCGCAGGGCCGGGCATTGATGTCTATTCGATGCGCCAGCCGCTCGGCATCGGGGCAGGTATCACCCCGTTCAACTTCCCCGCGATGATCCCGATGTGGATGTTCGGCATGGCCTGCGCGGCGGGCAATGCTTTTATCCTGAAGCCTTCGGAACGTGATCCGAGCGTGCCGGTGCGCCTTGCTGAACTGTTCCTCGAAGCGGGCGCACCCGAAGGGCTGCTGCAAGTCGTTCACGGCGACAAAGAAATGGTCGATGCGATCATCGATCATCCCGATATTGCCGCGATCAGCTTCGTCGGCTCGTCGGACATCGCACAATACATCTATGCGCGCGGGAGCGCGAACAACAAGCGCGTGCAGGCCTTCGGCGGCGCGAAGAACCACGGGATCGTGCTGCCCGATGCGGACCTCGATCAGGTCGTTACCGATCTGACCGGCGCGGCCTTCGGCTCGGCGGGCGAGCGCTGCATGGCGCTGCCCGTGGTGGTGCCGGTGGGCGAGGAGACGGCTGAACGCCTCAAGGAAAAGCTGCTCAAGTCCATTGCGGGCCTGCGCATCGGCGTGTCGAACGATCCCGATGCCGATTACGGCCCGGTCGTCACGCCCGAACACAAGGCGCGGGTCGAACAGTGGATCACCACCGCCGAGCAAGAAGGCGCGGAAATCGTCGTCGACGGGCGCGGGTATACCTTGCAGGGGCATGAGAAGGGCTTCTTCGTCGGCCCGACGCTGATCGATCACGTCACCCCGCAGATGAAGAGCTATCAGGAGGAAATCTTCGGCCCCGTGCTCCAGATCGTGCGCGCCAAGGACTTCGAGGAAGCCGTGCGGCTGCCGTCGGAACACCAATATGGCAACGGCGTCGCGATCTTCACCCGCAACGGCCATGCGGCGCGCGAATTTGCGGCGCGGGTGAATGTCGGGATGGTCGGCATCAATGTGCCGATCCCGGTGCCGGTCGCCTACCACTCCTTCGGCGGGTGGAAGCGTTCGGGCTTCGGGGACATCGACCAGTATGGCACCGAAGGGCTGCGCTTCTGGACCAAGAACAAGAAGATCACCCAGCGCTGGCCCGACGGCTCGCAGGACGGCTCCAACGCCTTCGTCATCCCGACGATGGGCTGATTTGAACAAGCGGGGGCAGGCGGCCTGCCCGCCCCCGCTTGTCGCTTACCCCTCGAACGCCAGCTTGGGCTTGCGCGCAGCGGCGGTTTCATCCAGCCGGCGACGCGGTGCATAGTATGGCGCCTGCCGCATCGTATCATCACCCGCCAGCGCCCGTTCGACGACGCCGCGGAATGCTGCGATGAACTGATCGATCGCGGCCTTGCTTTCTGTCTCGGTCGGTTCGACCAGCATCGCGCCGTGGACCACCAGCGGGAAATAGACCGTCATCGGGTGATAGCCTTCATCAATCAGCGCCTTGGCGACATCAAGCGTGGAAAGGCCGTTGCCGAAATCCTTGTCGCCAAACAACGCCTCGTGCATGCAGGGGCCGCTGGCGGCGAAAGGCGCATGGAGGATATCCTCCATGCTGCGCAGGATGTAATTGGCGTTGAGCACGGCATCCTCGGCGACCTGCTTCAGGCCATCGGCCCCATGGCTCAGCATGTAGGTCAGCGCGCGGGTGAACATGCCCATCTGGCCGTGGAAGGCCGTCATGCGGCCGAAAGACGGCCCGCGCTCCTCAAGGTGCTCTTCCTCGACGAGGTAGAACGCGCCGCCTGCATCCTGCCGCACGAACGGTAGCGGCGCGTAAGGGGCAAGAGCCTCGGAAAACACCACTGGCCCCGAACCGGGCCCGCCACCGCCATGCGGGGTGGAGAAGGTCTTGTGCAGGTTGATGTGCATCGCATCGACGCCAAGATCACCCGGACGCACCCGGCCGACGATGGCATTGAAGTTCGCCCCGTCACAATAGACGTATCCGCCTGCTGCATGGACCGCATCGGCGATTTCACGGAAGTCCTTTTCAAACAATCCGCAGGTGTTCGGGTTGGTGATCATCACGGCCGCCACGTCCGGCCCGAGCCGCGCCTTCAAGGCCGCAACATCGACGCGGCCTTCGGGCGTGGCCGGGATATCCTCGACGCGGTAGCCCGCAAAGGCCGCCGTCGCCGGGTTGGTGCCATGCGCGCTTTCGGGCACCAGCACCACTTCGCGCGCATCGCCGCGCGCCGTGTGCGCGGCGCGGATCGCGAGGATGCCGCAAAGCTCGCCATGCGCGCCCGCCTTGGGACTCATCGCCACGCCGGGCATTCCGGTCAGCTTGCACAGCCATTCGCCGAGCTGGCTGATGACTTCCAATGCGCCCTGCACGGTCGTTTGCGGTTGCAGCGGGTGGATATCGGCAAAACCGGGCAGCCGCGCCATCTTCTCGTTGAGGCGGGGGTTGTGCTTCATTGTGCAGCTTCCAAGCGGGAAGAAGCCGAGATCAATCCCGTAATTCTGCCGCGACAGGCGCGTGTAGTGGCGCACCGTTTCGGGCTCGGTCAGACCGACAAGACCAATGGGTTCGCTGCGCGCCAGCCCGCCAAGACGGTTCGTGCGCGCCGGATCAATCGACGGCAGATCAACGCCGGTCACATCCTTGCGGCCAATCTCGAACAGCAGCGGCTCTTCCAGCATCAGCGCGCGGTTGCCGGTTACCGTCGCCGGGCCATTGTGCATCCCGTCCTCGGCCAGCGTCATCTCGGGCTTCCAGCCGGACTTGTTAGGGGCGTTCATCACACTGTCTCCTTGAGGCTGGCTTCAAGTGCGCGGGCGAGCCGTTCTATATCCTCTTCCGTGGTGGTCTCGGTCACAGCCACCAGCAGCGCCTGTTCAAGCGCGGCCACGCCCGGATAGAGCCGCCCGAGTGACACCCCAGCGAGCACGCCCTGATCCGCCAGATCACGCACGATTTCGCGGGCGGGCTTGCCATCCAGCATCACGGTAAACTCGTTGAAGAAGCCGTTGTTGAGCACCCGCACGCCCGGCACCTTGGACAGCCTGTCAGCAGCAAGACAGGCAAGGCGGTGGTTCTCGGCGGCGAGTTCGCGCAGACCACGCTCGCCGAGCAAGGTCATGTGCACGGTGAAAGCCAGCGCGCACAGCCCGGAATTGGTGCAGATATTGCTTGTCGCCTTTTCGCGGCGGATGTGCTGTTCGCGGGTGGAAAGCGTCAGCACGAAGCCGCGCTTGCCCTCGGCGTCGGTGGTCTCGCCGCACAGACGCCCCGGCATCTGCCGGACATGCTTGGGATCGCGCACCGCGAAGAGGCCAAGGTAAGGCCCGCCGAACTGCAGGCCGACACCGAGCGACTGCCCCTCGCCCACCACGATATCCGCGCCCATTTCGCCGGGGCTTTTGATCGCGCCAAGCGCCACCGGTTCGGTGTTCACGACCACCAGCAAAGCGCCCTTGGCGTGGGCGGCCTCGGCAATCGGGGTGAGATCGCTGATCCGGCCGAGGATATCGGGATACTGCACCACCACGCAGGCAGTGTCTTCATCGATGCGGCTGATCAGCCCGGCAAGCTCGGGATCAGGCGTGATCGAAGGGAGCGCATCGCCGATAGTATAGCCGGTGAATTGCGCCATCGTCTTGACGACTTCGGCGTAATGCGGGTGAAGAGCACCTGAGAGCACCGCACGCGTGCGCTTGGTCACGCGCGCGGCCATGGCAACCGCTTCCCAGCACGCGGTCGAGCCATCATAGAGCGAGGCATTGGCCACCGCACAGCCATAAAGCCGCGCGACCTGTGTCTGGAACTCGAACAGCATCTGCAAGGTGCCTTGGGCGATTTCCGGCTGGTAGGGCGTGTAGGCTGTCAGGAATTCGCCGCGCTGGATAATGGTATCGACACTCGCGGGCACGTGGTGGCGGTAAGCGCCCGCGCCAAGGAAGAACGGCACATCGCCTGCCACGAGGTTCTTCGCCGCAAGCTTTTTCATATGGCGTTCGACTGCCATTTCGCTGGCGTGCATCGGCAGATCACGGATCGGCCCATCAAGCTGGGCAATCGCAGGCACATCGACGAACAGATCATCAATCGAGGCCGCGCCGATCTTTGTCAGCATGTCAGCCCGGTCGGTATCAGTGAGAGGAAGGTAACGCATTGTCATCTCCTGCCGCCCGCTTCCAGGGGCGGGCCACGGCGCCAAGGATCACAGCTTGGCGACGAATTCCTTGTAGGATGCCTCATCCATCAGGCCTTCCAGCTCGGACGGATCGGCAACGGTCATCTTGAAGAACCAGCCGTCCGCTTCGGGGCTGGTGTTCACCAGCGCGGGATCTTCCTCCAGCGCGGGATTGGCCTCGGTCACTTCGCCGGTGATCGGGGCATAGACATCGCTCGCCGCCTTGACGCTTTCGACGACGGCCGCATCCTTGCCCTTCTCCACGGCAGTGCCAGGAGCGGGCAATTCGACGAACACTATGTCGCCCAACTGGCCCTGCGCGTAATCAGTGATGCCGACTGTGGCGAGATCGCCTTCGACATCGATCCATTCATGTTCATCGGTAAAGTAGCGCGGCATTGATCAGCTCCCTCGGTAATAGCGGTGCGGGACAAAAGGCGTGGGCGAAACGGTGGCGGCGAGACGCTTGCCGCGTACCTCGACTTCAAGCGCGGTGCCGGTAGCGGCGTGGCTGCTCGCGACATAGGCCATCGCAATCGGCTGGCTGAGGGTCGGAGAAAATCCGCCGCTTGTGACGACACCGATCTTCTCGGCGCCAGCGAACACTTCGGCGCCCTCGCGCGCGGGCAGGCGGCCTTCGAGCCTGAGGCCGACCCAATTGCGGCTGGTGCCCTCAACAATCTCGCGGATGATCCGGTCGGCACCGGGGAAGCCGCCTTCCGTGCGGCGGCGCTTGTTGATGCCGAAGATCAATCCGGCCTCAATCGGCGAGGTTTCTGGGCTGAGATCATGGCCGTACAGCGGCAGGCCCGCTTCGAGCCGCAGCGAATCCCGCGCACCAAGGCCGATCGGCTTCACTTCGGGTTCGGCGCACAGCAGCGTAGCGATTTCCTCGGCCGCGCTGGCGGGAAGCGAGATTTCGAAGCCATCCTCGCCGGTATAGCCCGCGCGGGCAATCGTCACATCGTGGCCGGCGATGGTGAACCGGCCAAACTTCATGAAAGTAAGCGCCGATAGCGGGTAGTCGCCGCTGACATGGCGTGCCAGCACCTCGGCAGCCTTCGGTCCCTGCAAGGCCAGCAGGGCATGCTCATCGAGATGCTGGAGCGTGATTTCATCGGGGAGATATTCGCGCAGGTGCGCGATATCATCCCACTTGGTCGCCCCGTTCACCACCAGATAGAGCGCATCGGGCCAGCGCGAGACCATCAGATCATCGAGCACGCCGCCATTCTCATCGAGCAACAGCGAATAGCGTTGCTGCCCGACCTTTAGGGTCGAGAGGTCAATCGGCAGGATCGCTTCGAGCGCGGCGTCCAGACCTTCGCCGGACAGCAGCAATTGCCCCATGTGGGACACATCGAACAGGCCCGCATTCTCGCGCGTCCAGGTGTGTTCAGCGACGATGCCCCCAAATGGACCGGTGTATTGGATCGGCATATCATAGCCGGCAAAAGGCACCATGCGCGCGCCTTGCGCCCGATGCCAGCGATCCAGCGGCAAGGGATCAAGCGGCAGGGCGTCTTCCGATTCGGCGGCGTGATCAGTGAGATCGCTCAACAGACTGGTTCCCGATAACAGCAATGGCAGACGAGCAGCGCCGCAACGACGCTGCCAAAATCCTGCCCCCTCTGTCGGGTGACCTGAGAGCTTGGGTGCATGAGGCCTTATGGGCCGCCTTGCACTTTCCCCTTCGGTGGCCTTGCCGTTAAGGCAAGGCGCTTTCCAGAGTGCCCTGTCTTGCGCGGTCCATTTGCCTGAGAGTTTCCGGGGCGGTTGCTCCTTCGGCGCCATCCCGACCCTGAGGGGCCGAGCGTGTCTCTCCCGCGAAAGACGCCGGAATCGCTCCCGGCAGGCGCAACGTCTTTCGCGGATGCACAATGCCGCGTCAATCGCGCTGTGCAGCTTGGCGCACGAATTGCGCGGGAAAAGTGACGGGCTGTTGCGCTATTGCGCCAGAAGCGCTTGTGCCCGCGCCATCAGCGCCTTTTCACGGGGCGTAAAGCCGCCTGTGTCCTCACCACCGGGCGGCGGAGCTGCTTGGGTTAGGAAGAAGGCAAAGCCATCACCCACGGCTGGATCGAACCACAGCCCCGATTGCAAACCATAGGCCTCGCCCGAATGGCCAATGCGCGTGCGCCCGTCGCCGAACAGGTCATCCAGACAGCTGCGCTCAGGCGCCGGGATCATCTGCAAGCCGAGGCTGTTGGCGCAGAAAAACTCCTGATCGTCGTCGGTCGATGCCATGAACCCGCCGAGCCAGACCGCGCCTGCTGCATCCGACAGGAAGCCATCGGTTCGCGGGCGGGCAAGGCGCTGCCCGATCTTGGCAAGGTCCATCATCCCGATCCGCACGCCCCCTTGCGGCGAAAACACCGAAGCATTGGTGCCGGGGACATAGCTGGCCAGATCGCAGGGCCGACCCTCGGCCACGGGGATCGTGCAGGCGGGCGGCATTCTGTCTGCGCCATCGACTGCAACCTCGCCGGTGTGGCGGTAGAGCGTCACCTTGCGGGCCTTCATTTCGGCATCGCAACCGATCCAGTTGAGGCAGGCCTTCACGCCGAGCGGCGTGAACAGGAGCCGTTCGACCAGCCGGTCATAGCGTTCACCCGAGGCCGCCTCTAGCGCGGTTGCGACCACGGGCGAGCCGAGGTTCGCATACTCAAACGCCGCTGCGCCCGATGGCCCAGTGTCGCGCCACGCCGCAGGGTCGGCGAACTTCGCCTCAAGGCTCTCGCCCAAGGGGATAATGTAGCCCGCCTTGTCGCTCAGCCCTGCGCGGTGCGAGAGCAGATGCACGAGGGTGACAGGTGCATCAGGATGATAGGGCGAGCGCAGCGTCCAGCCGAGATAGTCCGAGACATCGCGGTTCAGATCGAGCTTGCCCTCGTCCATCAACCGCAGCGCGGTCAGCGCCATGATGAGCTTGGAAATGCTGGCGATCCGCACCGGATCGTTCGCCTCCACCGCGCGGGCCGTCTCCTTGTTTGCCAGCCCCTCAACGATCAGCGGGGTGATGCTGTCGCGGTCGAAGGCAACCACCACCTTCGCGGGCGACGGTACGGGTTCCTGCGAAGCGGCGGGGGCGGCGATGAACACCAGAGCGACGGCGATGCGGCGGATCATGCCGTCCATCATCGCGTCCCCGGCGCGTGCGTCAATCAAGATTTGGCCGCAGCCAGCGTTCTGCCGTTGGCAAGTCCACGCCGCGCCGTGCGGCATAGTCCTCCAGCTGATCGCGGCCTACGCGGGCAACGCCGAAATATTCCGCCTGGGGGTGCCCGAAGTAGAAGCCCGATACCGCCGCCGTCGGCCACATCGCGAAGCTTTCGGTCAGGGTCAGACCGGTGTTCGTGGGCGCATCTAGCAGATCGAACAGGATCGGCTTCAGCGAGTGATCGGGACACGCGGGATAGCCCGGCGCCGGGCGGATGCCGCGATATTGCTCCTTGATCAGCGCTGCATTGTCGAGCTGTTCGCCAACCGCATAGCCCCACAGCGTGGTGCGCACATGCTGGTGCAGCGCCTCGGCGAAGGCCTCGGCGAACCGGTCGGCCAGCGCCTTCAGCAGAATGTCCGAATAATCGTCCTTGTCCGCCTGGAACCGCGCCGAGTGCGAGTCGATCCCGTGGATGCCGACCGCAAAGCCGCCGATCCAGTCACCCGAGGGGTCGATAAAATCGGCGAGGCACATGTTCGCCCGGTCACGCGATTTCTTGACCTGCTGACGCAGCATGGCGAGGCGCGCGCCGTTGTCGAGCACGATGTCATCCCCGTCGCGCCCGCACGGCCACAGGCCTGCGACACCGCGCGCGGTCAGCCACTTTTCGGCGATGATCTGATCGAGCATCGCATTGGCATCGGCGAACAACTGCGTCGCGGTTTCGCCCACCACCTCGTCCGTCAGGATCGCGGGGTAATTGCCGTGGAGTTCCCAGGCACGGAAGAACGGCGTCCAGTCGATGAAATCGCGCAGGTGCGCCAGATCCCAGTTGTCGAAAACATGGAGCCCCGGCTGGGCAGGCGCGGCAGGCTTTTGTGAGACGTCGCAGGCAAAAGCATTGGCGCGCGCTTCTTCAAGACTGAGCAGCGCGCTGGTGGTCTTGCCTGCCCGCGCATCGCGCACCGCGATATATTCGTCCTCAACCTGCGCCACATATTCATTGCGCTGGGTGTCGGAAAGCAGCTTGGAAGCCACCCCGACCGCGCGGCTGGCATCCAGCACATGGATCACCGGGCCTTCGTAAGCCGGATCGATCTTGAGCGCGGTGTGGACCTTGCTGGTGGTCGCCCCGCCGATCAGCAGCGGCATGGTCATCCCTGCGCGCTGCATTTCCTCGGCCACCGTCACCATCTCGTCGAGGCTCGGCGTGATGAGGCCCGAAAGCCCGATCATATCAGCCTTGTTGTCATTGGCGCTGGCAAGGATTGTCGGCCAGGGCACCATCACGCCCAGATCGATCACGTCATAGCCATTGCACTGGAGCACGACGCCGACAATGTTCTTGCCGATATCATGCACATCGCCCTTGACCGTCGCCATGATGATTTTGCCCTTGGCGCGGCGTTCTTCTTCGGGGAGCAGGTCTTTCTCAGCCTCGATGAAGGGGATGAGGTGGGCAACCGCCTTCTTCATCACGCGGGCGGATTTCACCACCTGCGGCAGGAACATCTTGCCGCTGCCGAACAGGTCGCCGACGACGTTCATGCCGTCCATCAACGGGCCTTCGATCACTTCGATCGGCCGCCCGCCCTTGGCCGCAATTTCGGCGCGCATGATTTCGGTGTCATCGACAATATACGCATCGATGCCTTTGACCAGCGCGTGCTCAAGCCGCTTTTCCACCGCCCAGCCGCGCCATTCTTCAGCGGCCTTTTCATCCGCGACCGATTTGCCCTTGAAGCTTTCAGCCAGCGTGATGAGGCGTTCGGTGGCGTCAGGATCGCGGTTGAGGATCACATCCTCGCAGGCATCGCGCAGCGCCGGATCAATCTGGTCGTAAACGTCCAATTGCCCGGCATTGACAATCGCCATGTCGAGCCCGGCGGGGATCGCGTGATAGAGGAACACCGAATGCATCGCGCGGCGCACAGGTTCATTGCCGCGGAAGCTGAAAGAGAGGTTGGAAAGCCCGCCCGAATAATGCGCGTGGGGGCACAGTTCGCGCAGTTCCTTGACCGCTTCGATGAAGTCGACGCCGTAATTGTTGTGTTCCTCGATCCCGGTCGCCACCGCGAAGATGTTGGGATCGAAGATGATGTCTTCGGGCGGGAAGCCCTCGGCCACCAGCAAATCATAGGCGCGCTTGCAGATTTCGACCTTGCGCTGCTTGGTGTCGGCCTGCCCGACCGTATCGAAGGCCATCACGACCACCGCCGCGCCGTAATCCATGCAGATGCGGGCGTGTTCGAGGAACTGGGCCTCGCCCTCCTTCATGCTGATCGAGTTCACGATCGGCTTGCCGGAAACGCACTTCAGCCCCGCCTCGATCACGTGGAATTTCGAGCTGTCGATCATCACCGGCACGCGGGCGATGTCCGGTTCGGCGGCGATCAGTTTCAGGAACGTCGTCATGGCGTGAACCGCATCGAGCAGCCCTTCATCCATGTTGACGTCGATCACCTGCGCGCCGTTCTCGACCTGCTGTCGCGCGACTTCCACGGCCGCCGCGTAATCGCCCGCCATGATCAGCTTCTTGAAAGCGGCCGAGCCGGTGACGGTGGTGCGTTCGCCAATATTGATGACTCGCGAGGAGGAGGTGGAGGTGTGCATACTGGGTTCTCAATTCCGTTCGTGCTGAGCTGGTCTAAGCACTGCAC
>JBKBMC010000029.1:0-25688 GCA_046296075.1 Erythrobacter sp. | reverse complement strand
GTCACCAAGCTGGTGGCGATCGAGGGCCTCGGCCCTTCGCCTGAATATCGCGCCAAGCAACGGGCGGTGCCTTACCCCGAGCGCCTTGCCGAATGGATCGAGAAAAAGCGCAAGGCCGCCGGACGAAGCCCACGCAAATATGACAGCATCGAGGCCGCTTTTGCCCGTATGATCGAGGAGAACGCCTACCTCACCGAGGATCAGGCGCGCCATCTCACCATCCACGGGGTCAACCGCAATGAGGATGGCACTTACAGCTGGAAATTCGACCCGCATCTCAATGTGTGGCCGGTCGAAGATATCGGTGACGAATTCGTCGAGGCGCTGTGGGGTGCGATCACCTGCCCGACGCTGTTGCTATACGGGACGGACAGCTGGGCCTCGAATCCTGAAAAGGACGGGCGGATCGCGCATTTCAAGACGGCGCAGGTGATCGAGTTCGAAAAGGCCGGCCACTGGCTCCACCACGACCAGTTTGATCGCTTTATCGCTACCCTCAGGGATTTCCTGTAAGCAAGCGACGGGATTCTGCCTAAAAATAGGGCAGACGATTAACTTCTAGGCAGGCATTCGTTCCCTGGTGCGGGATAATCGCCCGTTTTCCTCTGGCGCGCCCCTGCGTACCGGAATTGGCACGCTTGTTGCTTAACCCTTGGCAGACCGGGCATTCCGGCGCGCCACAGGGGTATTTGATGAAGTTCATCATCGCCGTCATAAAACCGTTCAAGCTCGACGAGGTTCGCGAAGCGCTCGGCACGATCGGTGTTGCGGGCATGACCGTGACCGAGGTCAAGGGGTTTGGTCGCCAGAAAGGCCAGACCGAGATTTATCGCGGCGCCGAATACTCCACCAACATGCTCCCCAAGGTGAAGCTGGAAATCGCCGCGAGCGATGATGTCGCGGCGCAGGTGGTCGAAACCATCCAGCAAACCGCCAACACCGGCTCGATCGGCGATGGCAAGATCTTCGTGCTTGATCTGTCTTCCGCCACCCGCATCCGCACTGGCGAATCCGGGGAGACAGCCCTGTGAGTGGCGATGTGACTGGTTTTGCGAGGGACAACTCAATGACGCGTAACGTGGTGAAACTGGCATGCTTCGGGATGGCGGCGCTGATGGCTGCGCCCGCGCTAGCGGCTCCTGCCGCAGCACCCGTGCCCAATCCGGGCAACAATGCCTGGATGATGACTTCCACCCTGCTGGTGCTGATGATGATCCTGCCGGGTCTGATGTTGTTCTACGGCGGCCTCACGCGCTCGAAGAACATGCTTTCGACCATGACGCAGATCGGCGCGACCGCATCGCTCGCCATGCTGATCTGGGTGATGTGGGGCTTTAGCCTCGCCTTCGGCGATACCGCCTACCCCGCGCCGCTCGGCTGGTTTGCGAGCGGGGGGAGCTATTTCCTCAAGGGCACCGATCTCACCAGCACGGCGGCCACGTTCAGCGATGAAGTCATAAGCAAATATGTCTTCATCAGTTTCCAGATGACTTTCGCGGCGATCACCGCCTCGCTGATCCTTGGCGCGACGGCTGAGCGCATGAAGTTTTCTGCCGTGATGATGTTCGTGCCGATCTGGCTCACCATCGTCTATTTCCCGATTGCCCACATGGTGTGGTTTGACGGCGGTGATGCGGGTGCAAGCGGGCTGCTGTTCGAAGACGGCGCGCTGGATTTCGCGGGCGGCACGGTGGTGCACATCAACGCGGGCGTTTCGGGGCTTGTCCTTGCCTTCCTGCTCGGCAAGCGCCGCGGCTGGCCGAACGAGCCGATGCCGCCGCACAGCCTTACTCTGACCATGGTCGGAACGGGTCTGCTGTGGGTGGGCTGGTTCGGGTTCAACGCTGGCTCGGCGCTCGAAGCCGATGGTTCGGCCGGCCTTGCGATGATCAACACCTTCGTTGCGACTGCTGCCGGTGCGCTCGCCTGGATGGTGTTGGAGCGGGTGATGGGCCACAAGGGCTCGGCGCTGGGCTTCTGTTCGGGTGTGATCGCAGGGCTTGTCGCGGTGACCCCGGCCGCGGGCAACAGCGGCCCGTTCGGCGCGATCCTGCTCGGCATTATCTCTTCGGTGGTCTGCTACTTCTTCGTCGCCAAGGTGAAGGCCAAGTTCGGTTACGACGATTCGCTCGACGCTTTCGGCATCCACGGCGTGGGCGGTATTGTCGGCGCGATCGGCACCGGCGTGGTGTATCAGCCGTTCCTCGGTGGCCCCGGCGATGGCTCGGTGGCGCTTGGCGCACAGCTCTGGGTGCAGGTCTTCAGCGTTCTCGTGACGATTGGCTGGGCCACGGCTGGCACGCTGATCGCTGGCTTTGCCGTGAAGGCGACGATTGGCCTGCGCGTCCACGAGGAAGACGAAGTCAACGGCCTCGACATCTCCGAACACGGGGAGCGCGCCTACAACTAGAGATTACTCATCACCAGTTTGGCGGGGCGAGGCTCTCTCTCTCTCCCCCTCGCCCCGCCTCACCTTGTTCCTCCTGCGAACGAACAAACTAGGCATGGCCGGAGCGGTGTAAAAACCCTCCGGCCCTTTTTTGTTTTCGCTCGCCCCTCCGGGCGAGCGTCCTCGCTGCTGTTTCCTCCGCTTCGCTGCGGAGCAGCTGCGGGCGCGCAGTCGCGCTTGCGGCCCTTCGGGCCGAGGTCAGCGCAATTCATGAGCGCGGGTGCTGGTTCGGGCGCAAAGCGTCCCGGACGGGTCGCGCCCGGCGCTTGAGGGCACAAATTATTCAACCGCCATCACAAAGTCCGCACACCTTTCGCCGATCATGATGCTCGGCGCGTTGGTGTTCCCGCCGACGATCTTGGGCATGATGCTGGCGTCCGCCACCCACAGCCCGTCGAGGCCCTTCAATCGCAAGGCCGGATCGACCACCGCATCCGCGTCAGCGCCCATCCGGCAGGTGCCGACGGGGTGATAGACCGTATCGGCACGGTTGCGGATCAGCTCGTTGAGCGCTGCATCGTCGTCGAGATCGACCGGATGGCGATCCGTCGGGCCGAAGGCTTGCATCGGCGGCGTATCGACGATCCGGTGCGACAGGCGCACGCCCGCGCGCAGCACAGCAAGATCGCGGTCATCATCAAGGAAATTGGGATCAATCACCGGTGCCGCGCCTGCATCGCGTGATCCCAGCCGCACTGTGCCGGTGCTTTCGGGGCGCAGCACGCAGGCGTGGAGCGAAAAGCCGTGCTTCTTCACCTTCTCGCGCCCGTGATCTTCCAGCACAGCGGGAACGAAATGCCACTGGATATCAGGCGCAGGGCTATCGGGCATGACCTGCCAGAACCCGCCTGATTCGGCATAGGGCGTCGTCATCACCCCGGTGCGCTTGCGCCGGTGTTCGATCATCGCAGCCACCATCTTGAGGCTGCCTTTAAGCGTACTGCCAATCGGCACGTCGCTGGCCGTCTCCCAGCCGGAGACATAATCGATGTGGTCTTGCAGATTGCTGCCGACTGCCGGCTTGTCGAGGACGACGCCGATCCCGTGGCTCTTGAGATGCTCGGCAGGCCCGATGCCCGACAGCATGAGGATCTGCGGCGAATTGAATGCGCCGGCACTGAGCACGACGCCGCGCCGCGCGTGGAGGGTTTCCGATGCGCCGCCCCGCCGCACCTGCACGCCGGTGACGCGGCCCTCCTCGATCACCAGCTTCTCGACGAGCGTATCGGTGCGCACGGCGAAATTGCCCGCCTCGCGGATCGGCTCGACATAGGCGCGCGCGGCCGACCAGCGCTCGCCCTTGCGCTGAGTGACCTGATACAGGCCGAAGCCCTCCTGCCGCTCGCCGTTGAAATCGGCATTGGTGCGCAATTGCAGCGTTGCGGCCGCTTCGACAAAGGCGTGGGATGCGGGATTGGCGGCGGTCTGATCGGAAACGAACAGAGGCCCGCCCGCGCCGTGATAATCATCGCCCCCGCGCTCATTTGCCTCGGCGCGTTTGAAGTAGGGGAGTACGTCGTCATAGGCCCAACCGGTGCAGCCCATGACCGCCCAGTTGTCGTAATCCCAGCGGTGGCCGCGGATATAGACCATCGCGTTGATCGCCGAGGAGCCACCCAGCCCGCGCCCGCGCGGCTGATAGCCGGTGCGCCCGTTCAAGCCCTTTTGCGGGACGGTCTCGTAACGGTAGTTCGACTTTTCCGGGATGAAGGGCATGAAGCCCGGTGTCTTGATCCAGACATTGTCGTTGCGCCCGCCCGCCTCGAGCAGGCACACCCGGCGTGTTCCATCAACTGCAAGGCGACCTGCGACCGCGCTGCCCGCGCTGCCACCGCCGATGACGATGTAGTCGAAACTCTCCATGATCTCTCCCTTTTGGCGGGGAGACTAGGCAGCTTCGCCCGCCTCTGCAATCCGGTTTCGATCCGCCACTGATGTTGCGGTTGGCGCAACTGCCGTTCCAGCGCGCGCTTGCCACTTGGCGCGGATCATGTCGGAGGTTTCGCGGCTGTTGTCATGGCTCCAGCCCGGTTCACGCAGGAGGTAGGACAGCTTGTGGCGCCACGGCGCACGCCAGATATCGGCGATCATCCCGACCCATTCGTGGAACACCGCCCACAAGATATTGAAGCTGCCGAGCTGCTTGATGATCCCGTAGCGGATCGGTTCGTTATCCACCTCGGGCGTGAAGGTGCCGAACAGCTTGTCCCAGATGATGAAGACGCCCGCATAGTTGCGGTCGAGATAGCGTGGGTTGGTAGCGTGGTGCACACGGTGGTGGCTCGGCGTGTTCATCACGGCCTCGAACCAGTGCGGCATCCGCTTGATCGCTTCGGTGTGGATCCAGAACTGGTAGATCAGATTGAACCCGCCGCAGATTGCGATCATCGCCGGGTGAAAGCCGAGCAGCACCAGCGGGATGGCAAACAGGAACCCGAAAGTGAGCGACCCTGTCCATGTTTGCCGGAGCGCGGTTGAAAGATTGTAATGCTGGCTCGAATGGTGGTTCACATGCGCAGCCCACATCCACCGGATGCGGTGCCCGGCGCGGTGCACCCAATAATATTTGAGGTCGTCGAGCACAAAGCAGACCGGCCAGGCCCACCAGACCGCCCACCATTGCGGGCCGAAGTCCAACACCCGGTATTCATAGGCCTCGATAAACACGGCGACGGCAAAACCGCCGAGCAGCGCGCCCGCTACGGTCGATCCCAGCCCGAACAGCAGGCTGACGAGAGTGTCTTTCGGCTCATAGGCCTCGGGCGCGCGGAACTTCGCCCAGATCATCTCGGCCAGCACCGCCACCACAAACAGCGGCACAGCATATTGGGTGGGGTTCAAATCAGGCATTATGCAGATCGTTTAGCCGATTGATCGCTGCGGCCCAAGCTTTCGGGTCGGGGACGGTGAGAAAGGTTTTCCCGAAGCGCGCCTCTCCGCAATCGATCACGAGGTTGAATTCCCCCGGCTGGGTTTCGAGCGAGGCGCTTGCCTGTGCGGACAGAACGCGTCCGGCAAACCGGTTGCCATGACGGCGGATAAGCATGATCCGTCCGTCCTGATCACGAGCCAGTGCGCCGGCCCCTTCCGCATCGCATGCGGTCTCGACGGGGGCGAAGCCATCCTCGACCATGTTTGCCGCGCGGCGGAGATCAGCTTCGCAGGCGATTCGCGGGGTCCCGCCCAGCTTCATCCAGCGCGCCAGCGCTGCGAGTGCGAGAATCGCGGCAAGTGACCCGGCCGTCTGGATCAGGAGCGGGGGCAAACCCATGCGAGCAGCGCCGTCCTAACGTGCGGCGAGCATGTCCACCATCGGGCGCACCGGACTGATATCATAACCCGCCTGCGCGGCCGCGGCGGCGATCGCATCCGGGTTCATGCCCTGCTTTGCCTGCGCGAGGGCCCACAGCAAAGTGGAACGAGTGCCGGAGCGGCAATAACCAAGCGCAATGCCATCATTGCCATCAAGCGCGGCAATCAGCGCATCCACTTGCGGTTCACTGAAGCCCGCATGGCCGATCGGAATGGAGACGTAAGCAATCCCTGCGGCCTCGGCAGCCCCTGCAATTTCAGCGCCTTGTGGAGCAGATGGGTCTTCGCCATCCGGACGATTGTTCACAATCAGGGTTATGCCCGCCGCCTTCGCCGCTGCCACATCAGCAAGGTCGATCTGCGGGCTTGCGAGCATGGTGTCTGACAGCTTGCGAAAAGCGTTCATTGCAGGGATATCCTCGAAGCGGGGCGCGACTTACACCCCTGACTATGGCAGGGTTTCTACCGCCCCCAAGCCTTGACGCAATAGGCACAGTGTTGCCCGGCCATTGCGTTTTTATACAAAAAATGGCGGTTCAGTAAAATTATTCGCAAAGCAACTCTTTGTGCGCTATGTCTTGTCCTTGGACCTGTGGACAGTTCGAGGCACACGGGTCAGGCGCTGGCACGGCTCACCGCTCCGCCATGGCACGCGCGAAAGTTCAGTGGCGGTGTGACAAGGTATGAATTGATTTATGGGTTATGATAGGGGGCGCCGGCGCGGCAAAGACAAGCGCGACGGCTTCGGAGAAGACGGTTTCGATCCCTTTGGTGGCGGTGTGGACGGCTTCCAGCCACCGCGCACCTTCGGCAACGACCGCGGCGGCTTCGGCGGCGGCGACCGTGGTGGCTTTGGTGGTGGTGATCGCGGCGGCTTCAGTGGCGGCCCCCGTGGCGGCGGCGGTCCGCGCGGTCCTGGCGGACCTGGTGGCCCGGGCGGCGGCGGAGGCGGCTTTAGCCGGATGCCTGCTCAGGTTGTCGGCACCGGCAAGGGCGTCGTGAAGTTCTTCAATGCCCAGAAAGGCTTTGGCTTCATCCAGCAGGACACCGGCGGCGAGGATGTGTTCGTTCACATCAGCGCGGTGGAGCGTGCGGGCCTTGAAGGCCTTGCCGAAGGCCAGCAGCTGGAATTCAACCTGGTGGATCGCGGCGGCAAGATTTCAGCGCAGGATCTTCAGGTGGTCGGCGATGTGATCGCCGTAGCCGCGCGCGCACCTGCTGCACCTCAGCGCGAGCTGACGGGTGAGCGGGTTACCGGCACGGTCAAGTTCTTCAACGGCACCAAGGGCTTCGGCTTTCTGGTGCGCGATGATGGCCAGCCCGATGCCTTCGTGCATATCAGCGCGGTCGAGCGTTCGGGCCTCTCCTCGATCAACGAGGGCGAGCGCTTCGAATTCGATCTTGAGGTTGACCGACGCGGCAAGCATTCGGCGGTCAACCTCGTTCCGATCGAGGCCTGATCCTGCCCTGACCTCTGCTGGCGCGTTTGACGCTGGCCTCAGGCAGGATTATTGACACGCCAATGGCGGCTCTTTGCGGGGCCGCCATTTGCTTTTTCGGTTCGTATCTCTTGTATCCTTAGCAACACTTCAGGAATTGCCACATGTCGATCACTCCGCTCATGCCCGTGTATCCGCGTTGCGGCGTGCGGCCCGTGCGAGGCGAGCATTGCCATCTGATCGACGAGAACGGCAAACGCTATCTCGATTTTGCGAGCGGCATTGCGGTCAATCTGCTCGGTCATTCGCATGAGGGCCTGATCGGCGCGATTCAGGAGCAGGCGGCAACCCTGATGCACGTCTCGAACCTCTACGGCAGCCCTCAGGGTGAGGCGCTGGCGCAATCGCTGGTCGATGTGACTTTCGGCGACACCGTGTTCTTCACCAATTCGGGGGCAGAAGCCGTCGAAGCGGCCATCAAGTGCGCGCGTGCCTATCACCAGAATGCGGAAGGCGGCGATGCGAACCGGTTCGAGCTGATCACCTTCCACAATGCCTTCCACGGCCGCACCATGGCGACGATCAGCGCATCAAACCAGACCAAGATGCATCACGGCTTTTCGCCGCTGCTCGAAGGGTTCAAATATGCGCCATTCGATGATCTTGACGCGGCCAAGGCGCTGATCGGCCCCAACACAGCCGGGTTCCTCGTGGAGCCGATTCAGGGCGAAGGAGGGATCCGACCGGCTTCGGACGAATTCATGCACGGCCTGCGCGCGCTCGCGGATGAGCATGATCTGATGCTGGTGCTTGATGAGGTGCAATGCGGCGTCGCGCGCACCGGCACGTTCTACGCCTATGAACAATATGGCATCACGCCCGATATTCTGGCGACCGCCAAGGGCATCGGCGGCGGCTTCCCGCTTGGCGCCTGCATTGCCACCGAGAAAGCCGCGCGCGGCATGACTTTCGGCACGCATGGTTCGACCTATGGCGGTAACCCGCTCGCCATGGCCGCAGGGATGGCGGTGATGAAGGCGGTGGCCAACCAAGAATTCCTTGGCCAAGTGCGCGAAAAAGGCGAACGGCTGCGCACCCGGCTCGAACAGTTCATCGGCAATTATCCCGATATGTTCGAACTGGTGCGGGGCAAGGGGTTGATGCTCGGCCTCAAGATGAAGTTCGAAAGCCGCCCCTTCTACGTCCACCTGCGCGACAATCATCAGTTGCTGACTGTGGCCGCGGGCGACAACACGATCCGCATCTTGCCCCCGCTGGTGATCGGCGATGCCGAGATTGATGAGTTTTTTGACAAGCTGTCGGCAGGCGCGGCAAGCTTCACAATCCCCGAGGCGGCGTGACATGGCCCACTTCCTCGACCTGAGCGATGCGGGCGCCGATGCGCTTGCGGCGATGATCAACGACGCGATTGATCGCAAAGCCGCCCGCGCCGGCCTGCCCAAGGGCGCGCCTGATGCCGATGCGCCCTTGAAAGACCATGTGCTTGCGCTGGTGTTCGAGAAAAACTCGACCCGCACGCGGGTGAGCTTCGACATCGCCATGCGGCAGCTCGGCGGATCGGTGCTGCTGCTTGATTCCGCTTCCAGCCAGCTCGGGCGCGGCGAGACTATCGCCGATACTGCCCGCGTCTTGAGCCGCATGGTCGATGGGATCATGCTGCGCACGGATGATCACGAAAAGATCGCCGAAATGGCCCGCCATGCCAGCGTCCCTGTCATCAATGGACTGACCGATCGTTCGCATCCCTGCCAGATTGTCGCTGATCTGCTGACCGTGATCGAGCATGGCAAGGCGTTGCCCGGTCTTGAGGTTGCATGGTTCGGTGATGGCAACAATGTGCTTCACTCGATCCTTGAGGCGGCCGGACTGATGAAGTTCAATGTCCGCGTAGCGACCCCTGCGGGTTACGAACCTGATCCCGAATTCGTTGCCATGGCGCGCGCTGGCGGGGCGGAGGTCACGCTGACGCAGGATGCTGCTGCCGCCGCGCGCGAAGCGGATGTGCTAGTGACAGATACGTGGATTTCGATGGGGCAGGCCCATGCCGAGGCAAAGCTGGCAGCGATGGCGCCCTATCAGGTCAATGCCGCGCTGATGGCACAGGCGAAGCCCGATGCAATCTTCCTTCACTGTCTGCCCGCCCACGTCGGCGAGGAAGTTAGCAAAGATGTGTTCGAAGGGCCGCAATCGGTTGTCTTTGACGAGGCGGAAAACCGCATTCACGCCCAGAAATCCGTGCTGTTGTGGGCCTTTGGCAAGCTGGGAGTGTGACGGGGGCTTAACCCTGCTCCCAGCAATCCCCATATAGGCTCGCTATGGATTATCTGATCGAACCTTCCGCCGAGACATTTACCGACAAATTGCTTGGTTTCACGCTGCCTGCGCGTGGCGCCCGCGGCCGCGTGGTGCGGCTTGACGGCTTGCTCGACGACGTGCTTTCCGCGCATGACTACCCTGCGCCGATCACGCATCTCCTTAGCGAAGCGCTGGTCTTGGCGGCGCTGATGGGGGGGTTGCTGAAAGGCGAGAAGGCGCAGCTCACGATGCAGGCGCAGACGCAGGGCGGCATTGTGAGGTTGCTGGTGTGCGACTATCGCGACGGTGCGTTGCGCGGCTATGTCGATTTCGATGCCGAGCGGCTTACCACACTTGGTGCCAATCCTTCACTATCGGCGCTATTTGGCGAAGGCTATCTCGCCGTAACCTTCGAAACCGAGCAAGGGCAGCGCTATCAGGGCATTGTGCCGCTGGAAGGCGACAGCATAGCCGAGGCTTGCGAGACCTATTTCAGCCAGTCCGAGCAGGTGCCCACCCTGATCCGCGTCGCCAGCCGGGTGGCCGGTGGCAAGCGATCGGCGGCAGGCATACTCATCCAGCATTTGCCTGATGGCGAGGAGGGCCGGGAGCGCTTGCATGTCCGCCTTGACCACCCAGACTGGGAGCATGTTGCCATTCTCGGCAGCAGCATAAGCCATGACGAGTTGCTTGATCCCATGCTGCCGCTCGAGGCGATCGCATGGCGTTTGTTTCACGAGGAAGGCGAGATCCGCGTGCAACCGGGTGCTGCGCTGACACGGGGTTGTCGCTGCACATTGGAGCATTATACTGCGGTTATAGCCCGCTTCCCCGTTGAAGAACAAAGGGAAATGTGTAACGAACACGGCATCATCGAGATTGATTGTGCCTTTTGTTCGCGTGTTTTCGAGCTCGCGCTGTGACAGGTTTCGCCGGTAAAGCCGCTCGCACGCCGGGCTGCAATGTGCCATGGACGGCAGGATATCTGATGACAAGTGAGCCGGCATGACCGATCGAAGCGCAGGATTGATGGCGATTGCCGGTGCTCTCGCGCTGGCGTTTGGCTTATCGGCTGTGACCGAGGTATCGGCGCAGGGTCAGGGCCTTGCCATGCTTGGCCGGCTTACCAAGGGCGAATGGACGGTGAAGCATCGTGACGGCTCACCCGATCGCAAGATCTGCGTGCGCAGCGGGCAGGAACTGGTGCAATTGCGCCATCCTGAAAGCGGGTGCAGCCAGTTCGTAATCGAGGATGCCGAGGCCAAGGTGACGGTGCAATATACCTGTCCCAATAATGGCTTTGGCCGAACCAGTATCCGCCGCGAGACGGGCAGTCTCGTCCAGCTCGAAAGCCAGGGGATTGCAGGCGGCCTGCCGTTCCAGTTCACGGGCGAGGCGCGCCACACCGGGCGCTGCTGATTGTGTCATGAGTCCGTGCGAAGCAAACGAAGCGCGGCCGATCGCGGTTGTTCTGCTATCGGGCGGACTTGACTCGATGGTGACAGCCGCCTTGGCAAATGAGCGGGGATTTGCCGTCCACGCCTTGAGTGTGGATTACGGTCAGCGCCACAGGCTCGAACTGGAATCCGCGCGCCGGATCGCCGGGCGGCTGGGGGCGGCCCGCCATGTCGAGATCGCGCTGGATATGCGGGCCTTTGGCGGTTCTGCGCTGACAGATAGCATAGATGTGCCCAAAGGCGGGGTCGGTGAAGATATTCCGGTCACCTACGTGCCGGCGCGCAATTTGGTGTTCTTGGCGCTCACCACCGCTTTTGCCGAGGCATCAGGCGCGCGGGATGTGTTCATCGGAGTGAATGCGCTGGATTATTCGGGCTATCCCGATTGTCGCCCGGAATTCATCGCCAGCTTTGCCGAAACCGCGAGGCTCGGGACCAAGGCGGGGGTGGAGAGATCGCCCTTCACCATCCACGCGCCCTTGCAGCATCTCACCAAGGCCGACATTGCGCGGGAGTGCGCGCGGCTCGGGCTTGACCCGGCATGGAGCTGGTCGTGCTACGATCCTACCCCCGAAGGCATGGCCTGCGGATTATGCGATTCCTGTCGCCTGCGCAAAAAGGGTTTTGCCGAAGCAGGGATTGTCGATAGCACCCCGTATCGCGGATAGGCGGCCCCCGGCATAATCGCCGGGGCGATGAATTGGGATTGGGGAACATTTCTTGAGCGAGGAAAAAATGGAAGGCCCCGACGCGGCCAATGCGCCGGTGCCGACTTACAGCTGGTATGTGCTCGGCGTGCTGGTTGTCGTCTACATCCTCAATTTCATTGATCGCCAGATACTCTCGATCCTTGCCGTCGACATCAAGCGCGATCTCGAGCTTACAGATGGGCAGCTTGGTTTTCTCGGCGGAGCCGCTTTTGCGGTGTTCTATGCCCTGTTCGGCGTCCCGCTAGGCAGGTTGGCGGATCGCTGGCATCGGGTCAGGCTGCTGACAATCGGACTGGTATTGTGGTCAACCATGACAGCGGTTTCCGGGCTCGCCCGCAATTACCTCACTTTGTCATTAGCGCGGATGGGCGTGGGCGTGGGCGAGGCGACGGCCAGCCCAACCGCCTATTCCCTGATCTCGGACTATTTCCCTGCGAGCAAACGCGCGACCGCTTTGGCGATCTATTCCTCCGGGCTTTATCTTGGTGGCGGCGTTTCGCTGTTCATCGGGGCGAAGATTTCGCAGGTCTGGGACGCCGCTTATCCGGGCGGTGGCATTGGTGGGCTTGTCGGTTGGCAAGCGGCGTTTCTGGCAGTCGGCTTGCCCGGAGTATTGCTGGCCTTGTGGGTGGCCTCCCTGCGTGAACCCGCGCGAGCACCGGAAGAAAACCCGAGCGCACGTCACCCGCTGCTCGACTTCTTCGTCGATCTGTCGATGCTGCTGCCCCCCTTTACCCTTTATCATGCGATGCAACGCGGTACAAAAGCGCTTGTCATAAACCTGCTCATGGCTCTCGCCATGATTGCCCTCGCAGTCATCATGATCGGGTTGACGAACAATCTGCCGCAATGGTCGTCGATGGCATTCGGCTATTATGCGGTCTTCTCCTGGGCTGCGACACTCAGGCGCCGTGATCCTGCCACCTTCGCGCTCATTTGGGGCACGCCAGCCTTCATTTGCACGGCACTCGGATATGGGCTGGTCTCGCTAGGGGCCTATGCTCTGGCATTCTGGGGCGCGCCCTACGCAGAAACCGTGCTCAAGCTGCCGAAGGAAGAGCTTGCCTTTGTGCTGGGGGGGAGCGGCGCGCTCTCCGGTTTTCTCGGCGTGATCCTTGGTGGCCGCTTGTCCGACTGGTTGCGCGCGCGCAATCCTTCCGGACGCATTCTTGTGATCATGTTTGGCATTCTCGCACCGGTCATTCCTATCTGGGTCGGCTTCACAACCGAGAATGCAACGGTGTTCTATGCGATGAACTTCCTGGCGGGTCTGTTCGCGGCAACAGCGCTTGGGGCAGCGGCTGCGACCACACAGGACCTCGTTCTTCCGCGCATGCGCGGAACCGCTACTGCCTCGTTTTTCCTTGCGACAACGCTCGTGGGCCTGGCGATTGGCCCATATATGGTAGGCCAGATCTCCGACCTCAGCGGGAGTATGCGGATTGGCGTGCTGTCGCTGATAGGTGTGGCGCCGATTTCGCTTGCCTTGCTTATCTATGCCTATCGTACTCTTCCTCTTGCCGAGGCAACACTTGAGGAACGGGCCCGGGCTGCGGTCAACAAGCCAGTCTAGCAGCTATTCCATCTGCGGAGGCTCTGCTCTGCGCTCGAAGTTTTCAGCGGGAGCTTGACCAAGCGCGGCACCGCAAGAGCGGCCGCCATGTCTTGTGCGCGGCGCAGCTTATTTGCCGGGTCAGCAATAACTCTCTCGGTAACGCTCGGAGCATTCAGCGTTGGGTCCATAAGGGGTGACGTGCTGGCTCACCCATCACGAGCGTCCGTTTCCTCGTGGTCTGTGCGATGTGTCTCCAGCGTTTCTGGGTTCTCGGGGCAACAAAAAAGGGGGCTGGATCGCTCCAGCCCCCTTTCGAAATGCGGTTGGAAACCGATTACATGCCCGATCCCGGACCGTAGGTGATTTCCACGCGACGGTTCTGCGGCTCGCGCACACCGTCAGCAGTCGGAACCCGCGGCTTCGATTCGCCGAAGGCTTCGCCCGAGATGCGGCCAGCCGGGACACCGCGGCCAACGAGGTATTCGCTGACGGCAGTGTTGCGACGACCGGCAAGCGCCATGTTGTAGGTCGCGCTACCGGCACGGTCGGTGTGACCAGCCAGCATCACGTTCGCAGTGCCGCAGTTCGCATAGGCCGTCACAGCGCTGTTCAGGATTGCCGAAGCTTCAGCCGTGATGGCCGAGGAATCGAAATCAAAGAACACAATGTAAGGGCCGGTGTTGCACGGCACCGGAGGCGGCGGCGGCGGCGGCGGAGGCGGCGGAGGCGGGGGAGGCGGCGGCGGCGGCGGGGGAGGAGGCGGCGGAGGAGCCTCTTGTCCACCGAAGTTGTACGAAATGGTGCCGAGCAGCGAGTGGCTCGTCATGTTCGTGTCGAACGAACGGCCCACTGGATCAACCAGCCCGAGGTCCGGAGCGTTGAAATAGCGATAACGCAGGCCAATGTCCCACGACTTGCTGATCGGGGCACGGATGCCGGCGAGCAGTTGCCATGCAAAACCCGTGTCAGAGTCGTTGACGAAGCCCGGACCAGCCGAGTTGGCAGTGCCCTCAAGCCCAACACGGGCTACGCCGACGCCACCGCCCACGAAGCCCTGCAGACCATCATCATCGCCAAGATCAATCAAACCGTTGAGCATGAAGCTCAGCGCATTGACGTTTCCGACCGCCTCGCGACGACCCACAAAGTTGCCACCAGCAGCCTGTGACGAAAACAGCCCGGTTGGGCCAGTCACGACATTGTCCATACGAGCACGCCGATAGCTGGTTTCCGCTTCAAGGCGGAATGAACCGAAGTCGTGACCGACAATACCGCCGACATCGTAACCAGTGCTGTATTTGATACGAGCACTGTCTTCGACACCAGCGACATCGACATCGCTCTTTTCTACGAGCATGGCACCGGCGTTACCCTCAATATACCATTGCCCTTCACGGGCCATGGCGGGTGCGGTCAGCGCGGTTGAGGCCATTGCCATCCCAATGACAATTTTGCGCATTATCTTATTCCCCTTCGTTATCGAACTTAGGCACTATTGGTCTGTATCTTTTCCACCACCAAGAGGCAAGATATCGTAAAGATCAAAGCCACTCAGGTGTTGCAATAAAGCCTCATCCAGCTGTGATTGCGTGGGGTTACCGATCCAACAAAATACATGACCAGCACGTCCAGGAGTTCTGGATTATGCCGGCCTGAGGGCCACTAGCCCCAGTTTGGCAATGGCGTCAATGACCTGTGCGAGCAAAGCCCTTGCCTCGATGTCTACCGTCGCACCGCCGGTCGCTGATGGTGGCAGGCTCGTCGCTTGCCAGGCACCATCGAACTGGATGAACTGGCCAAGCGCCTGGTCAAATAGAAGACTACCAATAGCTGGCACGATGAAATGCCAATCGCCGCCGATGGCAATGGCGAGTTGGTTCTCTCGCCCTGACCACGCACCTGTGGCGAGAGCAGCGATGCGATAGCAATCGCCGTCTTGTGCGGACGGAGGAGGCGTTGCAAGCGCGGCTACAACCGATCGTCCGTGCAACGCATCAATTACCGACAAGGACTGATTGACAAAGAATTCCTTCTGCGACTGCCCAACGAGCATGGCTGTGCTGCGGGCCGCGCAGGCTTTCGGGCTCCTGCGCCGAATAGATCAGCGCTTGCGCCCCGTTGGGAAAGCGCAACCTTTTGAGTGATGCCTCGAATACGGGGCGCCGTTCGGGTGGCGAACAGGCAATGATCCCGCTTTCTCCCTCGACCATGATCGCCCGCGCCTCCGACAAGGTGGTTGCGACAAGCGCGATTCGCGCATCGGGGCAGCGTTCGGCAATATCGCGGACCCATTCTGCTCCGGCGCGTGTCTTCCCGAACCCCCGGCCTGCCAGAATCAGCCAGATGCGCCAATCGCCCGGCGGAGGCGATTGTTCGCGCCGTGCCTGCATCCCCCAGTGATATTCGAATTCCGACTTCTCGGCCGGATTGAGCGCCCGGGAAATCTCGCTGGCGGCTGTCGGATGGCCATCATTGATCCATTGCAAGCGGTCGCTGATCATGCACCATTACCTTTAAGCGCCTTTTCGCGTTCGAGCCGTTGGCGGATCGCTTCCACCTTGCGATCGATCGAGGCGCGCACTTCTGCTGCGGTGACATTGCGCTGCTGTGCCTCGGCGTGGGCGGCATTTTCGCGATGGGCAACGAGCAGGCGTAAAGCATTCGCGAAATCATAGCGTTCGCCCGCCTTTGCCTGTTGATCGCCCTCGCGCAGCCGCCGCAGGACTTCCATTTCGAGAAGGAAATATCCTTCCCACAAGGCTGCCAGCCATGCGCGCGCAAAGTCTGGGTCGCTGCGCCGCTCCTTATAGGCCTTGCTGGTGCTGACCCCGGCGCGGCGGGCCGCATCCGTGATGTTCGAGCTTTCGGCAAGGAATTCGAGGAACTGTTCGCGCCAGCGTGGGCCTGCCCTGCGCTTGTCGGGTAATGGGGCCTCCCCTGCGTCGGCCATGTCGGCTCTCCCGGTTGCAGACACGCAAAACGGCGGCGCTTCCGCTGCCGGAAGGCCGCCTGTCGGCGAATCACAATTTTGCGATGATGTCTTTTGCTAACCGAATAGCGTTACAATGTCAAGGTAAAAGAACCAAATAGGTTATCTGCTCTAACTTGCGTGCGCGCGCGCCCTCGCCTAGGGCGCAGCGGTTCTGCCTGTCGGGGATCGCATATGGCGTGGCTGCGTAATCTTTATGATTGGACAATGGAAAAGGCCGCGCACCCCCATGCGCAGGGCTGGCTGGCATTTTTCTGCTTTATCGAGGCCAGCTTCTTTCCGATCCCGCCGCACCCGTTGCTGGGGCTGATGTGCCTTGCCGAACCGAAAAAGGCGATGCGCTTCGGTGTGATCGCGACCTTGGCCTCGGTAGCGGGCGGGCTGCTGGGGTATCTGATCGGCGCGGTGCTGTATGATTCGGTGGGGCAATGGCTGCTCGGTGCCATCGGCCTGTCCGAGAAATTCCCGGTCGCTGCCTGCTATCTCAAGCAATATGACTGGGAGGCAATCATCATTGCAGGCGCAACACCGGTGCCGTTCAAGCTGCTGACAATAACGTCAGGCTTTGTCGGGATGAGCCTTGTGACTTTCGTGATGGCGAGCATTGTCGGGCGCGGCATGATTTTCTTCACGGTGGGCGTGTTGTTCCGCATCTTCGGCGCCCCGATCAAGAGCTTCATCGATCGCTATCTCGGTCTCGTGACCGCCGGTTTTGTCACATTGGTGATCGGCGGAATTTTCATCATCACCCAGGTCGGCAGCGGTGATGAAAAGGCCGATGATCCCTGCGCCGCGGCCACTCAAGTGGCAGCGCCTTAGGTGCGGGCGGCGCGCTAGCCCCTCCCCTGCCCGCACGACGCGCGCGAGCCGGGGCCGGAGCTGCGGGAGTTTCAGATGATCCCGATCGCCTTGCCCGCGCGCTCGAACATGCCGAGGATGGTCTGGACTTCTTCCGAAGAATGCTCGGCGCACAGTGAACAGCGCAGCAAAGTCATGCCCGCAGGCGTTGCGGGTGGCCTTGCGAGATTGACGTAGAGGCCTTCCTTCAGCAGCGCCTCCCACATCATCGCGCCCTTTTCGAGATCGGGCATGATCACCGCGATGATCGCGCTTTGCGGGGTATCGGTGCCAAGCTTGAAGCCCAGCGCAGTCAACCCTGCGTGCAGCGTGCGGGAATTCTCCCAGAGATGCGCGCGCTTGTTCCCGCCATGCATCAGCTTGCGGATCGAGGTTGCCGAGCTTGCCATGACGGAGGGCGGCAGCGCGGCGGTGAACACATAAGGGCGACACACCAGTCGCAGCACCTCGAACTTGGGGTGGTTCGACACGCAGAAGCCGCCCACCGTGCCGACGCTCTTGGAGAAGGTGCCGATGATGAAATCGACATCATCAATCACGCCCTGTTCTTCGGCCACGCCGCGGCCGTGTTCACCGATGAAACCCATCGAATGCGCTTCATCGACCAGCACCATCGCACCGTAACGCTTAGAAATTTCGACCATTTCCTTGAGCGGCGCGACATCGCCCATCATTGAATAGACGCCTTCAAGCACCACCAGCTTGCCAGCTTCGGGTGGCAGACGCTTCAGGCGCTTCTCCAACGCTTCGACGTCGTTGTGCTTGAACGGCACCACTTCAGCCCGGCCCATCGCGCAGCCATCATAGATCGAGGCGTGGCTATCGATATCAAGGATGATGTAATCACCCTTGCCGGCAATCGTCGAAATGATCCCGAGGTTGGCCTGATACCCGGTCGAAAACACCATGGCATGATCCATGGCATAGAATTCGCGCAAGGCCGCCTCGACATCGCGGTGATCGCGGAACGTGCCGTTAAGCACACGGCTGCCGGTCGTCCCGGCGCCGAATTCCGTCATCGCCTGACGGCCCGCCTCCAGCACATCGGGATCGAAAGTCATCCCCATGTAATTGTAAGTGCCCAGCAAAATCGTGTCGCGCCCGTTGCAGATCGCGCGGGTGGGTGAGAGCACCTTTTCCATCACCAGATTGAACGGGTCTTCAACCCCGCTAGCGAGCAAGGTCTCGCGGGTCTGGATGATCGGATCGAACTTGGCGAGCAGGTCAACCGGCTCGGCGGCAGTGACGGTTTCGGTCATAGCGGTTGCCATTATCAGCTATCCTGCAGCTTGTGGACTGCCGCGATCAGCTGGCCCCAGTTTTCGATTTCGGCCTGCTGGTTCATCGAAATGATCACATCGAATTCGTCTTCGATCTCGGCGACGAAATCCATCACCGTCAGGCTGTCGAATTCGAGATCATGGGCAAAGGTGGTGCCGTCCGCGATGGTTACGCCCTTCTTGTTGAAAGGCTCGACCAGAGTGCGGATGCGCTCGTCAATTTCAGCTGGGCTCATGGTGGCGACTGGCTCTTGTTCGATTGGTTGTGGGGCAGGCCTTAGCCCGCTATTACGGCTGCAAAGCGGCGGATGATGCAGCTTGTCAAGTTTTGTGCGCATTCTCGGGGGCATAGAGATGGACGAAAGCGGCCCGCAGCAAAGCGAGAAACTGCCTGATCCTGCGCCACTTTCCCTGCAAGGCGTGCATCTCATCCGCACGGCGCAGGTCAACACGCTGGCCCTGTCGCAAATGGCCGATGGCAAGGCCAACATCCTGATTGGCGCGACATTTGTGGTGTTCTCGCTTGTGATCACCAAAGTGTTTTCCGAAGAGATCAATTGGTCGGTCATTTGCCTTGCCGTCACCGCATTCGCCGCAGCAATCTGTGCCGTGCTGGCCATCACGCCGCCAATGCGCGCCAAGGCGGTGCCGCCCGGCCAGTTCAATCCACTGTTCTTCAGCCATTTCTCGCTCGAGGATGAACAGGCCTGGGCTGACGACATCATCGCCCGGCTGCATGCCGATGAGCAGATTTACCGGCTGATGCTGCGCGATCTCTACCAGAACGGCCGGGTGCTTCACCTGCGCAAGTACCGCTATCTGGCGCTCGCCTATCGCCTTTTCCTCGGCGGGCTAGGCCTCACGCTGGCGATCTTCCTGTTCGAGATCCTGGTGTGACGGCGGGTCGCGCCGGGGCTTACACGCTTTCGGCTGTGAGCAATTCGCGCACGGCATGCATGAACGGGCTGATCGAAACAGGCTTGGCGAGATAGCCTGCCGCCCCGGCCGAACGGATCCGTTCTTCATCGCCTTTGGCGGCGAAAGCCGTCACCGCGAGCACCGGGATATCCTTCAGATCATGATCACGCTTTGCCGCCGCGATCAGATCGACGCCCGATACACCGCCCAACTGGATATCCATGATGATAAGATCGGGCGCGACGTTTCGTGCCGTTTCCAGCACCAGATGGCCATCAGCCACCGGCTCGACCTCGAAACCGTTCGCGCGCAGCACATCGCAGAACAATTTGCGGTTGAGGTCGTTATCCTCGACAACCATGATACGTTTTGTCACTGCTCGCCCCGCATCTGACACAACACATGTGACACAACCTATGACTAACCCCGCTTCGAGGTAACCACAATCCCGCAAGAACCCGAAATGTCGCAGAGCACCCCGGAGACATCGCCCGAGATGCTGGCGCTGGCCGCCCTTGGCTGGTTGCTGGCAGAGCCGTTGCGCGCCCGGCGTTATCTTGACCTGACCGGGCTTGATGCGGATGCCTTGCGCTCAGGGCTTGGCAACCCGGCCGTGCTGGCCAGCGCGCTCGACTTCCTGAGCTCGCACGAGCCGGACCTGATTTCTGCCGCAGAGGCGCTTGCGGTAGCCCCCGAAGACCTGATCCACGCCGCCAAGGAACTTTCCCGATGAACCGCCCCCTCATTATAAGCGATTGCGATGAAGTGCTGCTGCACATGGTCGCGCATTTCAAGGACTGGCTCGAAGCCGGCCAGGGGGTGAATTTCCATCTTGAAGGGCATAATTTCGCCGAAGCCTTGCGCTGGCAGACGAGCGGGGAACTGCTTGAACCGGCAGATATCTGGCGGATGCTCGGCCGGTTCTTCGACACCGAGATGGATAGCCAGCAACCCATCAAGGGCGCGGTCGAGGCGATCAACACGCTTGCCGAAGTGGCCGATGTGGTGATCCTGACCAATCTGGTGGACGAACGACGCGACAAGCGGGCCCAACAACTCGCAGCCATCGGCATCCATGCCGAGGTCTATACCAATCAGGGGCCGAAAGGTCCGGCCTTGCAAAGGATCATCGCCGAGCATTCGCCGTCGCGCGCACTGTTCATCGATGATCTGGCGCAGCACCACGCATCGGTTGCCGAAACCGCGCCGCACGTCACGCGGCTGCACCTGTGCGGCGAACCGATGATCGCCCACGCCATTGATTGCGCGCACAAGGCGGGCCATGCCCATTCGCGGATTGACCGCTGGGACGAGGCCTTGCCATGGATTCTCCAGCGCCTTGAAGAACCAGCACAAGTGGAGGAAATTCAATGAGCATTGCAGCACGCCTGAAAGAACTCGGCATCACCCTGCCGAGAGCCGCTGCGCCGGTCGCCAGCTATGTGCCGGTGGTGGTGCATGGCGGCATGGCCTATGTTTCGGGCCAGATCGCATTCCATGATGGCCATGTTATCAAGGGGCGTCTGGGCGAGAACGTGACGCTGGAAGATGGCATTGCGGCAGCCCGCGCCTGCGGGTTGATGATCCTTGCGCAGCTTGAGTCCGCAGGCTTGCTCGAACAGGTGGAGCGCGTCGTGAAGCTTGGCGCTTTCGTCAATTCGACGCCGGATTTCACCGATCATCCCAAGGTTGCCAATGGCGCGTCGGACTTGATGGAGCAGGTGTTCAGTGGCGCGGGCCAGCATGCCCGTGCGGCAGTCGGTGTGGCTGCATTGCCGCTGGGCGCAGCGGTCGAAGTGGATGCGATCGTGGCGCTGAAGTCGGCCTGATCCGCGATGGAGACACGGCGCGCTCCGGATTGGCTGACGACGTGGGAATATGCCCATCGCGGGCTGCACAATGCCAAGAGTTCTGGGGGCGTCCCGGAAAACTCGCGCGCTGCTGTCGAGGCAGCGATTGCGGCAGGGATGGGTATCGAATGCGATATCCAGATGAGCCGCGATCATGTTCCGCTGGTTTTTCACGATTGGGAGCTTGACCGGCTGACCGGCGAGCACGGCAAGGTGGCGGCGCGTCCGGCCGACGAGCTCTGCCGTATCCCCCTTGTGGAAACAGCGCAGACCATCTGGCCTCTCGCCGAACTGCTGGAACTGGTGGCGGGCCGGGCGCCGCTCCTTGTCGAGGTGAAATCGCGCCCTGACTTCGCCATTGCCGAGGCCTGTATCGCGATTGCGAAGCTGCTGGGGGATTACAGCGGGCCTTACGCTGTGATGAGCTTTGATCCGCGCATGGGCGAATGGTTTGCCAGACACGCGCCGGAAACACCGCGCGGGCTGGTGATTACCGACACGCTTGATCACGGCTTCAAGAGCGCGTGGCGCGCGCCTCATGCGCTGGAACGTGCGCAGCCCGATTTTCTCGCCTGTGATGTGCGCGACATTCCCCATGCGTTCACCCGTCTGTGGCGCGAAACGGGCCGCCCGTTGCTGGCTTGGACCGTGCGCTCGCCCGAAACCCGCGAGCGCGGTCTGGCGCACGCCGATGCGCTTATTGCCGAGGGGGCTGGTCTCGCGTGAGTGACACTGAACTCACTGTCCGGCTTGCGCCTTCGGTCGGCCAGTTTGACGCGGCCGAATGGAACGCGCTCGGAGGGATACGCAATCCCTTCGTCTCCCACGAGTTTCTGACCGCGCTGGAGGATTCAGGCAGCGTCGGCGAAGGGACCGGCTGGGACCCGGTGCCCATTGTCATCACTGACAGCGCGGGCAAGTTGCTCGCCGCGATGCCGTCCTACGCCAAGGGGCACAGCCAGGGCGAATATGTCTTCGATCACAGTTGGGCTGATGCCTGGCACCGTGCGGGCGGGCGCTATTACCCCAAGTTGCAGATCGCCGCGCCCTTTACGCCGGCTAATGGCCCGCGCCTCCTCTTGAAAGATGAAAGCCTTGCCCCGCACCTCCTGAAAGCGGCCGAGACGGTGTGCGCGAATAACGGCCTGTCGTCTGCTCATGCGACTTTCATCGAGCCTGAGCAGCGCGCCATGTTCGAAGCGGGCGGCTGGTTGATGCGCAGCGATATCCAGTTTCACTGGCTCAATCGTGATTATGCGAGTTTTGATGCATTTCTGGACGAACTTGCGTCCAGAAAGCGCAAGAATCTGCGCAAAGAGCGCGAAGCTGCGGTTTCCGGCCTCACGATCCGGCATCTCACCGGTCGCGATATCCGCGAAGAGCATTGGGACGCCTTCTGGGTGTTCTATCAGGATACCGGCGCACGCAAATGGGGGCGGCCCTATCTGACCCGCGAGGCCTTCAGCCTGCTCGGCGAGCGCATGGGGGACCGGATCATCCTGATCCTCGCCTATGATGGCGCGACACCGATTGCCGGCGCGCTCAACTTTGCCGGATCGGATGCGCTTTACGGACGATACTGGGGCTGCACCCGCGAGGTGCGATTCCTGCATTTTGAACTGTGCTATTATCAGGCCATCGACATTGCCATCGCGCGCGGTCTCGCACGGGTCGAGGCGGGCGCGCAGGGCGGACACAAACTGGCGCGTGGTTACGAACCCGTGCAGACCGTTTCGGCCCACTGGATCGCCGATCCCGGCTTTCGCGCCGCGATTGCCGATTTCCTCGAACGCGAGCGGGCAGGCGTTGCTTCCGACCAGCTCTATCTCGACGCGCGCACGCCTTTCCGGAAGGCGTGATCAGGCAACCTTGCGGCGTTCGGCGGCGAGAAACTCGCGCGCGCGGCGCTGTGCTTCGGCGATTTCGCGGGCAGTCATCTCGTCGGAGATATCAGCGCGGCAATGCGCCGCTTCCTCGTGACCGCGTGCTGCGGCGAGGTTGAACCACTTGTGCGCTTCGATCAGATCGCATTCCGCGCCCTGGCTGCCGGTCGAAAAGGCAACGCCGAGATCAAAGCAGGCATTGGCATCGCCGCGCGCCGCATTGGCGAGAGCGCGGGCCAGCGCCAGATCGGTAATCGCAGGGGCAATCACAGTCGCCCGGTTCGTTGCAATCGCAGTAAGGTGCATCTCAAGTCCCCCTAAAACTGTCGGCGCCATCACCCCTCACCGGGGCTGCCGACAATCAGGAAACTCGCTGAACATGGCTAACAATTGGTTAACGATGTTTTTTGCCGAGCATGATAGGGTTTACGCGGGGATAGACATGCAAAGCCGCTTGTGCGTCCCATGGGGCTTGCCTATAGGCGCTGCCAACGCTTCGACTTGCGGTTGGTCAGGTGTGCCAATGAAAATATTCAGGTGCGTTTCTGAGATGGCTGCGCTCGAGGCCTATGGGATTAGAGGGCCATATGCCATCGGCACTGTCTGACGACATCGACGTACTCGAAAAAGCCAAGCGCATGCTTGCTCCGGACTATACACCGAGCGAGGATGAGGAATACATGAACGAGGCGCAGCGGGCCTATTTCCGGATGCTGCTGATCGAATGGAAGCGCTCGATCCATTCCGCCGCGGGCCAGACTTTACAATCACTTCAGGACGGTCCGATCCGCGAGGCTGACCTCACCGATCGCGCCTCGAGCGAGACCGACTGGGGTATCGAACTGCGCACCCGCGATCGCCAGCGCAAGCTGATCGCCAAGATCGATTCCGCGCTGCGCCGTATCGACGAAGGCGAATATGGCTATTGCGAAGTCACCGGCGATCCCATCGGGATCAAGCGTTTGATCGCCCGCCCAGTCGCTACCATGACTGTCGAAGCGCAGGAAGCCCACGAGCGCCGCGAGAAAATCTCGCGCGACGATTGAAAGCGGTTACGCCGCTACATCGCGACAAGCTCTTTTCTTCATAGCGTCCCATTTCGGGACACTGGCTTATGCGTGGCGGTTGCGCTTCGGCATGTTTTACGCCTGGTTAACCGTGTTGGCGCAAGACATGCGTGAAATCAGGCGGCCCGGAGCAATCAGTTACGCGTTTGCCGCGAGCGACATGGAGGCAGGGCATCTATGACCGGTACAGAATCCCGCAGCACAGCGCGCGAAAGCCTGTTCCTGCTGGCTACCATACAGATCGAACAACAGGCCGAACGCCATCGCGTGCGCGTGCGCAACCTTTCCGATGGTGGCATGATGGCCGAAGGCACCAATACCCGCGTGCAGCGCGGCCACCGTCTGATCATCGAACTGCCGCATATTGGTGAAGTCCAGGGCTCTGTCGCCTGGGTGCAGGACAGCCGTTTCGGCATTGCCTTCGATACGGCGATTGATTCGCAGCAGGTGCAACCCGCATAACGCGCGCCGCTGGCTGATGCTTCAACGACGCGCCTTCCATCATCGCCACGTGATGGCCGCGCTATCCGCAAGAACTGACCCTTTTCCCGCGTTCGACACCTGACCGAAGCGCCGCAAGCTGCTAGAGGATAGCGATGCGGCGCATTCTCGGCATGCTTTCAGCCTTTCTTGTGCTTTCCTCCTGCGGCCCTTCGGGCAGCGGGGCCTTGGGCATTGCGATCATCGGCGAACCGCAGAGCCTGTTCCAGCAGGGTGTGCGCCTTGCGCCAGCTTCGCAGGCGATGCGGGCGGCAAGCTATGAAGGGTTGGTTGCGCTGGACCCCGCGGGGCAGGTTGTGCCTGCCCTGTCTGAACGCTGGATCGTGACTGATGATGGCCTCAGCTACATCTTCCGCCTGCGCGACAGTGAATGGCCCGACGGAGAACAGATCACGGCGGGTGATGTGCGCGTGCTGCTGCGCGAGGCAATGACACGCCTCAGGGGAACCTCGCTCGGGCTGGACTTTGCCAAGGTTGCCGAGGTGCGCGCGATGACCGCACGGGTTATCGAGATCCGTCTCACAGGGCCGATGCCCGATTTCCTGCGGCTGCTGGCCCAGCCGGAAATGGGCTTCGTCAAGAGTGGCGGCGGCGCGGGTCCGATGGTGGTTTCCCGCGATGATGCAGCCCGACTGGCACGGCTCAGCGCGCTCCCGCCCGAATCGCGCGGTTTGCCGCCGCGCGAGAACTGGCAGGAGCTATCGCGCCCGCTTGAGGTGCGCGCCCTGCCGGTGGAGCAGGCCGTGAAAGCATTCGCCAATGGCGAAGTCGACCTGGTCCTGAATGGGCGGATCATCGATTTTCCTCTTGCCCGGGTCGGGCCGCTGTCGCGCGGGACCATCCAGGTCGATCCGGCGATTGGGCTGCTCGGTCTCGTCATCGTCAATGATAAGGGCTTGCTTGCCGATGCCGCCCGGCGCGAAGCGTTGTCCATGGCGATTGAACGGTCGGCGCTGATCCAGCCCTTTGGTCTGGGAGGTTGGCAGCCGACCAGCTGGATCGTGCCGCCAGAACTGTTCGCGACTGCACCCTATCCGGCGGCCCGCTGGGAAGAGCTTTCCCTCGCCCAGCGACGGGCGCTTGCGAGCGCGCGCATCCGCGCAT
>JBKBMC010000028.1:0-26129 GCA_046296075.1 Erythrobacter sp. | reverse complement strand
GGTGGTGGCTGCTGCCTCCACGGTGGAAGTCGAACTGGCCAAGGATCTCAAGGGCACCGGCAATGTGGACGCCGCCGTAGCCATTGGCAAGGTGATCGCTGAGCGCGCCAAGGCCAAGGGCGTGAGCGAAGTGGCGTTTGATCGCTCCGGCTTCAAATATCATGGCCGCGTCAAGGCGCTGGCCGATGCCGCCCGCGAAGGCGGGCTGGAGTTCTGATCATGACCGAGAACACTGAAAATCCCGAAACCGTGATCGACACCCCTGAAGCGACGACCGAAGAAGCCGGTGAGCAGCAGGGTCGTCGTGGTCGTGGCCGCGGCGGCAACCGTGAAGGTGGTGACCGTGGGCGCGGTCGTGGCGGCCGTGATGGCAACCGTGGCAAGCGCGAGGAAGAAGATGATGGCATCATCGAGAAACTCGTGCACATCAATCGCGTCTCCAAGACTGTGAAGGGCGGTAAGCGCTTCGGTTTTGCAGCGCTTGTCGTGGTCGGCGATGGTCAGGGCCGTGTCGGCTTTGGTCATGGCAAGGCCCGCGAAGTGCCAGAGGCGATCACGAAGGCGACTGCTTCGGCCCGCAAGAAGATGATCCGCGTGCCGCTCAAGGAAGGCCGCACTCTGCACCACGACGGCAATGGCCGTTTCGGGGCGGGCAAGGTAACCGTGCGCACCGCGCCTCCGGGGACTGGCATCATCGCCGGTGGTCCGATGCGCGCTGTGTTCGAAAGCCTTGGCGTTGCCGATGTGGTGACCAAGTCGGTTGGCACCTCGAATCCCTACAACATGATCCGCGCCACCTTTGACGCGCTGCAGGACCAGACTTCGCCGAAGTCGGTGGCCCAGCGTCGCGGCAAGAAGGTTGTCGACCTGCTTGGTCGGGGCGGGGCCAGCGCAGCCGAGGCGGAAGCCGATGCTGCCGCGATTGCGGAGTAATCCAGGATGGCTACCATCAAGATCAAGCAGATCGGTTCGCCGATCCGTCGTCCCGCCAGCCAACGCCAGATCCTGATCGGTCTGGGGCTGAACAAGATGCACAAGGTCGTTGAGCGTCAGGATACCCCTGAAGTTCGCGGCGCGATCGCCAAGATCCCGCATCTGGTGCAGGTGGTCGATTAAGATTGTGTGACGGGGAGGAATTCGTCCTCCCTCGTCATCCCGGCGAAGGCCAGGATCCAGGGCGGTCAGCGCGTCCTCCCTGCGGCATAGCTAACCTCAGGTTCCGGTTTTTGCCGGGACAAACTTCAGCGAGTGCACACATGAAACTGAATGACATCCGTGACAACGCCGGTGCCCGCAAGGGCCGGATGCGCGTGGGCCGTGGTATCGGCTCGGGCAAGGGCAAGACCTCGGCGCGCGGCCAGAAGGGCCAGAAGGCCCGTTCGGGCGTTGCGATCAAGGGCTTTGAAGGTGGCCAGATGCCGCTTCACATGCGCCTTCCGAAGCGCGGCTTCAACAACCCGTTCGGCAAGGACTATGCTGAGGTAAACACTGGCATGATCCAGAAGTTCATCGATGCAGGCAAGCTGGATGCGAAGGCCGAGATCACCGAGGAAGTGCTGCGTGAAGCGGGACTCGTCCGCGGTGGCAAGGATGGCGTGCGTCTGCTCGGCAAGGGCGGCTTCACCGCCAAGGCCAAGTTCGCCGTCACCGGCGCGACCAAGGGCGCGATTGCTGCGGTCGAAGCTGCTGGCGGGAGCGTCACCGTTGCTCCGCCCGCCACGCCCGAGCACGAGAAAAAGCTCGCGCGCCGCGACGCCAACAAGGCCGCGCGCGCAGCCAAGGCCAACTAATTGCAAATAATATGGTGCGCGCAGGGTTCGACAAAGCCCTGCGCGCTTCCTATGTAGCCCTTGCGACGCCCAGCGCGCCATAAGCTGCAAGGCAGGCGATATTGGGAACGTGGCAAAGGTCGGCTTGCAATCCCTGCGCATGTGCGATTAGGGCAACAGGCCACAGGCTAGGATCGATCAGACATCATGGCTTCACGCGCCGATAATATCGCAAGCAATCTCAACCTCGGCAATTTCGCCAAGGCTACCGAACTGCGCCAGCGTATCTGGTTCACCATCGGCGCGCTGGTTGTCTTCCGTTTCCTCAGCTTTGTGCCGCTTCCCGGCGTCAATCCGCTGATCCTGAGCGAGCTCTACGATCAGACCCGCGGCGGCATCCTTGATATCTTCAACACCTTTTCGGGCGGCAGTCTTGAGCGCATGAGCCTCATCGCGCTCGGCGTGATGCCTTACATCACCGCTTCGATCGTGGTGCAGATGGCCTCGGCTCTGCATCCGGCACTGGCCGCCCTCAAGAAGGAAGGCGCCACCGGGCGGCAGAAGCTCAACCAGTATACCCGCTATGGCACCGTGTTCCTGTGCGCGATCCAGGGCTATTTTCTGGCGGTGGGCCTTGAAAGCTTCGGTGCGCAGAGCGGCCTTCAGGCGGTGGTCGATCCGGGCTACATGTTCCGCATCGTCTCGGTCATCAATCTTGTCGGCGGTACGATGTTCCTGCTGTGGCTGGGCGAACAGATGACCAGCCGCGGCATCGGCAACGGCATTTCGCTGATCATCATGGCGGGTATTGTTGCCCAGTTCCCGACTTTTGCCAGCAACCTGTTCGAGGGCGGGCGCACTGGATCGATCCAGCCGGTTATCATCATCGGCTTCATTGCGATGGTGGTGATCCTTATCCTGCTCATCTCGTTCATGGAGCGTGCCCAGCGCCGCTTGCTGATCCAGTATCCGAAGCGCGCGACCGAGCGCGGGATGATGCAGGCGGATCGCTCGCACCTGCCGCTCAAGATCAACACGGCGGGCGTGATCCCGCCGATCTTTGCCAGCTCGCTGTTGCTGCTGCCGTTGACGATTTCGCAGTTTGCCGGAAGCTCGGTGAATACCGACAGCACGATGGGTAATTTCATCGTGACGCTGAACCAGTATCTCGCGCATGGCCAGCCGCTCTACATGTCGCTCTATGCGATCGGGATTATCTTCTTCTGCTTTTTCTACACGGCGGTTGTGTTCAATCCGGAAGAGACGGCGGACAATCTGAAGAAGAATGGCGGCTTCATTCCCGGCATTCGTCCGGGCAAGCGTACCGCGGAGCATCTCGAGTATGTGCTGACGCGCATCACCGTGGTGGGTGCGATCTACCTGACGCTCGTCTGCGTCATCCCCGAATACATGATTGCCCAGACCGGTATTCCGCTGTTTCTTGGCGGCACCAGCCTGCTGATCGTGGTTAACGTGACTGTGGATACCATCAGCCAGGTACAGTCACATTTGCTCGCGCACCAATATGCTGATCTCATCAAGAAGGCTAAGTTGAAAGGCCGGATGCGCTGACGCAAAGGGCGGCGTCAGGTCTCTGTTTGTCGTAACTCGATTTTCTGACATTCCGTTTGCTGACAAAAGGCCTGCGGTGCGACCGGCGGGCGTGATTGGGGAGAGCCTTACGTGAACATTATTCTTCTCGGCCCTCCCGGTGCTGGCAAGGGAACGCAGAGCGCTGGTCTGGTCGAGCGGCACGGCATGCGCCAGCTTTCCACCGGCGACATGCTGCGTGCCGCTGTGAAGGCGGGCACGCCCGTCGGGCTCAAGGCCAAGGCGGTGATGGAGCGCGGCGAACTGGTCTCGGACGAGATTGTCTCGGCCCTGATCGATGATGAACTCGCCAGCATGGGCCCCGCAACCGGCGCGATTTTCGATGGCTATCCCCGCACTGCCGCGCAGGCCGATGCGCTGGATGTGATCCTTGCCAAGAATGGCCGCAGCCTTGCCCATGTGATTGAGCTCGAAGTCAATGAAGACGCGCTGGTTGCCCGCATCACCGGGCGCTTTTCCTGCGGCAATTGCGGGGCGCTCTATCATGACACAGCCAACCCGCCCAAAGCTGCGGGAAAGTGCGATGCCTGCGGCAGCAGCGATTTCCGGCGACGTCCTGACGATAATGAGGAAACCGTGCGCACTCGCATGGCGGAATATCGCGCAAAGACCGCGCCGATCCTGCCGGGCTACGAAGCGCGCGGGATCGTCTCGCGGGTCGACGGGATGGGCGCGATCGACGAGGTGGCAAACGCCATCGACGCTATTCTCAAGAGCTAGTTTCCGCGGCATTCACGCAAGGCCGCGATCGTAAGGGGGCGAGACTGATGCGGGTATCGAGCACGTCCGGACCGGGATTGGCCCTCGCTGCGACAGCCGTTGCCATGGCGGCAGCCGTGCCTGCGGCTGCCGAAGTCTCCAAGACGCATGCTTCGGGCTTCGTGGTACGGCACGAGGTGATGGTAGAGGCCGATACCAAAGCGACATGGCTTGCCCTGATCAGTCCTGATACGTGGTGGCAGGAGGAACACACCTGGTCGGGCGATTCCGCCAATCTCTCGCTCACACCCAGTGCTGGCGGCTGTTTCTGCGAGCGTATTCCCGAGGTGGACGAGCCGGGCCGTTTCACGCTCGAAGGCAGTGTCGAACACATGCGCGTGATCCAGTCCTATCCGGAAACCGCGTTGAGAATGCTGGGCGCGCTCGGGCCTTTGCAGAGCGAGCCGGTGACCGGCGTGCTGACCATCGCCATTTCCAAGGCCGAGGAGGGCACGCGCCTGGTCTGGGAATATAATGTGGCGGGCTACATGCGCTACGAACTCCCGGTCATCGCGCGCGCGGTCGATGGTGTGATCGGGCTGCAGGCGCAGGCGCTTGCCGATCTGCTGGGACGGGTGGGTGCGCCGACGGCGTCAGACCCGGAAAACAAGCCTGACGAGACCGTCCCTGCTGAAGTATCGCCCGAAAAGCCCGTGGCAAGGCCTGTTCCTGGCAAGTCGCCGCCGCCTGCCAAGCCCAAGGTTGATGAAGCATTCGGCGATCTTTCGGACGAGTAGAGCCCGCTTTATTCAGGCCACGGTTGGCTGCATTCTGGCAAATTCCGGAGCTGCTCATAGTGACACGGATGCGGCTTAGCCATTTATTGGCGTGGCGCAGTTGACGTAGCGGCCGAATCGCCGTAAGCGCGCACCTCATTCGACAGGTTCGAACCGGGTTCGGCTGGCAACGCGTCCGCGTGTGCCGACCGGACTTTTGCTGTTTGCGCACCGGCACATGCTGGTGCTCGGGCGGCGTAGAGCAGGTCCGAATGATTTGAGCGTTGAGATAGGGTTTCGCGGCCAAGGCCTCGCCCCTGTGGAGCATGGAGAAGTAAGTGGCTCGTATTGCCGGGGTCAATATCCCCACCAACAAGCGCGTGATCATCGCGCTCACCTATATTCACGGTATTGGTCGTCACACCGCGGTGCAAATCGCCGACAAGCTGGGCATTGCCCACACGGCCCGCGTTCAGGATCTCACGGATGAGGAAATCCTCCGCATCCGCGAAACGATCGACGCGGATCACACGGTCGAAGGCGATCTTCGTCGCAACACCGCGATGAACATCAAGCGTCTGATGGACCTGCGTGCCTATCGCGGCCTGCGCCATCGCAATGGCCTGCCCGTCCGTGGTCAGCGCACGCACACCAATGCCCGCACCCGCAAGGGCAAGGCGAAGCCCATCGCGGGCAAGAAGAAGTAAGCTGCCGGGCACATGCCCAGCTGCTTTTCCCTTCTTTCGAGCTAAAGGAATCTGAACAATGGCACGCGAACCAGGCCGTATCCGGCGCCGTGACAAGAAAAACATCACAAGTGGCGTTGCGCATATCAACGCCAGCTTCAACAACACCATGATCACCATCACCGATGCGCAGGGCAATGCGATCAGCTGGTCCAGCGCCGGCATGATGGGCTTCAAGGGCAGCCGCAAGTCCACGCCGTATGCTGCGCAGGTCGCCGCTGACGATGCGGGCAAGAAGGCTGCCGAGCACGGCGTGCGCACGCTTGAAGTGGAAGTTAAGGGCCCGGGTTCGGGTCGCGAGAGCGCGCTGCGCGGTCTTGCTGCGGTCGGTTTCAACATCACCTCGATCCGTGATGTGACGCCGATTCCGCATAACGGTGTGCGTCCTTCGAAGCGTCGCCGCGTCTGATCTTGCGATATGGCGGCGGCCCGGCGGGTCGCTGCTTTATCGTCCAGGGTCTGATGCGCTGCTTCCTGAACAGCCCCGCATCCGGCCCGCCAGCAATTTGAACCGCCGCAAGGCGAATTAGGGGAAATCCATGTCCGTCAACACGAAGAACTGGCAGGAACTCAAGAAACCCAACACCCTCGAAATCAAGGACGGCGGTGACAAGCAGCGCAAGGCCACCTTCGTGGCTGAACCGCTTGAGCGTGGCTTTGGCCTTACGCTCGGCAACGCGCTGCGCCGGGTGCTGCTGTCCAGCCTGCAGGGCGCCGCGATCACCTCGATCAAGATCGAGAACGTGCTGCACGAATTCTCGTCGCTGGCCGGCGTGCGCGAGGACGTCACCGACATCGTCCTGAATGTGAAGCAGATCGCGCTCAAGATGGAAGGCGAAGGCCCCAAGCGGCTGCAGCTTTCGGCGACTGGTCCTGGTGAAGTCAAGGCGGGTGACATCGCTGTCACCGGTGACATTGAGGTGATGAACAAGGATCTGGTGATCTGCAACCTCGACGAAGGCGCCACGCTCAACATGGAGCTGACAGCGGATACCGGCAAAGGTTATTCGCCCGCGGTGCAGAACCGTCCCATTGATGCGCCGATCGGCCTCATCCCGGTCGACTCGCTCTATTCCCCGGTGCGTCAGGTGAGCTACAAGGTTGAGAATGCCCGCGTCGGGCAGGAACTCGACTATGATAAGCTGTCGCTGACGGTCGAGACCGATGGCACCGTGACCCCGGAAGATGCCGTGGCTTATGCTGCGCGCATCCTGCAGGATCAGCTTTCGCTGTTCGTCCACTTCGAGGATGGAATCCCGCAGCCGCAGGGCGCGATGATCGGCCATGCTGCGCCGACCGAGGAAAGCGACGCCAACCAGCTCAACCGCTACCTTCTCAAGAAGGTCGACGAGCTCGAGCTGTCGGTGCGTTCGGCGAACTGCCTCAAGAACGACAACATCATCTACATCGGCGATCTGGTCCAGAAGACCGAAGCCGAGATGCTGCGCACGCCGAACTTCGGCCGCAAGTCGCTCAACGAGATCAAGGAAGTGCTCTCGTCGATGGGCCTGCGCCTCGGCATGGATATCCCCGGCTGGCCGCCGGAGAACATCGAGGAAATGGCCAAGAAGCTCGAACAGGAACTTCTCGGCTGATCAATTCGGGAGCCCCTGCGAAAGCAGGGGCTCTCCATGAGGGCGAAGGTGGCGGCCCGCAATGGCCACCGGGATGGAGCTACCTTGCACGGGCTCCCTACGAACGAAGGATGAAGTCACATGCGTCATGGAATGTCGGGCCGCAAGCTGGGCCGCAAGACCGGTCACCGCAATGCCCTGTTTCGCAACATGGCCGCTGCTCTGATCAAGCACGAGCAGATCACCACCACGGTGCCCAAGGCCAAGGAACTGCGCCCCTACATGGAAAAGCTGATCACGCTGGCGAAGCGTGGCGGCCTGTCGAACCGCCGTCTGGCGATGAGCCGTCTGGGCGATGAAACGCAGCTCAAGAAGCTGTTTGATGTTCTGGCCGAGCGTTATGCGGACCGTGAAGGCGGCTACACCCGCGTGATCAAGGCCGGTATCCGCGCTTCGGACGCGGCGCCGATGGCCGTGATCGAACTGGTTGATCGTGATGAAGCCGCCAAGGGGCAGGATTCCGGCCCGGTACAGGCTGAAGGCGAATACGAAGACGCCTGATCTGCTGATCAATGGACATCACAAGGGCCGGGGCAGCAATGCTCCGGCCCTTTTGCTATGGAGCCAAGTTGTTCAGTTTCGTGAACACTAAGATGAACAGATGCTGCCAAGGTGATTCAGCATCGTCACAGCGCGAATCAGGCAGATCATCCTTGTCACCACGGCAATTCCGCTGCGGTGTCAGTCAGGGATGAAGGCCATGTTGAAGAAATATGCTCCCCTTGCCAGAGGCGCTGCCGCTGTTCTTGCGGCGGGCGCGCTGGCCGTAACCTCCGCCAGCCCGGCATTGGCTGATGACGACCGTCGCGGCGGACCGAGCGCGGGTGAAGTTATTGCCGGTGTTGCGATTGTCGGCGGGATTGCCGCTCTCGCGGGTGCTTTCGACGGTGATCGCGGACGCGGCTGGAACGATGGCAACTGGCGTGGGCCGGGCGGCTGGCAGGGCCACGGCTTCGGGCGCGGGGATCGCGGCCTTGTTGAACGGTGTGCCCGCAATGCCGAGATCGAGGCCCGTCGCCGGGGTGGCTGGCGTGCGGCGCAGGTGACCCAGATCCGCAACGTGGATCGCACCCGCGATGGCCGCATCCGCGTGCGGGGCGTTCTCGAAGTGCAGGGCTCGCCGGGCTTTTCGGGCCGCAATTTTGATCGCGGCCGGTTCAACTGCTTCGTCGATGGTCGCGGTCGCCCGTTCATCGAGTTCGGCGGTATCCGCGGTCTGAGATAAGCCGCATCATGAGCGGTTCAGGTTTCCGCAAGCCTGAACCGCCTATGCGCGTTCCGCTCGGGTGGTGGCCGGGCGCGTTTTTCGTGTGAAACAGCTTGTCCCCAAGGAGAGGGTACAGATGGCTCTGCAATTCCACCGTTTCCCCGTTTTTGCCGGTCTAGCCGCAGGCGCGACTCTGCTTGCTGCTCCCGCTGCGGCTGCTGGTGTGCCGCTGATCGAGGTGTCGCGCACCGCGCCGTTTGCCGCCAGTGCTTACGATACACGCACCGATATCAACCAGTGGGGTTGCTGGGGTTGTGGTTGGGGTGGCGGCTGGCATGGCGGAGGCTGGGGTCGCGGTTGGCGACGGCGTGGCCCGAGTGCGGGCGAAGTGCTTGCCGGCGTGGCCATTATCGGCGGGATTGCCGCAATTGCTTCGGCTGCCAATAATAATCGCCGCAACCGTGATGTGGTTGTGATCGAGCGGGATCGCCGCGTTGACAGGGACCGCGATTGGGACCGGGATCGCCGCAATCCCAATCTGCGTGATTCCGATCGCCGTCTTAATCCTCGCGCTAGCGGAATGGGCGGGCTTGATGGTGCTGTCAGCCAGTGCCTTGACGCGGTCGAACGCGATGTGCGCGTCGATGAAGTTGAGGTGGTGCAGCGCACGCCGCAAGGCTGGCTGGTGGGAGGCACCCTGTTCAACGGTTCGGGTTTCGAATGCCGTATCGGCAATGATGGCCGGATCGATGCGATTGATTACGGATCAGCCGGGTTCGGCACGGCGAGCAGCGGCCAGTTCGATGACGGCCGCTATGCCGCCGCGCGCCTTTCGGCGGGTGTCTCGCGACCTGATCCCGAAGGTGGGATCGCGATGATGCAACCCGGAACAGCGCTGGCCGCATCCGGCGAGGAACAACAACCGCTTGTGCCGCTGACCGCGGGTGCCTTGCCCACCTATCCGGGTGGTCCTGTCGACGGGGAGGAACCCGCTCCGCTGGTGCAGCGTCCCGGCATTCCCTAATCGCCGCCATCCCCGGCACGGTAGCTCGGCAGGCCGATTTCCCAGCGGATCGCAGCGGTACGCAGAGCAAAGCCGCAAGCAAAGGCAATACCCCATGCCCAGCTGTCAGGCATGCCAAGCTGGCGCGCGGCGAGCATCCCGCCAATACACAATGCCGAGCTGAGCGCCGCTGCCGTGACATAAAGTTCGGGGCTCATGATGATTGAGGGCCGGCCAGCCACCACATCGCGGATAATGCCGCCGACACATCCGGTGATCACGCCCATCAGGGCGGCGGGTACGGGCGGGATGCCATAGGCGAGCGCCTTGGCGCTGCCGAGCACCGCATAGGCGGCAAGGCCCGCGCCATCGGCATAGGCAAACAGCTTGCCATCCCACAGCCTGACCGGTGTGAACCATGCCAGCAGCGCGGTCGAAAGGCATACGGCGGCGACCCATGGATCGCGCATCCAGAACACCGGAGCATCAATCAGCAGATCGCGCACTGTTCCGCCGCCCACGCCCGTCACAAGGGCGAAGAACGCCATGGTGACAAAAGTCTGGCGCTGCTTGGCCGCAATCACCGCGCCCGAAAGCGCGAACAGCGCAATCCCGACGAGATCGAGCACATCAAGCAGCGGTGTGAGAATGGTGGTGTCGAGCGTCGGGTTCATCATTGTCATCCCGCGCCTGCCCGCGCCTTGCGACGGCGGAACATCAGAATAAAGCCGATCAGGGCACTGCCAAGCGACAGGGCGGCAAAGCCGATCAGCACCGGGTGGCTGGTATCCTCGCGGTCGGACAGATCCATGATGTGCAGGCCCCATGCCAGATCAAACCACCGCCACCAGCGGGTGCGGACCGCTTCGATCTCGCCCGTATCACGCCCGACATAGACATTGGTTCCATCGGCGAGAGCGACCTGCCACACGGCAAGCTCGCGGCGGAAATCGTAAGGTGTCCTGTCGGCAGGGAACAGCACGACACGCTCGACCTTGTCACCGCCGGTGATGCGCTGCGCCACCAGTGCGCGCGCGCCTGCTGCATCAACGGGCGCGATGGCAGCCCCGCTGGCAAAGTCGACGCGGCGGATCGTCCCGTCCAGTCGGGTCAGGATCGCCACCGCACGGCCCTGCTGCATCACGACGCGCATGTCCCTGAGCTGCGCATCGGTTGATGCGAGCGCGCTGCCTTCGATTATCAAGGGCTGTGCCTGCGCTCTGACCTGCAAGTGATTGCCGCGCACCTCCTCGATCGGGCGCAAGGTCATGAACAGGCCGCTTGCCAGCCACAACACGATGGGCAGGCCGACAAGCCAGCCAAGCCAGATGTGCCAACTGGCAAGGGTGCGCATGATCCGGGCGGTGTTCATGGCCGCGCCATGGCGCCAAGCGCCTAGCCGTGCAAGATAATCCCGATGGCTTCAGCAGTAGCGATGCAATCAAGATCCGACCAGCGCGGCCCGATCACCTGCATCCCGCAAGGGAGCAGGCTGCCGAGATAATCTGCTGCACCAATCGGCAACACAGTGGCAGGCAGGTTGGGGAAGGTGGCAAGGCCCGCCCATGCCAGCGCATTGCCGCCAGGCTCCTCCACACCATTGATGGTCAGCGTGCCCCGAAACACCGCACTATCGCGGTGCGGCATGGCAAGCACTGGCGCGGGCGGGGCGAGCACGAAGTCATAATGCGCAAACAGTGATCCCCAGCGGGCGATGGCTTCGGCCTGCGCATCGAGCAGATCGAACCAGTCGGTAGCCGAGGCCCGCTTGCCATTGGGCGCGGGCGCGCCGCGTGCCATCGCGATATTCATCATGCGGAGATAGGCCGCGTGCTGCCAGCCCAGATCGGGCACCAGATCGCTTGCCCGATCCACCGCGATCCCTGCCTTTTCAAGGGCGCCCAGCGCGGCCTCGGTCGGTCCGGCAACGCTGGCATCCAGCGGGCTCAAGGGATGGTCGGTGATCGCCAGCAGGCGGCATTCCTTCAGCGGCTTCGCACGCCGGGGAAGCGGATGTTGCGCGCCGATCTCGGTCAATACCGCCAGATCAGCAGCATTGCGCGCGAGCGGCCCGGCAATGCTCAGCGCGCCATCATGCGCTGCAACAAAGCCTGCGCGCCGCGCCATCAGCGGGTGATCATGCCCCGCCTTGCTGATGAGACCCCAGGTTGTCTTGTGGCCCCAAACCCCGCAAAAATGCGCCGGAACGCGCACCGATCCGCCGATGTCGGTTCCGAAATCGCATGGCACCATACCGCTGGCGACTGCGGCCGCGCTCCCGCCCGATGAGCCCCCCGGCGAGCGATCAGTATCATGCGGATTGCTGGTACGGCCATAAACCGGATTGGCGGATTGCCAGTCGGTCAGATCGGGCGGAACGTTGGTTTTGCCGATGATGATCGCGCCCGCTGCTTTCAGCCGCCGCACCAGCTCGGCATCGCGCGGCGCGATATCATCCTTGTGTGCGACATGGCCGAAAGTTGTCGGCAGACCGGCAACATCAAAGCTTTCCTTGATGGTCATCGGCACCCCGAACAGCGGCTGATCATCGCGTGGCCCGGCATCATCAAGCGCGCGCGCCTGTACGTAGGCATCGTCGAAGTTGGGCACAGCGAGCGCATTGATCGTGTTGTCGAGCTGTTCGATCCGCACAATTGCGGCATCCACTGCTTCGGTGACGCTGAGGCGCCTTGCGAGGATGGCGCCAGCGGTCGCCAGGGCGCCCGGCTTGTCAGTCAGTTGCGGGTAACTCATTCAGGCTAATCCTCTCGTCTCCGCGAAGGGGGTCTAGCGACTGGGGCAGGGTGGTAAAGCCCCTTGAGACCGCCGGTGCCCCTATTTCACCCGGACGAGCCGGGCCTTTTCGCGGGCTGTCAGTTGAACCGGCAGATAAAGGCCCTGTCCATGCGCGGAGATCGTGCCCGTCTCGATCTTCTCGATGGTGACTTGGTAATCCAGTGGCCCGTCCGTGCGGCGCGCCACCGCGCGATTGATCTTGTCCGTAAGTTTGGCGAAATCATTCTCGAAATTCTGTTTCAGCGCATCGGAAATGGTGGCCTGGAATTCGGGCGCATTGGCAAGCGCGAACAGCAGCGGCTGGCTGACCAGATTGGTGTCGCCGCTCACCGTGATATCGGCAAAGCGGATCTGCCGCGAGTTCGGCTCGTTCATCGGCCGCGCGGTAAGCCAGATGACACCGCTTGCCGCCTCGACCAGCGGCAGATCAGACTTCGCTTTGAACCGCGCCCCGACCGCGATGCGTCCTTGCGGCGCGCCATAGACAGTGATGTCGTTGAATTCCGCCATGACTGAGCCGAAATCCTCGATCACAAATGGCCGTGCTGCACGCTTCCTCAACGCTTTTTCAAGGACGGGTTCGAGCACAGCATAATCGGCGATAACCGGCACATGCAGCACGGAGGGCTGCGTAGTTGCGGGCCGGGGCGCGAGCAGGGGGAGGGCACCCGGCCTCGTTTCTTCGGGCTTGTAGCCCACAAAAGTCTCGAACATGCCATCAAGGCCGAGCCGCAAGGTCAGCGTACGCCCGCGCACCGCGTACCCGCCGTAAAGGAATTGTTGCGGCGTCAGGCGCGCCCAGACCGCCGGGTTTTCGCGATTGAGTTCGAGCACGGTGTGCGCCTCGCGCCAGCCTTTCTCGGCGGCCGCGCGCAATGGCACGCCCGCCAGCTCGCGGGCAATGATCCGGCTCACGTCCTTGCGCACTGCGGCAAGCTTGTCATCCGCCTTGCTGGTGAAGGTAATCCGGCGGCCGAGGAAATCGATGCCCGGCTCCGTGGTCCAGTCATAAGTGATGTCGGTGCTGCTGCCGAGCGTCCAGTCGGGCCGCAGATCAAGCCTTAGCCGCAGCGTGACATCAGCGGCCGCCGTCCCCGTCTCGCCCTTGAAAATGCCCGCGACATCACGCGCGGCGACTTCGCCGGTAATCGGCATGGTGACAATCAGATCCTGCCCGCGCCCACTCAGCTTCAATCGCCCGCGCGTGACCTCGCCGATGATGTGGCATTTGATCTTGGGCGATTTTACCCGGAACAGTTCGAGATCAATCTTTTTCGACGAAACGCATTCGCTGTCGGGTTGATCAATCGTCCATAGCTCGCCGGGGATTTCGCGTTCGAGCGTGCGTTCAAGCTGGCCCAGATCAATCGCAAGATCGATCTCGATATGCGAAGGCTCATTGGGAAAGACAATCGCATCCTCAGCGCGCGGGGGCGCACTGGAGGGGGCTTCCGGCTCGTTGCCGCAAGCCGTCAACAGGACAGCGGGAAACATGGCAAGGATCGCGGCCCAGCGCGCAAGCAGCCTCGTCCGCATCCACTCCATCGGCTCCCCCATTGCAGGGGATTACATATGGATTGGTTTTCCGGTCACCGCAATCGCCGCTTCCTTGACTGCCTCGGCATGAGTGGGGTGAGCGTGCGAGGTGAGCGCGATATCCTCGGCAGTGGCACCAAACTCCATCGCTTGCACGGTCTGGGCAATCATCGTGCCGGCAAGGCTCGCGATCATCCATACGCCCAGCACGCGATCGGTCTGTGCATCGGCGATCACCTTTACGAAACCTGTGGTGTCGCGATTGGCCTTGGCGCGGCTGTTGGCAGTCATCGGGAACTTCCCGATCTTCACTGCAATGCCGCGTTCCTTGGCCTGTTCCTCGGTGATGCCGACACCGGCGATTTCCGGTGCGGTGTAGACCACGCTGGGGATCACCTCGCGGTTGACGATGCCGGTATGCCCGGCGATGTTTTCGGCAACCGCGTGGCCTTCGTCCATTGCCTTGTGTGCGAGCATCGGGCCGGCCACGACATCGCCAATCGCCCAGATGCCAGGCACGCTCGTGCGGAAATCATCATCGATCTCGATCTGGCCGCGATTGTTGACACCAAGCCCTGCCTTGTCGAGCGCGAGACCTTCGGTGTTGGGGCGACGGCCAATGGCAACCAGCACATGGCTGGCGGTGATGGTCTGCTCGTCGCCGCCTGCGGATTTCTCGATGGTCAGGGTGACAGTCTTGCCATCAACCTTCGCGCCGGTGACCTTGTGGCCGAGCATCAGTTCCATGCCCTGCTTCTTGAAGATCTTGCCCGCTTCCTTGCGCACTTCGCCATCCATGCCGGGGAGCAGCTGGTCGAGAAATTCCACCACGGTGACCTTGGCGCCCAGACGCCGCCAGACGCTGCCGAGTTCCAGCCCGATCACGCCGCCGCCGATCACCACAAGATGTTCGGGCACTTCGTCGAGATCAAGCGCGCCGGTGGAATCGACGATGCGCTTGCCTTCGTTGTCGACCGTCACGCCCGGAAGCGGGGTGACGCTTGATCCGGTAGCGATCACGATGTCTTTGGCCGTGATCTTTTCGCCGGCGACCGTTACGGTGTGCGCGTCGTCGAACGCAGCATGGCCCTTGAGCCATGTGACCTTGTTCTTCTTGAACAGGAATTCGATCCCGCCGGTGAGTTCGCCCACGGCCTTGGTCTTTTCGGCCATCATCCTGCCAAGATCGAGCGTCGGGGTCGCGGTGATGCCCCAAGTGGCGAAGTGGCCATTATTGGCCTCGTCGAACAGCTCCGAGCCGTGGAGCAGTGCCTTCGAGGGAATGCACCCGACATTGAGGCAGGTGCCCCCGAGCGTCTCTCGCGATTCCACACAGGCGGTCTTCAGCCCGAGCTGTGCAGCGCGGATCGCCGCGACATAGCCGCCGGGGCCGGCACCGATAACAAGAAGGTCGTAGTCGTAATTCTCAGCCATTTCATTCTCCGTCGCCCAGCGCAAGCTGGGGTCTCAGGCGTCAAAGGGCAAGACGTGCCGCCCTGGGCCCCGGCTTTCGCCGGGGTGACGCGGGAGTGTGTCAACTCAAAGATCAATCAGCATCCGGGTCGGATCCTCGATCGCTTCCTTGATGATCTTGAGCGCGGTTACCGCTTCGCGCCCGTCGATCAGGCGGTGATCATAGGAAAGCGCGAGATACATCATCGGGCGGATCACGATCTCGCCATTGCGGACAACCGGGCGATCCTCGATGCGATGAAGGCCGAGTACCGCCGACTGCGGCGGGTTGATGATCGGCGTCGACATCAGCGAGCCGAACACGCCGCCGTTTGAGATGGTGAAGGTGCCGCCGCTCATGTCTTCCATCGTCAGCGTGCCCGCCTTCGCGCGCGCGCCGAAATCGGCGATGTCCTGCTCGATCCGGGCAAAGCCCTTCTTGTCGGCGTCGCGGATCACAGGCACGACGAGGCCATTGGGTGCGGAAACCGCCACCGAGATATCGACATAATCGTGATAGATGATCTCGTCACCGTCGATATAGGCGTTGACCGCAGGCACATCCTTCAGCGCAAGGCAGGCAGCCTTGGCGAAGAAGCCCATGAAGCCGAGGCGGATGTCGTGCTTCTTGGCGAACAGGTCCTTGTACTTGTCGCGCGCTTCGATGACCGCGCTCATATCGACATCGTTGAAGGTCGTGAGCAGCGCGGCATTGTCCTGCGCTGCCTTCAGCCGTTTGGCGATGGTCTGGCGCATCCGCGTCATCTTGACCCGTTCCTCACCGCGGGCGTTGCCGGTCGAGACAGGCGCCGCAGCGGCCGGGGCAGGGCTAGCAGCCGGAGAAGGGGCAGGCGCAGCCCCGCCCGTCTTCTTCGCTTCGGCAGCGGCGAGCACGTCTTCCTTGGTCAGGCGGCCATCCTTGCCGGTGCCCTTGATGGTGGAAGGATCCACCCCGTATTCGAGCACGGCGCGGCGCACCGCAGGGGACATCGTTTCGGCCGGGGTGGGCAATTCCTCGGTTGCGGCTGGTGCAGGCGTATCGGCCTTGGCCTCAGCCTTGGCAGGTGCCGGGGCAGAGGATGCCGATGCCGACGCGCCTTCCTCGATCACCGCGATCACCGCGCCAACCTCGACATTGTCGCCCACGGCAGCGCGGTGTTCGGACATCACACCCGCTACGGGCGAGGGGACGTCAACCGCGACCTTATCGGTCTCCAGCGACGCGATCGGCTCGTCAACAGCGACTGCTTCGCCCGGCTGCTTGAGCCATTGCGCGATGGTGCCTTCGGTAACGGATTCGCCGAGGACGGGAACTTTGATTTCGGTGGCCATGGTCTGGGGCTTCCTTGGGGCCTGATCAGTTGAACTTGGGGGCGGCAAGGCCAAGCGCGGCAGCGACCAGCGCTGCCTGTTCGTCCTTGTGGCGCTGGGCAAAGCCGGTGGCGGGTGAGGGCGATGCATTGCGTCCGGCATAGGACGGGCGCATGCCTTCATGACCAGCGGCGGTGAGGCTTTCCTCGATCCGTTCGCCGACAAAGAACCACGCGCCATTGTTGCGCGGTTCTTCCTGACACCACACGACCGTTTCCAGATTGGTCATGCGCTTCATACGGATCGCCAGCGGATCGCCGGGGAAGGGGTAGAGCTGTTCGATCCGGACCACCGAGACATCATCGAGCCCGGCAGCATCGCGTGCTTCGATCAGATCATAGGCGACCTTGCCTGAACACAGCACCAGACGGCGCACCTTGTCATCGGCAATATCGGTGGTGTCCGAGACAATCCGCCGGAACTGGTGATCGCCGAGGAATTCCTCCCGCGGGCTTTTTGCCGCCGGATGGCGCAGCAGGCTCTTGGGGCTCATGATGATCAGCGGCTTGCGGAACGGACGCAGCATCTGGCGGCGCAGGGCGTGGAAGTAATTGGCCGGCGTCGTGATGTTGCAGACCTGGATATTGTCATCCGCGCACAGCTGCAAAAAGCGTTCGAGCCGCGCGGAGCTGTGCTCCGGCCCTTGCCCTTCATAGCCGTGCGGCAGCAGCATCACCAAGCCATTGGCGCGCAGCCACTTGCCTTCGCCGCTCGCCACAAACTGATCGATCATGATCTGGGCGCCATTGGCGAAATCGCCGAATTGCGCTTCCCACAGCACCAGCGTTTTCGGATCGGCGAGGGCAAAGCCATATTCAAAGCCAAGCACGCCATATTCCGACAGGGTGGAATCATGCACCTCGAACTTGCCGTGGGGCAAAGTGGCGAGGGGCACGTACTTGCGCTCCGAAGTCTGATCGATCCACACGGCGTGACGCTGGCTGAAGGTGCCGCGCCCGCTATCCTGACCGGATAGCCGCACGCCGTAACCTTCCATCACGAGGCTGCCGAAGGCGAGCGCTTCGCCGGTCGCCCAGTCGAAGCCATCGCCCGAGGTGAACATCTCACGCTTGGCAGCGATCACGCGGTCAAGCGTGCGGTGGATGGTAAGATCGTCCGGCACTTCAGTGAGCACCCGGCCCAACGCATCGAACACCTTGGGTTCAATCGCAGTCGCCACATTGCGCCGCGCGGTTTCCGGGTCGGCCGGACGGTTGAGCCCCGACCAGCGCTGTGCGAACCAATCGGCTTCGTTGGGCTTGTAGCTTTTGGCAGCATCGAATTCCGCTTCGAGCAGTTCGACGAATTCGCCTGCAACCTTGCTACGGTGACCGGCCTCGACCACGCCTTCCTTGACAAGCTTCGCTTCGTAGATCGCGCTCACCTTGGGGTGCTGGCGGATCTTGTCATACATCAGCGGCTGGGTGAACTTGGGTTCGTCGCCTTCATTGTGGCCGAACCGGCGGTAGCACCACATGTCGATCACGATATCGCGCCCGAAGCGCTGGCGATATTCCACCGCGAGCTTGCAGGCGAAAGTCACCGCTTCGGGATCATCGCCGTTCACGTGCAGGATCGGCGCCATCACGCCTTTCGCTACATCGCTGGGGTAGGGCGAGGAGCGCGCGAACTTGGGCGAAGTGGTGAACCCGATCTGGTTGTTGATGATGAAATGGATGCAGCCGCCCGTGTCATAGCCGGGCACGCCCGAGAGCGAGAGGCTTTCCCACACCACGCCCTGGCCCGCAAAGGCCGCATCGCCATGCAGCAGCACGGGCAGCACCTGTTTTTTCGTCGCCAGATCATCGCGGAACGCCTGCTGCGCGCGCGCTTTGCCCAGTACCACGGGATTGACTGCTTCAAGGTGCGAGGGGTTGGCAAGCAGGCTCATATGCACGCTGATGCCGTCAAATTCGCGGTCGGTGCTGGAGCCGAGGTGATATTTCACATCGCCCGATCCGCCGACATCATCGGGATTGGCCGAGCCGCCCGAAAATTCGTGGAAGATCACGCGGTAAGGCTTGGCCATCACGTTCGCCAGCACGTTCAACCGCCCGCGGTGCGCCATGCCATAGATGATCTCGCGCACGCCCGCGCTGCCGCCATGCTTGATGACGGCTTCCAACGCCGGGATCATCGATTCCCCGCCATCAAGGCCGAAACGCTTGGTGCCGACATACTTGCGACCGAGGAATTCCTCGTACTGCTCGCCGCGGATCACGGCAGCAAGGATCGCCTTCTTTCCTTCGGGGGTGAACTGGATCGTCTCGCCCGGGCTTTCGAACTTGTCCTGCAGGAAGCGGCGTTCCTCGGTATCGGCGATGTGCATGTATTCAAGGCCGACCTTGCCGCAATAGGTCTCGCGCAGCGCACGATACAACTCGGCCACTGTTGTCCAATAGAGGCCCAGCACGCCGCCCACGAATACCTGCTCGGCTTCCTTGCCGGCCAGGCCATGCCATTCGAGCGTGAGATCAGCCGGACCCTCGCGGTTGGACAGGCCGAGCGGATCGAGGTCCGCCGCCATGTGCCCGCGCACACGATAAAGCCGCACCAGCGTCATCGCCGCAATCGAAAGGCTTGCTGCCTTTTCGATGGCAGCCGGGTCCATCGCCTTTCCCGCGTCCTTCGCCGCCTGCTTGACCGCGAGCTTCATCGCGGTCGGATCAAGCGCATCGGTGAGCGCGGCCTCGCTATCGGCGATGGCATCAAGCCAGCGGCGGCGCTCCCACGAAGGGCCGGGCTGCGGACCTTCCTGATCGCTCAAGGCCGGGAGGAAATCGTGCTGTTCATTACCCATCATGGTTCCCCTGGGGAGGAGGAAGGAGTGGCCCTTCACCTGTGCGGCAAAGGGCCGGTATTCGAAAAGTGTCAGGCGTGTTCTTTCAGCAGCGCGGCGAGCGTTTCGCCAAGCAGGCTGGGCGAAGGAGAAACGCGGATGCCCGCATCTTCCATGGCCGCAATCTTGTCGTCCGCGCCGCCCTGACCGCCGCTGACGATCGCGCCAGCATGGCCCATGCGGCGGCCCGGAGGGGCAGTGCGCCCGGCGATGAAACCGACCATCGGCTTGGAACGGCCCTTGGCGCGTTCGGCCTTGATGAAGGCAGCGGCTTCTTCTTCCGCCGACCCGCCGATTTCGCCGATCATGATGATCGATTCCGTCTCGGGGTCGTCCAAGAAGAGATCGAGCACGTCGATGAAGTTGGTGCCGTTGACCGGGTCGCCGCCGATGCCGACTGCGGTGGTCTGGCCGAGGCCTGCCATCGTGGTCTGGTGCACGGCTTCATAGGTGAGCGTGCCCGAACGCGAGACGATGCCGACGCTGCCCTTCTTGAAGATGTTGGCCGGCATGATGCCGATCTTGCATTCATTCGGCGTCAGCACGCCGGGGCAGTTGGGGCCGATCAGGCGCGACTTGGAACCGGACAGCGCACGCTTGGCGCGGACCATGTCGAGCACCGGGATGCCCTCGGTGATGCAGATGATCAGCTCGATCTCGGCATCGATGGCTTCACAGATCGCGTCAGCGGCGAAGGGCGGCGGGACGTAGATGCACGAGGCAGTCGCGCCGGTCGCGGCCTTGGCTTCGCGCACGGTGTCGAACTGCGGCAGGCCGATATGGGTGGTGCCGCCCTTGCCGGGGGTCACGCCGCCAACCATCTGCGTCCCGTAATCGAGCGCGGCCTGCGTGTGGAAAGTGCCGGTGTTGCCGGTCATCCCCTGGGTGATGACCTTGGTGTCTTTGTTTACGAGGATGGACATGGATTTTCCCTTCGTCGTCATGCCAGCACAAGCTGGCATCTCGTGCCGCCCTGGCCCCGGGCCTCGCCGGGGTGACGGGGTTGAATTCAAGCGAGCGAGCTATCCAGCGCCTTGCACGCGGCGAGCAGTTCCTTGACCGCATCGACGCTGACAGTGAGGTTCGCCTTCTCTTCGTCGGTAAGGCTGATCTCGATCACATCCTCGCAGCCGCCCGCGCCGATCACGGCAGGCACGCCGACATAAAGCCCATCAAGGCCATACTTGCCATTGACCTCAACCGCGCAAGGCAGGATGCGCTTCTGATCGCCGAGATAGGCTTCGGCCATCGCAATCGCGCTGGTGGCAGGCGCATAATAGGCCGAACCCGTACCGAGCAGCGCGACAATCTCGCCGCCGCCGCCGCGGGTGCGCTTGACGATGGCATCGAGGCGCTCTTCCGAGATGCCCTTGATCTTGGCCATGTCGGCAACCGGAATGCCGTTGATCGTCGAATAGGACAGAACAGGGACCATGGTGTCGCCGTGGCCTCCCAGCACAAACGCGTTCACGTCCTTCACCGAAACGCCGAATTCCCAAGCAAGGAAGGTCGCGAAACGCGCCGAGTCGAGCACGCCGGCCATGCCGACGACTTTGTTGGCCGGAAGGCCGGAGAATTCGCGCAGCGCCCAGACCATCGCGTCAAGCGGGTTGGTGATGCAGATCACGAAAGCATCGGGGCAGTTATTCTTGATGCCTTCGCCGACCGCCTTCATCACCTTGAGGTTGATGCCGAGCAGATCGTCGCGGCTCATCCCGGGCTTGCGCGGCACGCCTGCGGTCACGATCACCACATCCGCGCCTGCAATATCGGCATAATCATTGGTGCCGGTGATATTCGCGTCGAAGCCTTCGATCGGTCCGCACTGCGACAGGTCAAGTGCCTTGCCCTGCGGTACGCCCTCGGCAATGTCGAACAGGACGATGTCGCCCATTTCCTTCTTGGCAGCGAGGTGGGCGAGCGTGCCGCCGATCATACCGGAGCCGATCAGGGCAATCTTCTTGCGGGCCATGGGTGAGACTTCCTTCCCGTTAAGCATGCGGGACGAAGCGATCAAGCAAATGCAACTGACCGGATCGGTCATGCAAGCCAAGGCGCGGGCCTTCCGTCCCTTACGGCCGAACGCCTTCTTTAGGGCGGGTTAGGCCCCCATTGAACGGATTGCAACCGCCAAAAGCCCGGCCGCACAGAAAATATATGAGAACAGTTCGCAATAGCAATAAGAAGCATTCGAGACAGTTCGTTTGCTCGCGATCTGCGTGATCTAGCATACTCGGGAGAAGCTTGCGCCGGTCAATCCTGCGCTGATCGCGCGGCACGCTCGGTCTGGCGTGCAAGGCGTGGATCGAACAGTGCGGTGATCCCCACCCAGTGATCGAAACCATTGCGGCTGCCGTTCGCCAGCGCGCTTGCGGCAGCCTGCCTGGCGCGAGGCGCGGCATCAAGCCCGTGGTTGGCAAAGTGCCGCAGCGCATCGACCAGCAAAGGATCAAAGACGCCCGATCCCGGAGCCGGGGAGTTATCATTGTCGCCTCGCAGCCGCATTCGGTGCACAGCGCGCCGCCCGGGCAAAAAGGCGGCCATATCATGCTGCGAACCAGCAGCAGGGGCAAATCGGATGGACATAGGCAGTTGTCTTTTTTCGTTCTTTTTCGGGCATTGTGCATCGTGCGGCAAGCCATCCGGCCAGACCACACGCCGATAACCCGGCGTTGTGGCTGACACCTATACCGTCATGCTCCTAAACCGGCGTTGGGAAACAGGGTTTCGCGGTGCTTAACCTTCTACCGCCGTAGGGACAGGCGGCATCAACCTTGCGGGCAGCGTGCTTCACCTGCTTGCCCGAACAGATCAGCCGCCCTATCGCTCGGCATTGTCATGAGAGCCGGGTTGCACAGACAAGCGCACAGGAAAGCGTCCGGCTGGTGTCGGCGCGCAATGCTGCCGGGATTGCTCGGCGCATTGGTGGCCTGCGCTGATCTGCCGGAGGCCCAAGCCGACGCCGATGAAGCGACAGCGCGCCCCACCATCGTCAGCCTCAACCCTTGCCTTGATGCGATTCTCGTCGCGATTGCCCCGCCCGAGCAAGTGCTGGCGCTGTCGCATTACAGCCGCGATCCGGCCTCGACCTCTCTCCCGCCCGCCGCGCGTGGGCGCTTTGCCTTTACCGGCGGCACGGCCGAGGAAGTGCTGGCTGCGGCGCCCGATGTGGTGCTGGCGTCGAGCTTCATCGATCCGGCCACGCGCAACGCGTTCGAGCGGCTGGGCCTTGCGGTCGAGACTTTCGGCGCGCCCGCGACGGTCCCCGAAAGCATCGCGCAGGTGCGTGAGGTGGCGCGGCTGACGGGCAATGTGCCGGCGGGCGAACGGCTGGTTGCGGCGATGGCAGAGGCGGCGCAGGCCGATCCGCAAGCGCGCCCGATCCCGACTTTGCTGTGGCAGCCAGGCCAGATTGTGCCGGGAGAGCGCACGCTGATCGCCGATCTGCTGCGCCGCCACGGCTTTGCCAATTTTGCCGCCACGCGCGGGCTGGGGCAGGCGGATTATGTCGCGCTGGAAAGCCTGCTTGCCACACCGCCCGAGGTGCTGCTGGTGGCGGGCGACAGCGCCGGGCAAAGCCACCCGCTGCTCACGCGGCTGGAAGGCACGACGGTCGAGGCCTTTTCGGGCAATCTCATCAATTGCGGCGGGCCGAGCGTGATTGCCGCCAGTGCGAGGCTGCGCGCCATCAGGGCGGGGCTGGAATGAACCGCGCCGCGCTTGTCTTTGCCGCGCTGCTCGCGCTGCTCCTCCCGCTGTCGTTGCTGGCGGGGCGGGTGTGGATCAATCCTTTCGATATCGCCGGGAGCGGACCGAATGCGGCAGTGATCCTGATGGAACTGCGCTTGCCGCGCGCGCTACTGGCTGTGGTGATCGGTGCGGGGCTGGGCGCGGCCGGCGCGGCCATGCAGGGCTATCTGCGCAATCCGCTGGCTGATCCCGGCCTGTTCGGGATTGCGCCGATGGCGGCATTGGGCGCGGTGGCGAGTTTCTGGCTGGGCGCGGCCTTGCCGCTGCCGCCGCAATGGACCCTGCCGTTGATGGCATTGGCGGGCGCGATGCTCGGCATGGTCGCTCTGGCACTGATTGCCGGGCGCGGCGTGAGCGACGGTGCGGGCAGCGCGGGCAGCGGCCTTGCCCTGTTCACGCTGGCGGGGCTTATGATCGCGAGCCTTGCCGGCGCGCTGACAGCGCTTGCCATCACGCTGGCGCCCAATGCCTTTGCCTTGTCGCAGATCGTGCTGTGGCTGAATGGCGCGCTGACCGATCGTTCGTGGAACGAGGTCTGGCTTGCCGCGCCGCTGGTGGCGCTGGGGCTGGGTGTGCTGGCCGCAACAGTGCGCAGCCTTGATGCGCTGACGCTGGGCGAAGAGGCTGCGCGTTCGCTGGGCGTCGATCCCGCGCGTCTGCTGGCATTGCTGGTGGCGGGCATCGGGCTCACCGTCGGCGCGAGTGTCGCAGTGGCGGGGATCATCGGCTTTGTCGGGCTGATTGTGCCGCATCTTGTGCGCCCGCTGACCGACCGGATGCCGTCGAGCCTGTTGCTGCCGAGCGCGCTGGCCGGTGCCTGTCTGGTGCTGGCGGCGGATAGCGCGGTGCGCATTCTGCCGCTGGTGACAGAGCTGCGGCTGGGCATTGCCCTTTCGCTGATCGGCGCGCCGTTCTTCCTGTGGCTGCTGCTGCGGCTGCGCCGGGGGCAGGTGTGATGCTGGCGGCAGAGAACCTCGGCCTGATGCGCGGCGGCAGGCAAGTGGTCGCGGGTGTTTCGGCGCGGCTGGCACCGGGCGAGATTACGGCGATTGTCGGGCCGAATGGCGCGGGCAAATCAAGCCTGCTGCTGGCACTGGCGGGTCTGCTCCCTGAGCAATCAGGGCATGTGACGCTGGAGGGGGGCGCACTTGCAAACCTTGGTCCACGCCAACGCGCCCGGCGGATCGGCTATCTCCCTCAGACCCCTGATATTGCCTGGGATGTGGCAGCGGAAAAGCTGGTGGCGCTTGGCCGTCTGCCCCACGGTGACGAGGGGCGCGAAGCGGTCGAGCGTGCCGTATCAGCGCTTGCCCTCCAACCGCTGCGAGACCGGCCGGTCAGCCAGCTTTCGGGGGGAGAGCGGGCGCGTGTGCTGCTGGCGCGGGTGCTTGCGGGCGAACCGTCGTGGATACTTGCCGATGAACCGCTCGCCGCGCTGGATCTCGCCCATCAGCTTGCCCTGATCGCGCATCTCAAGGCCTGCGCGCAGGCAGGGCAGGGGGTGGTGCTGGTGTTGCACGATCTGGCGCTTGCCATGAACCATGCATCGCGCGTGCTGGTGTTGAGGGATGGCGCGCTGGTGGCAGATGGCCCTCCCGAAGCGGCGATTTCGCCCGCCGTGATCGCCGATGTCTGGGGGGTTGCGGTGCAATGGCTGGGCGAGGCTGGTCACCGGGCGCTTTCCCAGATGTGAAAGCATGCTGCGGTGCAGTCCCTGTGGAGAGAAACGCCGGGATGCAACAGCGCGCTACCAATTGGAACGATACGCGCGTGCACCCCGGCTCTCTTTTCGGTTCGCCTATACGATCTGCGACCCCGAAGGGAACGAACAGGCACCGGTAGATGGATGAGTTTTTGTCGCAAAATCCGCTCCAACGGGACTTAAGATTTTCTGCAGGGCAGAAAAAATCAGGGGTGTTTGTCGCGTTGCCGGGCATCGTTTCATTTGGCGTTGAGGCTAAGCGATGAATTATCGGCCACTGGCCTACGCTAATATGTGCCCGGACGATGAATCTGCCATGATACTTCTTCCTGCGCGCAACCCATTTGCAGCCGATGCGTTGAGAACCTTCGGCAGGCGGCAAGGCACGCTTGCGTCATTCGAACAAATCTGGAACACGCGCTGGCATGAGCCTCACCACAATTTCCGTGCGCGGTGCGCGCGAGCATAACCTCAAGGGCATCGACATTGATCTGCCGCGCGATGCGCTGATCGTGGTCACGGGTCTTTCCGGCAGCGGCAAATCCAGCCTCGCGTTCGATACGATTTATGCCGAAGGGCAGCGGCGCTATGTGGAGTCGCTCTCCGCCTACGCACGCCAGTTCCTCGAAATGATGCAGAAGCCCGATGTCGAGCATATCGACGGGCTTAGCCCCGCGATCTCGATCGAGCAGAAGACGACGAGCCGCAACCCGCGCTCGACCGTGGCGACCGTCACCGAGATCTACGATTACATGCGCCTGCTGTGGGCGCGCGTGGGTGTGCCCTATTCGCCGGCGACGGGTGAACCGATTTCGGCGCAGACGGTCAGCCAGATGGTCGACCGGGTGATGGCCTTGCCCGAAGGAACGCGCCTCTACCTGCTCGCGCCGGTGGTGCGCGGGCGCAAGGGGGAGTATCGCAAGGAGCTGGCCGAATGGCAGCGAAGCGGCTTTACCCGCGTGCGGATCGACGGAGAGATCTACGCCATCGAGGATGCGCCTGCGCTGGACAAGAAGTTCAAGCACGACATCGAAGTGGTGGTTGATCGCATCGCGGTGAAAGAAGGCATCGAAACCCGGCTGGCCGACAGCTTCGAACAGGCGCTGAAGCTGGCCGAAGGGCTGGCCTATGTCGATCTGGCCGATGGCGTCGTGCCGGGGCGTGAGGACGAGGCGCAGGGTGGGGCGATGAAAGGCGCAGGTCTGCCGCCGAACCGCATCGTCTTTTCCGAGAAGTTC
>JBKBMC010000027.1:0-26572 GCA_046296075.1 Erythrobacter sp. | reverse complement strand
CCGGCAGTGGCGGCAATGGCCAGACCGGCGGGGACGGCACCGGCGGAGATATCGTTATCTCGTTCAATTCTGGCGGTCTGACGGTCGGTGGTGCGTCTGAACTGGCGGCGTCCGGTTCGGGCGGACAGGGTTCGGTGGGACCCGGCGGGACGGGCCAAGGCGGCGCCATAAGTCTGGTGGCGAGCGGGGGCAGCGCCATGACTCTCGATGCGCTGGATGCGATCTCGAGCGGGAGCGGCGGGGGCAGCACTGGTGGTGCAGGTGGTGCGGGCCTTGGCGGCGCTATCAGCCTGCTCGCCGAACAAGCATCGGCAATCGCTGTTCTCGGGCAGACACGCATGCTCTCGCTTGCCCAGGGCGGAGCGGGGAGCGACGGCGGCGCTGCCACCGGCGGTGATGTTGTGTTGCAGAGCGAGGGAGCGGGCAGTCTGCTCGATCTTGATATCACCGCCTCGAGCCGCGCGACCGGGGGGACGGCCAGTGGCGGTGGCACCGGCGGCGATGCGTTCAGCGGCGCCGCGATCCTGTCGGTGATTGATGCTGCCGTAATCTTTCGCGGTACCAGCGAGCTTGCCAGCGAGGCTTTCGGCGGCGCTTCCGCCACCGGCCCCGCGGGCAATGCCGTGGCAAGCGGGGTTGATGCGAGCTTTGCCGGTAGCAGCACCGCCACCGGCGCGCAGGGGCAATTGCAGCTTCGCAGCGCGGCCAGTGCGGGCGGCAATGGCGCCGCCGCAACATCCGGCGATGTTGCCTTCACCATGTCGGGCGATGCCAGCGTCAGCCTTGCTGCCATTGATCTGGTTTCCAGCGCAGTCGGCGCGCCGGGAAGCGCTGCGGCCGCAGGTGTAGCGCGGCTTTCGTTGGCGAATGGCAACCCGCAGCTCACGCTTGGCGCTCTTGATCTTACCAGCGAAGCCTCGGGCGGTGCCACTGGCACAGCAGGCGGATTCCAGATTGAAGTGTTTGCGGGCCAAGCCAGCATCACCGATCTGGTCGCGCTGGCATCGGCAACGGCTACCGGCTCGGCGATTACGGCACTGTCGCGCATTCAGGCGGTTGGCGGCGCACTTACGATTGCCAATACGCTGTTTGCGGAATCGCGCGGCGATATTCTCGTCCGCACCGGACAGGGGGGGATTATCGGCAGCGCCGATCCTGATGCCCTGTCAGTATCGATCAATCTGGTGTCGCTTGATGGCGCGCTGACGGTTGAGGGTGATGACGATACGCTGGCCACGCTGCGCAGCAATGTCATGACGCTGGAGGCGCGTGAACTGGCACTGGCGCCCGGTGCGCGGATCGCCTCAAACGAGGTGCTGATTACCTCGCGCGATGATCAGAACACCCTGGTTCTCGGAGGCGATACGCAGGGACCGGGCTTCACGCTGACCAATGCCGAGTTGGGCCGGATCGAAAGCGGTCTGGTGCAGATCTCCGGGTCGTTGCTGTCGCCTGCCAGTCCCGATGAGGCCGATTTTCTGATCCGCGACATCACGCTCGATGGCAGCGCAGGGCGCGGCATCACGCAACTCCGGGTCCTTGGCAACACGGCAACGGGCCTGATCCGCACCGAGGGCACCGTCTCGCTGACCAATTCGCAAGCTGATCGCAGCCTGACCCTTTCAGCTGCCCGTATCGAGGTGGTGACGCCGGGCGGTCTCAGCGTGCTGGGCACTGATGGCTTGCCGACAGGTTTCCTGACCTTGAGCGGACAGAATATCTGGGTCGCTGATGCCGATCTGATCGCCCAGCTGCGCGCTGATCCCGGTTTTGCCGGGCGTAACGACACGCTTGCTGTCGCCGCTCAGGGCAGCGCTGATCCGCTCGGCTATGTGCGCGGCGGCACGGTGTTGTTGCAGGTCGGCGAGAGCCTGTTTGTCCGCAACACCGGCACCGAAGACGCGCCCGGGGGTATCCTGACAGGGGCGGGAGGGCTTGCCATCGTCAATTCCGCCACGAACACCGCGCTGCCCCCGCCGCCCGCTTTCCCGCCGCTGGAGGTGTTCGCTTATGGCCGCAGGCAGGTGGACGCGAATACCTTTGCGACGGGCGAGGCATTTTTCCGCGAGGTCGGTTTCAACCGTACCGGCAATGCGCCGGTGACAGCCTACACCGCCGAAAGTTTCCTCAATGATTGCAACATCAATCTTGGGACTTGCGGAGATGTGCCGCTGCTCGAAATTCCGCTGCCGCCTCTCAACAATCCGACCGTGATCATCGGCCCGCTTGAACAGGGCGATCCGGTGATCCTTTCACCCCAGGATGATGACAGCCGGTTCGGCATGGACTTCCCCGATTTCGTCGATGCACCGCTGATTGACGAGGATGCAGTGGTTGATGATCCAGTCACCACCGGGGGGGATGCCGCGATCTATGCGCCCAAGGGCGCGGGGGGGCAGTAAGATGCGCGACGGGGCAACGATCAGAGGCGCGGCCATCGCTTTGGGGCTGGGACTTGTCGCGATGGCGGGCATTCCATCCCACGCCCAGAATGGGCGTGGCGGTTCGTCCGTGCCGATCAGCCTGCGTGATGCCTTCCCGATAGGCAGCAACGGCCTGTGCGAAGCGCAGATCATCGCGCCCGAGCCCGGTGCGGGCCTGTTTGACCGGCGCTATTCTGTGATCTGCCGCGATGCCGCCGCGCCGGTCGGCACATTGTGGGTGGTGAAGGGCACGCTCGCCGGAGAGGCACAGCGCCGCTTCGCCGCAGCCGGAGCCGATTGCCAGGGCAAGCCTGCCGGCGCCCCGCCTGCCGGACTTGGGCGGTTTGCGCGCCTTGACTGTGCGGTGCCGGGTAGCGTGCTGCGCAGCGAGGTTCTGGCGGGGGAAGCGGGAGGGCGCACCTATGCTGCCAGCGGCCTTGCCGCTTATGCCACGGCGCTTGAACTGGGTATGGCTTCGCTGGTTGAAGGCCGTGTCTTGCCCGGAACGGTCGAGATCCCCTTGACCCAGCTGACAGACAATCTCGCCTTTGCCCGCCAGCAGGCCGAAGCGATTGCGCCCGAACTGGCCATGGCTGAAGGCTATCGTCGTAGCAATGCAGGAAATTTTGCCGATGCGGCGGAATTCTTCGCGGCATCATCGGGTGGCACAGCCGGTGCCAGCGGGATCGAGGCCCAGCTGAATGAGGCTTTGCAGCAATCCAATCTCGGCAATTTTGTCGAAGCAAGGCGGCTGTTTGCGCAGACCCGCGGGCCGAGCGCGCAAAGCCCGATCCTGTCGCGCCTGCAACGCAATTTCGAAGCGCTCAACGCACTCAATCAGCGGCAGGCCGCGCGCGCTCTGACCATTCTGGAAGCGCCGCTTGCCAATGAATTCGCCGATGCGGCGGCGTTGAGCGAGTTGCAGATCGGCCCGGCGCTCGCCGGACGGCTTGCCGCAGATAACGCCCGCCTCCTGAGCGCTGGTTACACCAATGCGTTGACCCCGCTCGAACGCGCCGAATTGCTTGACGGGCAAGCTGATTATCTGCGGGCAAGTGCGCTGCGCCAGCTCGGCCGTGATGGCGAAGCGACGCGTTATCTTGAACGCGCCAGCACCACTCTGGCCGGGGTGCGCAGCGGGCAGGTCGTCTCGATCATCTGGCTGCGCGCGCAGGTGTTGGGGGAACTGGCAGAACTTGCCGAACGCGCCGGGCGGATTGGTGATGCCGAAGGCCTGCATGGCCGTGCGATTGCTCTGCTCGATACCACCTATCCCGGCTCGCCTGCGCTCGATAGCGCGCGCGCGCAACTGGCCGGGCTCTATGCCCGTACGGGCCGCAGCGACGAGGCGCTGGCGCTTTACCGCGGGATCGTCAGCGATGCCAAAGGCCGTCCGCTGTTATCCCTGCGAAGCCTGATGGCGCCCTATTTCAACTTGCTGGCGGGGGGTGATGCCGGCGTCGTTCGCGAAAGCAGCACGACCGCTGATCTGTTTGCCGCCAGCCAGTTGCTGCAACGTTCGGGCCTCGCCCAGACGCAGGCAGTGCTCGCCCGCGAACTGTCCGGCGGGAGCGATGAGGCCGCCGAATTGTTCCGCGGCGTTACCAATCTCGCCCGCGCGATCGAGCAGACCCGCACCGCTGTCCTCCAGCTCGAAGCGATCATCCAGCCCAACGCCGAGCACTTGCTGCTGCTGGAAGAACGCCGCGCAAGTCTGCTGCAATTGCAGCAGCAACAGGCCGAATTGTTGCAGAAACTCGCAGAAAACCCGCGTTATCGCGCTGTTTCGAGCGGTTCGCTGGCGTTGTCCGATCTGCAAGCCACCTTGCGCGAGGGGGAGGCCTATCTCAAGCTGGTGGTGCTTGATCCCGATGCCTACATTGTATTCGCCAGCCCCACGGAAACGCTCGCCTGGCGAGTGGATGCGAGTGCCAGCCAACTGGAAAAGCTCGTCACCACCATTCGCGAAAGCATTGCAGTCGTCGAGGGTGGGCAGGTGCTGACCTACCCCTTTGATGTGACCGCAGCGCGCGAGCTTTACGTGCGGCTGTTCGCGCCCGTCGCCGAGCGTTTGCCGCAGACCCGCCATATCGTGTTCGAGCCGGATGGTGCCTTGCTCAAGCTGCCGATCAATCTGCTCGTGACCGATGATGCGAGCGTCGCGCGTTATGCCCAGCGCACCGCACGCGCGGGCGGCGACGAATATGATTTCCGCGAGATCGCGTGGCTTGGCCGGGCAAGCGAGATCAGCACGTCGGTCGCGCCATCAGCGTTCCGCGACGTCCGCCGCGCGCCGCGATCCGGTGCCGACAAGGCCTATCTCGGGCTCGGCGAGAACGCGCCGGTCGGTAATGCCCAACTGGCTGCCTCACGAACCCGCGCAGTCACCGGCGGCGAGGACACCTGCCTATGGTCACCAGGCATCTGGGCTCGCCCTATCAAGGCTGACGAATTGTTCGCGGCTGCCAGACGCCTTTCGGGCGGCACGCGGGTGATCACACGTGATCAGTTTTCCGACAGTGCCATCAAGGAGATGGATGATCTGGGCAATTACCGCATCCTGCATTTTGCCACACACGGTCTTGTCACCGCGCCTCAGCCGCAATGTCCGCCGCGTCCCGCGTTGCTTACCTCGTTTGGCGACGCGGACTCCGATGGGTTGCTGACTTTCGGCGAGATATTCAACCTGAGGATCGATGCCGATCTCGTGATCCTTTCGGCCTGCGACACAGCGGGAAGTGCCACGATCGGCGCCACCCGCGAGGCGGGCGTTACCTCGGGTGGTGACTTCGCGCTTGACGGGCTGGTGCGTGCCTTCGTGGGCGCGGGCGGGCGCACTGTGCTGGCGAGCCACTGGCCGGTGCCGGAAGATTTCAATGCCACCGGACGCCTGATCACAGGCCTGTTTGCCGAGAATGCTGGCGGAACAGCGGCCGCGCTGCGCCGCTCGCAGCTTGGCCTGATGGATGATGCGGCAACCTCGCACCCCTTCTACTGGTCAGCTTTCGCGGTGGTCGGCGATGGCGCGGCGACCTTGGCTCGCTGAGCACAGGTAAGGCTGACTTCCGCCATGACAGATCAGGCCCAGCCTTCGCACCTTAGCCGGAAATTCCTCGCGCGTGGCTGGCGGAATGTGCGCGAGGCAGGGCGGTTGCAATTGCTCGCAACGCTGTTGATGGTGCTGCTGGCCTTGTTCGTGGCGCGGTTCAGTTGGACGCTCCCCGACGGGACGACGCCCACCCCGCTGATCAGCGATGCCGAGCGGGCATTCTATGATCTGCGCGCCTATTTCACCGCGCCGATGGTGGAGCAGGATGATCGCATTGTGCTGGTGGTCTATGATGACCAGACCTTGATCAAGGCCCGGAAGCGCTCGCCGCTTGATCGCGGGATGCTTGCTACGGCGTTGCGCAATCTCGATGGGATGGGGGCCAAGGCGATCGGGATCGATATCCTGTTCGATCAGCCCCAGGACGAGGACGAGGAACTGCTTGCGGTGCTGCGCGCCATGCGCACGCCCACTGCTGTCGCCTACGCCAATATCGCCACGAACGAGAGTGATCTCGTCTATGAGCAGCAGGCCTTCCTCGACCAATTCCTTGCCCGGCTTGAAGGCAGCGAGGCGCGGCCGGCGAGCATCCGGCTCGATAACGCTTTCGGCGCGACGCGTGTGTGGCCAAGTATCGAGCAGGGTCTGCCACCTTTGCTCGGGCGCGCGATGGTCGCGGATGCGGTTGGCTTGCCGCCGCCGTTTGCCGATTATCGCGGCGCGATCGCCTATCGCCGCGCCCGCTTTGCCGATGAGCCGCTGTTTGCCGCGCTCCAGATTGATCTGTTTGCCGATCCCGATCCGCAAGTGCTGCCTTTGCTCGCCCAACAGATCGCGGGCAAATATGTCCTGATCGGCGGGGATATTGTCGATTATGACCGGGTCGACACGGCGTTCACCTCGGTCAACGGATTTCGCCCTGCCGGGCTTGCCGTGCATGGCGATATCATTGCTCAGATCCTTGATGGCAAGGCGCTGACCCCGCTTTCTGCGTTCACCATCTGGGCGCTCGCCATTCTGGTGGTGCTGACAGCGGTGCTGACGGCGCTGCTTGAATGGCCCGCCCGCCGTCTTGTGCCTTTGCTCCTGGTCCTGCTCGGCGTGTTTGTCGGTCTGCCGTGGCTGCTGGCAGCGCGCAATGTGGATACCTACAACCTGCCTGCCGTTGGCTGGCTGGCGGGTTGGATCATTGCCTTTACCGGCGTGACGGCAGCGGCGCGCGCTTCAGGTGCGGCAAGCCGCAATTTCGCGCAGAGCGCGCTCGGCAAGTATATTCCGCGCGATATTGCGCAGGCTATCATCGATGAGCCGGAATTGCTCGCACTGCGCGGCGAGAAGCGCAGCATTTTCGTGCTGTTCAGCGATCTGGAAGGCTTCACCAAGATGAGCCACGCGCTTGAGCCGGAAATGGTCGCCATCCTGCTCAACCGCTATCTCGACATGCTGAGCCAGGTGGTGCTTGATCATGGCGGGGTGATCGACAAATTCGTGGGCGATGCGGTGGTGGCGTTCTGGGGTGCACCCATCAGCCGCCCCGATGATGGCGCGCGCGCCGCACGGGCAGGCTATGCGATCTGGCAGGCCGGAGAAACTTTCCGGCGCGAGGTCGCCGCGATGGATGCTTCGCTTCCGCCCATCGGCAAGACCCGCGTCGGCCTCCATTACGGCGAGGCGGTGATCGGCAATTTCGGCGGTGCAACGCGCATCCAGTACACCGCGCTTGGCGACAGCATGAATACCGCGGCCCGGCTGGAAGCGGCCAACAAGCCGCTGCAATCCAGTGTCATGGCAAGCCGCGAATTTGCCGAAGCTTCCGGGCAGGACTGGTGGCGGGCGATGGGGCGGGTGCAATTGCGCGGGCGGGCGCGGCCGGTCGATATCTTCGAGCCTGCGCCGGATTTTCCGGCTGAGGACCGCGCCAGGCTGGGCGAAGCGATGGCGCTGGTTTTCACCGATCGGCAACGCGCAATTGCCATGGTTGATGCGCTTGTGGCTGGCCATCCCGAGGATTTGGCCTTACTAAACCTGCAACGGCGCCTCAGGGATTTGGACGAGGGAGGAACCTATGTTCTCGGGTAGCATCAAGACCCGTCTGGCCGCGCTGGCCATGCTAGGCGGCATTGCCGCTCTGCCTGCCAGCGCGTTTGCCGGCGTGGTGGTGAAGTCCTCCGGACCTTCCGCGGCGCGCTTTCCGGTCGGCACCAAACTGGATGACAGCGCGACCATCACCCTGCGCGAAGGTGATGTGGTGACAGTGCTGACAGCCGATGGCACGCGGGTCATCCGCGGAGCGGGCACGCACCGCGTGGGGGACAGGCCGCAGGTTGCCAATGAACGTTTCGCCGCGCTCACCCGCAAGCGGGCTGCAAGCCGGGTGCGCACCGGGGCGGTGCGGGGCGAGAGTGACGAGGCACCGACCAATCCCAGCCTTTGGTATGTCGATGTGACGCGTTCGGGTACGATTTGCCTCTATGATCTCGATACGGTGCGGCTGTGGCGCCCCGGCACCGCTGGCACTTCGACTTATCGCATTGCTGATGCAGGCGGCGAGGCGCAGGTCGAGGTGACGTTCGATGATACCGTGATGATTGCCGCGCTGGATCCGGCACGTCTGCCGATCCGCGAGGGTGCGACCTATCAGGTAACGGGGCCGGATGGCATGCCTGCTGCGCGGCTCGGTTTCGTGTTGCTCGGCACGGATTACGAAGCACCCGACGCACTGGCCGAAGCACTGATCGGCAAGGGCTGCACTGTCCAGCTCGAAGCGCTTGCCAATTCGCTTGAAGCTTCGGCCGAGGCAGTCGTCGGGGAAGGAGCGAGCTGACAGGGCTGGCACGAGTTGCAAACGCAGTAGATCAGCCACGGATCAGCTTGCGGACAAGGAATTGAGGCGTAGCATCTCGAGGGGGTGAGAGATGGCGGGAATGGTGACAAAGGCAATGGCCCGGCTGGGGCGTCCATCGACGCGTCTTGCTCTGGCGCTGGCTGCTCTTGGTGCACTTGTTCCTTCCTCGGTCGCTATCGGCAATCCGGTATTCGAAGGTGTTGCAAGCTGTGCCGGATCGACGTGCCATGGCCGCGCCGAAGGCAATGGCGCTGTTGTCCGGCAGGATGAGATCGCAACCTGGCAGGAGCCTTCCTCGCCTTCGGGTGCGCACAGCCGCGCCTATGCGGCGCTGGCAGGACGGCGCGGGCAGCAGATCGCAGCAAGCCTTGGATACGGATCGGCGACCTCAGCCGAAGCCTGTCTCGGGTGCCATGCAACCTATGCGCCCGCAACCCAGCGCGGCGCGAAGTTCACGCTGGCTGACGGGGTTGGCTGCGAAAGCTGCCACGGGGCTGCGGGGGGCATTGGCGGCTGGCTGGCGGAGCATTATGCGCGGCCCGCCACCCATGCATCGAACGTGGCGGCCGGCTTGATTCCGCTCGACAATGCGCGGGCGCGTGCGAACGTGTGCCTCGATTGCCATTACGGGTCATCGAAGCCGGGGCAGTTCGTCACCCATGCGATGATGGCGGCGGGCCACCCGCGCATTTCTTTCGAGCTTGATCTGTTCAGCACGCTTCAACAGCACCACGATATCGATACGGATTACGTTGTACGCAAAGCACGGCCCGATGCCTTGCGGTCCTGGGCGGTCGGGCAGGCCGAAGCGGTGCGGCGTGCAACTTCGCTGTTTGCCCAACCCCGCTTTGCGATGGAGGGCATGTTCCCGCAGTTCACCTTCTACGACTGCCATTCGTGCCACCGCACCATCACTGATGGTCCTACTCGGAAGCTGACCTTTGAAACCAATCCGGGCCGCCCGATCACGTTTGGCAATCCGCCTTTCAATGACGAGAACATCATTTTGCTTGGCGCAGTCGCAGGCGCGCTTGTGCCGGGAGAAGCCGTGGCATTCCGTTCCGCTGCCCGCGATTTCCACAAGGCGATGGCAAGCGATGCAGCCGCAGCGCGCACTGCTGCGCAGGCTCTCGGGACTAGGGCAGGGGCGCTGTCCGATGCGCTCGCCGCGCGTGGTTACAGCAGCGATGACGCATTTCGCGTGATCGCAATGATCGCCGGCGAGGCAACCTCGGCCCAGTTCACCGATTATGCCGGATCGGTGCAGGCCGTGATGGCGGTTGATACGCTGCTCAACGCGCTGGTGCGCGAAGGGCGCGTGGCAACGGGTGCCGCGGCAGGTATCCGAGCCGACATTGCGCGGGCTTACCAGGCGGTGGAGGAACCGAATGCCTATCGCCCCGCAGATTTCCGCAGCGCGCTGAAGGCAGCGTCGGGTGCGATTGGCAGGTTGAAGTAATGCGGATGAGGGGAGCAACCGCACTGCTCGCCGGGCTGGCTCTTGTGGTCAGCGCATGCGGCGGCGGGGGCGACAGTTCCGGCGGGACCGGTGGCACTGGCCCGGGATCGCCGCCACCAGCGCCGCCGGCCGCACCGCCACCCACCGGCGGGGTCTATGCGGTGCCGCGCGCGGAAAGCCTCAGCGCCGCCGATGTTGGCACCATTATCGCGCAGGCCGCAGCGCAGGCGCGTGCGAGCGGTGCAAGCGCGACGATTGCGGTGACCGACCGGGTCGGCAATGTGCTTGGCGTGTTCGCCATGCCTGGCGCGGCTGCGACCGCCCGCATTCCCGATGCTCCCAATGGTCAGAACGTCGATGCGCAGGGCCTGACCATCCCGAGCGCCGCTGCGGCCATCGCCAAGGCGATCACAGGCGCTTATCTGTCGAGCGGCGGCAATGCCTTCTCCTCGCGCACCGCCAGCATGATCGTTCAGGAGCATTTCCCGCCTGCGCCAAGCACGGCGGGTCTTGAAAGCGGGCCTTTGTTCGGGGTCCAGTTCAGCCAGCTGCCATGCTCTGATCTGGTGGCCCGCGCGAGTGACGGGATGATCGGCCCCAAGCGCTCGCCGCTCGGCCTCTCAGCCGATCCGGGCGGTTTCCCGCTCTACAAGAACGGCGTTGTTGTCGGCGGCATCGGGGTGATTGCCGACGGGGTCTATGGTCTTGATACCAACGTCCTTGACCGCGACAATGATGTGGATGAACTGATCGCGCTCGCCGGGACTGTCGGATTCGAAGCACCCGTCGCGATCCGTGCTGACCGCATCTTCGCCGATGGCACATCGCTGCGATACAGCGATACGCTCTACTCGCAGGTTGGCGCGATTGGCGGGGCAAGCTTTGCCAGCACCCCGGGCGTGTTGGTGGCCGTCGCAGGCTATTTCAGCGGAGCAGGCCTGCTCGCCGGGACCGCCTATGGCAGCGAGGCTTCGGGCGTGCGCGCCTCCACCCCAGCCGAATTTGCGATCCGTGATGCCTTTGTCCTCACCAATGGTGCGGGGCTGGCGCGTTTCCCGGTGCGCGCCGCAACCGATGCAGGCGATATCGCCAGCCCGCTTTCGGCAGGCGAGGCGCGCATCATCCTCGAAGAAGCGTTCACCATCATGAGCCGCGCGCGGGCGCAGATCCGTCAGCCGCTCGATAGCCGTGCTGAAGTGACGATCAGCCTTGTCGATACGCGCGGACAGGTTCTTGGCATCGTGCGCTCGCCTGATGCGCCGATCTTCGGGATCGATGTGAGCTTGCAGAAAGCCCGCAGCGCCAATTTCTTCTCCGCGCCCTTCGCTGCAGCGGAAATGCAGACAGCGGGCGGCGAAGTGCCGCAATTCGTGACACGCGCCCGCGATTTCCTGGGCAATCCCCAAGCACTGACCGGGCAGTTCGCTTTCTCCGACCGGGCGACCGGCAATCTCTCGCGGCCCTATTTCCCCGATGGAGAGCTGGGCCGTCCACCGGGGCCGTTCTCGCGGCCGATCGCACAATTCAACCCGTTCTCGACCGGGCTGCAATCGGCGCTCATCATTGGCAATCTTGCCCAGCATCTCGGCTTTGTGACGGGCGCTGTGGTTGCCGACACGCCAAGGAATTGCACTGGCCTGCCGGTGACGCCGGCGGGGATCAGCCGGCTTGCCAATGGCATCCAGATCTTTCCCGGTTCTGTGCCGGTCTATCGCGGCAATGTGCTTGTTGGCGCGATCGGCGTATCGGGCGACGGGATCGATCAGGATGACATGATCAGCTTCCTTGGCCTCCATAATGCCGGACAGAAGGCGGCGAGCGGCATTGGCAATGCGCCGAACGCCATCCGCGCGGATCGCGTGGTGGTGCAGGTGGGCAGCCGTCAGGTGCGGCTGCGCTATATCAATTGTCCATTTGCGCCGTTCCTCGATACTGCGGCGCAAAACGTGTGTGAGGGGCTATAGCCATGGGCTGGCTGTTCCTTCCAGCGGCGCTGCTCGTCCAGCAACCTGTGGCAGAGCCTCCGCCCGACGAGCCGCCACCTGCGCGCGAAACCTGGGAGACCGATGCTCCGCCGGTTGATCGCGAACTGATCGAAGGGCGCACCCGCCCCGGCTATACCGCGCCGCTCCCCGAACGTATCGAACAGCGCAACGAAGGCGCGATCCGCGCGCCGCCGCCATCTGCATTTCCCACTGATCAGCTGCCGATTCCTGATCGTTGGCGGTTGATCGAGACGCTCGGACTGGTCCGTGAGAACCTGCTCGATCCCTATAACCAGAACACCTACAAGGGCGACCGCCCGATCAACCGGGCCAAAGTGCCGTGGCTGCCTATCAAGGGCGATGACTGGTTTTTTGTCGCCAATCTGGTGAGCGATACGGTTTACGAGCCGCGCACTTTCCCGATCCCTGTCGGCATCCAGACCACGCAGAATCCCGATCGGCTGGATGTATTCGGTAACAATTTCTCGACCGTGCTCAGCCAGACCTTTCTGGTCGGTGCGGCGCTGCTCAAAGGCAGTACCAATTTCAAGCCGCCCTCGATCGAATACCGCGTCACGCTTGCCTTCAACATGAATTATGTCGAAGTGCCTGAACGGCGGGTGCTGTTTGTCGAACCTTCGCGCGGCACCACCCGCTTCGACAGCTTCGTGGGGGTGCAGGAAGCTTTCGTCGATTACCACTTCACCGAATTTGACACGGAACGGTTCGACTTCATCTCGATCCGTGCAGGAATCCAGCCATTCCAGTCTGATTTCCGCGGATTCCTGTTCAATGATCAGCAATTGGGCGTGCGGGTTTTCGGATCGCGCGACAACAACCGCTTCCAGTTCAATCTCGGCGCCTTCTGGCGGCTGGAGAAAGACACCAATTCGGGCCTCAATTCGGTGGTGCAGCGCCCGCGTGATGATTTCGTGTTCATCGCCAATGCCTACCGGCAGGACTTCCTGATCCCCGCGCTCACCAGCCAGATCACGGTAGCCTATAACCGAAACCGCGAAGCGGATCGGATCGAGGTCGACACCAATGGCTTCCCGGTGCGTCCGGCCTTGCTCGGTGATCTGCGAGGGCGCGATTATGATGTCGTCTATCTTGGTTATAACGCCGACGGGCGCGTCGGTCGCATCAATCTGACAGCAAGCGCCTATTGGGCGCTGGGCGAAAACCGCAACAACATCTTCACCGGCCAGCCAGCCGATATCAACGCACAATTCGGTGCGCTGGAAGCCAGTTATGACAAGAACTGGATGCGGTTCCGCCTGTCGGGCGCCTTTGCGAGTGGTGACGATGATCCGTTCGACAATCGCGAGACCGGTTTCGATGCGATTTTCGAAAACCCGGTATTTGCGGGTGCCGATACATCTTACTGGATCAGGCAGACGATCCCGTTTGCGGGCGGCGGTCGTGCGGTGAGTATCAATGGTCGCAATGGTATCCTGAATTCGCTGCGATCCTCGAAAGAGCAAGGGCAGTCCAATTTCGTCAATCCCGGTCTGATCCTTACAGGCATCGGCGCGGATTTCGATCTCACGCCGGAATTCCGCCTGTCGACCAACGCCAATCATCTGTGGTTTGAAAATACCCGCGTGCTGCAAGTGCTGCGCAACGAAGGTTCGATCCCCAGCGAAATCGGCTTTGACCTGTCAGCTGCGGCGATCTGGCGGCCCAAGGCAACGCAGAACATCGTGATGCGGATGTCTGCCGCCGCGCTCTTGCCGGGCAAGGGCTTTCGCAACCTGTTCGACAATCTGGGCACAGAACGCGAGTTCTTCTCCGTGCTTGCCAATCTGGTGCTGACTTACTGATGCAGATGCTTCGATCCGACCTGCTGCGCACCCTTGCGTTGGTTCTTGCCGCTATTGTGCTTGCACTGGCGTTGGCGGCTCCGGGGACGCAGGCGGCTGACAAGGAAAAGCCGGTCAAGCGTGATTACTCGCGCGTGCTCGCGTTGCCCGCGCCTGCGCAGCAATCAATCGCCGAGATGGATGCGAAGTCCGAAGGCTGCCTCACCTGCCACACCAAGTCCGATGCGCCGACCATGCACCTCACGCCCGCCGTGCGATTGGGCTGCACTGATTGCCACGGCGGCAATCCGCAGGTGCGCGGCAATGCCGACCTGCCGCATGATCATGCCGATTATGTCGCGGCGCGCGACCGGGCGCATGTGCTGCCCAAATATCCGGACAGCTGGCATTTCCCGTCTTCGGCCAATCCCAAGCGGACCTATGCGCTGCTCAACAAAGAGGCTCCCGAATTCGTCAAATTCGTGAATCCCTCTGACTACCGCGTCGCGCGCGAGGCCTGCGGGGCCTGCCATGTGCAAGCCATCGAGGCGGCCGAACGCTCGATCATGGCGACAGGCGCGATGCTGTGGGGCGGGGCCGCCTATAATAACGGCATCCTGCCCTTCAAGAATTACGCGTTGGGCGAGGCTTACACCCGCGATGGCAAACCTGCGAAAATCACATCTCCGGGGGCTGGCAAGGATGGCAAGCTGTCGGCCGAGCAGGAAGCGCGCGGCGTGCTCGCCGAACTCTATCCGCTGCCGACATGGCAGGTGATCCCGCCGGGCGATGTCTTCCGCGTGTTCGAACGCGGCGGGCGCACCATCAACTCGCAAGTCCCCGAGATCGGCCTGCCCAGCCCGTCAGGCCAGATCCAGCGTCTGGAAGAACCCGGGCGGCCCGATCTCAAACAATCCAATCGCGGCCCCGGCACCGGGCTGCGTGTCGCGATCCCGGCGCTGAATATCCACAAGACGCGTCTCAATGATCCCTTCACCTGGTTCATGGGGACGAATGATCAGCCGGGCGATTACCGCCATTCGGGCTGTGCTTCCTGTCATGTCGTCTATGCCAACGACCGCGAGCCGCGCCATTCGCTGATCTATGCCCAATATGGCCGCGACGGACAGACGATCACCGCCGATCCGACAATTGCGGGTAAGCTGGAACACGCGGCAGGCTATGGCGACAAGAAGAAGGGTGGTCACGGCGCGGTCAAGGAACCCGGCCATGACAATCACGCAGATGCGAGCGGCCCCGGTCAGCGCGCCGATGGTACTCTCACCTTCAACGGACAGCAGAAAGAAAAGGGCCACCCGCTCCAGCATGTGTTCACCCGCGCCATCCCCACCGCCCAGTGCATGAATTGCCACATGCATCAGCCCAATATCTTCCTCAATTCCTACCTCGGATACACCATGTGGGATTACGAGAGCGATGCTCCCTTCATGTGGCCGGAAAAGCAGAAATATCCGACCTCTGCCGAAGTGCGCGCGGTGCTGGATCGCAACCCCGAAGGCGCGGCTCCAAAGGGCAAGTGGGCCGATCTTGATTTCCTGCGCAATGTCTATGATCTCAACCCCACGCTGAAAGACACGCAATTCGCCGACTACCACGGTCATGGCTGGAATTTCCGCGCGATCTTCAAGCGTGACCGGGAAGGCAATCTGCTCGACGCTGAAGGCAAGATCGTCGACCCGGACGATCCCGAAAAGTGGCGCAAGAGCGGAGAAGGGAAATTCGTGCCCCCCGGCGTCAATCCGGGCAAGGCGGTGCACATGATGGACATCCACGCCGAAGTCGGGATGCAATGCGCGGATTGCCACTTCGAACAGGATAGCCACGGCAATGGCCTGATCTACGGCGAAGTGGCGAACGCCATCGAGATCGGCTGCAAGGATTGCCACGGCACGGCCGATGCCTATCCGACGCTGCGCACCAGTGGCCCCGCTGCTCCGCCGCAGGGCCATGATCTCGCGCTGCTGCGCAATCCCGATGGGAAGCGCCGCTTTGAATGGATGGAAGGGGCGGATGGCCGTCGCAAGCTGATCCAGCGCTCGATTGTGGATCCGAACCTCGAATGGGAGATGAGCCTCGTCAAGGACGCGGTCGATCCCGCAACGCCGCACTTCAACGCCAAGGCGGCAAGGGCCAAGCTGATGAGCCGTTACGGAGCGGAAACGGGCCGCTTCGAATTCGGTGACGGCGTGGGGTTGGAAGATCGTGCTCACCGCGAGCCGGAAATGGCGTGTTTCACCTGCCACCTGTCATGGACGACCAGCTGCGGCGGGTGCCATTTGCCGATCGAGGCCAACTGGAAAACCGCCTCGCACCGCTATGAAGGGGGCGAGACAAGGAACTTTGCGACCTACAACCCCCAGGTCGCACGTGACGAGATGTTCCAGCTGGGCAAGCACCAGACGACCAAGGGCAACCAGATCGCGCCGGTGCGTTCCTCCTCGGCGCTGGTGCTGTCCTCGATGAATATCAACCGCGAGCGCATTTATGTGCAGCAGCCGCCGATCAGCGCGATTGGCTTCTCATCGCAGGCATTCGCACCGCATTTTCCGCACACGGTCCGCAAGACCGAAACCAAGACCTGTTCCGATTGTCACCTTTCGGACAAGGATGACAATAATGCGATCATGGCGCAGCTGCTGTTGCTCGGCACGAATTACGTCAATTTCGTCGGGATGAACGCGTGGGCAGGCCTTGAAGGCGGGTTTCAGGCCACCCGCGTCACCGAATATGACGAGCCACAAGCGGTGATCGGTTCATACCTCCACAAATATGCCTATCCTGATTACTGGCGGATGCATGTCGAGGATAATGGCCGCGAGTTGAAGAACTGGGTGCGCGGCAAGACCTTTGACAAGAAGCTTTCTGGCGAGACCCAACCGCTTGAGGAATTCGTCAACATCAATCAGGGCACGCCCGGCCGCGTCAGCTGTCTGCAATTGCGCGGTGAGTACATGTTCGTGGCCGAAGGCAAGGGGGGCTTTCGCGCCTATGATGTCGCCTCGGTCGCGAACAAGGGCGTGTCCGAACGCATCCTGACAGGGCCGTTCTCGAAGCTGGGGCACAACACGCAGGTAAAGACCACCAACGCTACTTGCATGGCGCTGCCCACCAACCAGCCGATTGCGCCCACCCGCAGCACCGCAGCAATGCGTGAGATGAACCAGGAGCAGCCGTTTCTGCCGATCTATAACTATGCCGTCGTGACGGACAGCGTTGAGGGGCTTGTGCTGGTCAATGTCAATACGCTGGCCGATGGCGAGTTTCGCCGCAACAAGCTGCGGCGCGAGGTGCTGGCGGATGGCAGCACCGCCTGGAACCCCGGCGGCGTGCTGGATGGCGCACGGCATATCCACCTGGCGGGTGAGGTTGCCTTCGTCACCGCGGCGAAGGGTCTCGTCGTGGTCGATCTGGCGAACCCGCTAAGCCCCAGGCTTGCTGCCGTGCGCGAGCTTCGCGATGCGCGGGCCAGTGCAATCCAGTTCCGTTATCTGTGGGTCTCGGATGCGGACGGGGTGAAACTGTTCGATGTCACCAACCTGCGCAATCCGGTCGCGCGGCCCGAAGGCACCGTGCGCCTTGCCGATGCCCGGCGTATCTATGTGGCGCGCACCTATGCCTATGTTGCGGCCAAGGCAGACGGCCTCTTGATCCTCGATGTGAAGAACCCACTCGCCCCGCGCATCCACCAGAAGGTGACGCTTGATGGCGCCTTGAACGATGCCGAGGATGTGATGTTGGCAACCACCAATGCCTCGCTGTTTGCCTATATCGCCGATGGCGTGAACGGGATGAAGCTGCTGCAACTGACCAGCCCCGATAGCCAGCGCAATTTCTACGGCTTCAGCCCCGCGCCGGTGCCCGAACTGATTGCGTGGGCGAAGACGCCGTCGCCCGCGATTGCGCTCTCCAAGGGACTCGACCGCGACCGCGCGGTGGACGAGACCGGCGGGCAAATCGCAGTGTTCGGACGGCTCGGCTCGCGGCCCTTCACCCGGACGGAAATGGAGCGGCTGTTCATGACCCGCGCTGGCGTACCGTGGAAGGTTTCGGACGAGCCGCTGATGGATCGCTGGATCGGCCGCCTCCCGCCGCCACCTCGGCAGCGCTAGTCGCGCTCGCCGAACATGGCGCGGATCATGGGTTGCAGCCCGTCATCGAACCGGGCGAGCACCTGCCACTGCCCGACGCGCTCGTAGTGCGAGACAAGGCTCGTCCCGTCCCAGCGATGGAGCGCATAGGTCGGCGGCTCGGTAGTGATAAGCGCGCGGCCATCGGGCGCATCCTGATCGATCGGGCGAAGATCCATCGCCACCAGAGGCGCGACCGAAGGGGTTACGCCCAAGGGAATCCCGGCAAAGCTGGTGGTGATCTGGCGATGCAAGTGCCCGCAATGGATTGCCTGCACTTGCGTTTGCCCCCGCAGCACATCGCGCAGGCGAATGATCCACGGCTCGTCCGGCGCAGGGTCCATCCAGTCGATCCCCGCGACCACTGGCGGGTGATGCATGAAGATCAGCGTGGGCGTGTCCGGTGCCTCGGCAAGGCGTTCTGCAAGCCAGCCCGCGCGCGCTTCGCAGAACGCGCCGCCGTGTCGGCCATCCTCAAGCGTATCGAGGCAGATAATCCGGAGGCCCGCGACCTCGATGACATAGTGCAGGAAGCCGCCTTCGGCAGGCTTGACCTGCGGGAAAGCGCCAAGCAATCCGCCGCGACTATCATGATTGCCGACCAGCGGCAGGATGGGGCACGGGCAGTGTTCGAGCAACTGCGCCGTTCGCGCGAAACTCCCGGCATCGCCGTGATCGGTAATGTCGCCTGACAGCACCAGCAAATCGGGCACATTGGGGCCATCAAACAGCCGCTTCAGCACCGCGCGAAAGCGGGTGAGATTCAGTTCCTCGGGCTGCTGATCCGGTGCAAAGCCGACATGAATATCGGTCAATTGCGCAATCAGGAGCGCGCGCCCTTCAGATCCCGTCGACCGGGCCGTCATTTGCGCGCGTCCTTGCCGGGCAATCCGGCGACATAGCCCGAAGCGCCTTCCGGCCTGTCGGAACGATCCGGCGCCCATTGGCCTGACGGGACATGATAGGCGTGACACATCGCGCAGGACGAGGGCACGATCTTCGCGGTCTTTACGGCCGCTGCGCCCAGGTGGCAGTCGCGGCAGCTGGCGAGGTCTGGAATGAGCAGATCGCTCGCCGCCTTCGACTTGTCGGCGGCGTGACAATCGGTGCATTCTTGCTTCTTGTGCGCCTCATGGCTGAAATAGCCATGTTCAAGAAAGCGATCCGGCAGATTGACCGGCACCAGATCAGCGCGCCCCGCTGTTCGGGTGGGCAAGTGGCATTCGGTGCACACCCCGCCTTTCTCAAGGCCGCGCGCAAGGCTGATATAGGCATTCACCGGACGGCCGAATTCAGCGAAATAGCGTCCGGTCTGCCCGAACTGGCCCGGTCGCTGGCGACCGGTGACAAGCGCGCCGCGGGCCGCCCCCTGACGCAAGCCGGCAATATCTTCCCGGAACTTGCGCACATCGCCATGGCGCAGGCTTGTGAAACCGCCGCCACCGCGCCCCGAAACGAGGCTGTGGCAGCCCTCGCAAGAGTCTTCCATGCTGATCGGTTTGAAGCCGATCCGGTCATCGGCGGGTGTGTGGCAATCCTTGCATGCGAGCGGTGCGCCATATTGCGCAAGGTTGATCGCCATCCGGGCCGCTCCGCCGCGCGTGTCCATATGGACATCATGCGGGAAAGTGAGCCCGCTGCGTTCGACAGGCTTAGTATCGAGCGAAACGCGCACCGGCTCCTTTGCGCCATAGGCTGCATAGAATGTCGGCCGGAATTGCGGGTGGGTCTTGCCGAAATCATGGGCATTGCCGAGGCTGGTGTCAGCAAGGCGCGTATCGAGCTTGTCGTGGCAATCGGCGCAGAACGCCTGCGATGCGGGTTGCTGGCGCAGCTTGCCTTCGTGCTCGGTGTGGCAGGTGGTGCAGGCGCCGCGCCCTTCCTTGCCGAACAGCCCGGCGACCTTCCACAAGGTCGTATCGCCTGCCGAAAGCGCGGGCATACCAGCGATCAGGCGGGGTTTGTCGGCGTGATCGCCCAACTCCTTGTGACACGAGATGCAGGTATCATCACGCACCGAGACAAAGGCGCCGACATGGCAGGCCTCGCAATTTTCTTCGAGCTTGTGGTGCTTGGGTGAGAGCGCGCCCGTGCTCCATGCGGCATCCAGCACGGTCTGGCCGGGCGTGATCTTCGCAGGATCATTGGGAATTACGGTGCGGGTCGCATGGGTAAAGACCGGCACAGCCAGCAGCAGCGCAAGGATCAGGCTCGCCAGCACCCACGCCATCGCCCGCTTGCTCGGCAACGCGCTGGCGAGCGCAAATCCGGCGACCGCATCGCTCCTCCCTTCTTCGGCAGGGGCTTGCCGGATGGTGAGCGTGGTGCGCCCATCGCCATCGCGGGCCAGAGCCAGCAGGGCTGAACCCAGCGCGATTTCCCCGCCGATAGCGGGATCAATCGTGCCTTCGGTGACGCTGCGAGCGTCGATTGCAAAGCCTAGCGTGCCCAGCGCTTTGGCCTTCACCATGCCGTCTGTCCCGAGATCAAGCCGCACATGGCGCTGCTCGACAGCGAGATCAGGCAGATGGATATCGTTCTCGGCTGCACGGCCGATGGTCAGACTGGCTTGCTCGACCACCCGATCGCGCACGATCTCGCGCCCGGCGGCGGTGAAATCGATAGTGCGGATGAGGAATGTCATCGCCTGCGCCTCACCAGTAGTAGAACACGCTGATGACATGCGCGATCAGCGCTGCGATCAGGGCGATGGTGGCAGGGATATGGATGAACAGCCAGATTTCGAGCAGGGCCTTGATCCGCAGATAGCCGCGGACTTGTGCCAACTGTGCGCTGCGCTTGGCCAGCAGGGCATGGACGCGCGCATGGGCTTCGTCCCGCTGCCCGATCGATCCGAGCGCGCGGGCCGTGGCACAGCGCGGATAGCTGCCCGTCAGCCGTCCCCACGCGCCGCCATGGAACACGTCCTGCTGCAAGGCGGCGAGCACCAGATCGGCCTCGGCACGACCAAGCGGCTGAGCCGCGCTATCGAGCTGGCGATCGAGCGCGGCGAGCGCTTCGAGCATTTGCGCGCGCGTCATCTCGCGCCGGTTGGCGCTGAGGTGCGCGGGCAGGGTGGCATAGGCAATTACGCCCCAGATGCCGGTGATGATCACAACCAGCATCAGCACATAGGCAAGCGTGTGCACATTCCAGCCGATCTGGAAACCGGTATGGAGTGTGCCGATCACAATCAGTGACAGGCCGAGATAGACATGCGCGCTGGTCCACGCCTTGAGGCTCCACGCGCCGGTGGTGATATTGCGCTTCCTGACCCCGAGCAGCGAGAGCCAGATGATCAGCAGCACCCCGATGGTGCCGAGCGTGTAGCCGTACCACGTCCCGCCATTCGGACGCGGCTGCTGATCGATCAGGGCATAGCCCAGCACTGCCATTCCGCTTGCGATCAGTGCGATCCACAGCCAGCGGAAATTGCGGTGCCGGAGAAAGCTTACATGATCGGAATCGCGGCGCTTCTCGTCCTGCCTGAACCGTCCCGTGCCGTCCGTCCCGGTCTTGGCGCGCGTCGCCATTACTCGGCGTCCTCGGTCAGCTTGGTGAAGGTGAGGAACTTGTCCGGGGCAACGCGGATTGCCGCACCCGTCGGGCAGGCGCGCACGCAGGCCGGACCGCCATCAATGCCGGAACACATATCACACTTGATCGCGAGCTTGGCCTCGGGCGTGCCTTGCCGCGCCGCTTCTTTCTTGCGCCAGCCATAGGGCGCTTCGCCGGGGCCGGGGCCCGATCCGAACAGCAGCCATTGCAGCAGGCCGGGCTTTTTCGGCGGTTTGGCATCCATGCGGATCACACCATAGGGGCAGTTGCGCTGGCAATTGCCGCAGCCGATGCAGGTCTCGTCGATAAAGACTTCGCCATCAGGTCCGCGGTGGATCGCGTTGGGCGGGCAATCGGCCATGCAATGGGGGTGCTCGCAGTGGCGGCATGACGTCGGCACGTGCAAGTGGGCATAGGTGCGCCCTGCCTCGCGGTCGAGCCGCGAGAGGCCATCGTGGCTGTCGGCGCAGGCCTTCTCGCAATTATCGCAGCCGATGCACAGCTTCTCGTCGATCAGCAGCACATCGGTGGCTTCGCCGATGCCATTGTCGACGAGGAATTGCGCGGTTTCGGAATAGAGATCGACCGCGCCTGCGAAATCATCCTTGCGACTTTCGATGAAGGCGTTGGTGGCGCGCCGTGCGGCCATGTCCTGCAAGGCCTTCTCGCGCAGTGCGGGATTACGATCGAGCAGCGCAAGGAAGCCTTCGCCAGGCAGGCGGATCACTTCGGATTTGATGGCGGCTTTGACTGTGGCCGTGCGGGCTGAGCCATCAATCACAGCCATCTCGCCGAAGTAGCTGCCGGCGGGCAAGTATGACAGGAAGACCGGCTTGTCACCGATCCGCTTCTCGACAATCATCGAGCCGCGCCGGATGATGAAGATGTCCTTGTCATCCGCGCCTTCGGTGACGATGACCTGTCCCGCGCGCGCCTGCATCACCTCGGCGCTGGCCACCAGCGGGGCGACATCCGCGCGTGTCAGGCCCGATCCGAACATCTGGAGCAGCTGGCGTTCGATCGAGATTGCGGTAACAGCGCGCGCGGCTCCGGGCGAGGTCGCCAGCAGTTTGAGCGCGGCGGTGCGTGACAACTCCAGTGCGATCACAGGCTCTGCCGCGCGCACGGTTGCGCCGCGGCGGCGACCCGAGATCAGCCCGACCTCGCCAAAGATCGAGCCCTGTTCGATCGCCACTGTTGCCGAAGGATCGTTCGGGTTGACCTCGACTGCGACTGAACCCTCGGCAATCGCAAACATCGAGGAACCCGGCGCGTTGCGGCTGAAGATCACCTCGCCCGGCTGATAGGCATGGCAGGTCGAATCCAGCATCAGCTCGCGCAGTTGCAGCGTCGAAAGATCAGCCAGAATGGCGATCTTGCCGCCGAAAACGCCGAGCCACTCGTCCACGCTGCGATCGCCGGGGAGGCGGGCGAATTTGTCGGCGAGGATCGGCTCGTCGGCAGGCTTGAGATCAGCATTCCCGTTGAGGAATTCGATCACGTCATAGCCCTGGTTCATGCAATGCTTGATCAGCGGATAGCCCGCCAGCGCGCCGATCACGTGAATGCCAGGCGTTGTCGTCTCGAACACGGGGGAGAGCTTGGGAAAGGCGCCGGGTTCGGGGCTAGAGAATTCGATCCCCATCGCCTCGACAAAGCCGCGCGGCGGCTGCGATCCGGTGCGCGCAATGATGCGGTTGCAGGGGATCGCTTCCTGCCCGTCGCGGGTGTTGAGGAGAAGCTCGCCGTGCCGCACTTCGGCCGGTTCGGTTTCGCGGCGGACAATCAGCCGCCCCTCGCGCTCCGCCTCTTCGAGCAGCGCCACGTTGGCCGCTTTGGCCCGCGCGAAATCCGCGCTGCGGTTGAGGATGGTGACGATGTTGCGCTGCGCCTGATCGGCCGCAAGGCCCAGTGCGTTCTCGATCCCGGCATCGCCCGAACCGATCACGGTGATGTGTTCATCGAAATACTCGCCCGGATCATCGAGCTGGTACTGGATCAACGGGGAATCCGCGCCCGGACACCGCAGCCGGTTCGGATTGCCCTGCGTGCCGATGGCGAGCACGATGGCCTCGGCCGTAATCACTTCGCCATGTCTCAGGTGGATCGCGAAGTTGCCCTTCGTCCCTTCGACCTTGGTGACTTCGGCATTGAGCTTCACATTGACGCGGCCCGCCGCGATCTGTTCGTCCCACAGGCCGAGGATCGCCTCGCGCTTGCCGGCATCGAAATCGAGATCGCTGCGCAGCACCAGATTGGCGGGCGTGGCCATGACATGCTTGCCCTTCTGGTATTTGAAGATCGTATCGGAAAGGTGATCGGTCTTCTCGATCAGCACATGGCTCATGCCCAAGGCAGCCGCGCGGGCCGCTGCGCTCAATCCGGCAGGGCCTGATCCGATAATCGCGACTTTGACCAAGTCCGGCAAACGATCCCCCCCTTGGACCTGCTGGTTGCCTCGGGGCAGCATAGAGAAAACCCACCCTTATACCAGTACGAATTGCCGATTATCGGGCACGCTGCTAGCGCGTAAGCCATGGTGAGCGAGACACAAACAGGCCCGAACCGGCTGGGCTGGTATCTTTTGGGCGGGGCTGTGCTGCTGGCAGCGGCCTCGATCGGCTATAACATCTACGAAGGTGCTGCGGACAGCGCGCCCGAGGTTGCAGCGCCGGGCGACACCGCGCCCGACATCGCGCAATTGCGCGCGGTGGCCGAAGCGTCGCCGGGTGATGCGCGGGCGTGGAGCAATCTCGCCTTTGCCCATTTCGAGCGCGGCGAATTTGCCGCAGCTGCCGATGCCTATCGCCGCGCGACCGTGGCTGATGAAGGGCAAGCGGTGCTGTGGTCGTCGCTGGGCGAGGCGCTGGTGATGGCGAGTGCACGCGACCCGCTCCCGCCCGAGGCACTGGCCGCGTTTGAAAAGGCGCTCGCGCTTGATCCCAAAGATCCGCGCGCGCGCTATTTCCTCGCGGTGAAGAAGGATCTCGACAAGGATCATGAAGGCGCGATTGCCGCCTGGCTCGCGCTTCTGGTGGATACGCCGCCGGGTGCCCCGTGGGAGGCCGATCTGGTCCGCACGATCGAGCAGGTCGGCCAGATCCACGGGATCGCGGTTGCCAGCCGGATTGCGGAGACCAATGCGAAACGCCCTGCGCCTGCGATGGCTGCGGGCGCTGCGCCCTCTCCCGAAGTGCGCGGCCCGAGCGCGGCCGAGGTGGCGGCAGCGGGCGGAATGACGCCGTCCGAACAGCGCAGCATGGCCGAAGGCATGGTGGCCCAGCTCGAAGCGCGGCTCCAGCAGGAGCCGAAGAACCTTGATGGCTGGGTGATGCTGATGCGCAGCCGCATGACCTTGGGCGAACCGGCCAAGGCCAAGGCCGCGCTGGAGGCGGCGATCCGGGCCAATCCCGGTGAGGCTGCCGAGCTGCGACGACAAGCGCAGGCGCTCGGGGTGACATAGCCTGCCGTGGCGGTGAGCCACAGGTTCGCCCGTCTGGTCAGGATCGTCAGGGTTGTCAGGAAAGTCACCCGCTTCCTGAATGTTGGAGACAGTTGAGACACTGTCATAAGCGCAAAAACCGGCCTTTCAGGCTGCGCGCCGTGCGTGAACCGGCCCGGCCTGCCGCCTTGGCGTCGCGCAGAAACAGACAGGAAGCGGGCCGCAAGCTCATCCGGGAACACTGGCAGTGCGAGGCCGGGTAGGAAAGGAAGCGGCTTGCCGCTTGGCCTTGGCCGCTTGGCGGCGGGGCGCCCATGTCCGCTTTCGGGAGCGCGGTGGAGGTTGGCGAATGCCGGAAAGTGGGTGGGAAGTGGACGAAATGCTAATCGGTCCAGATGCTATCGTTTGACGCAAAGTCGAGGAGCAATTCCGCGCGAATAGCGAGTAGAGGAGCAAGCTCCTTTTCATCATCTTGGGACCCCAAGCTCATATTTTCGCAACGCTTGCCATGGGCCCATAGTGCTGCGGCATCACGCCACCGCCGACCAATGTCATATACCGCCTGCCGAGGGCTTCGATCTTTCGCACACGTCACGTAGTCGGTTGGCAGGTCTCCGGAGATAGCCCACCACCCAACCCAACCGGGCTGCTTTTGGCTCTCGACGGCCCACACGGCGACCATCGGCGCCACGTGCCAAGCAGGCCAGTCGCCGACGTTCGGCGAGACGAACCCCTGCCCGACGAGATAGGAGAGAACGCCTTCGCGTTGCGCGGCGCACCACTGCTCTTCGGTCTCTTCGTCCAGATCGTCGTCCATCGTATCAATAAGCCATCCTTCATGGCTGGGATCAACGACAGCTTTGGGGTCGTTTGCAGAAGGTCCGCTTTTGGCACCTATGATGCGATGGTTGCCTGTCCGCTTTCGGGGTTATGCCCGGGGGCGGCGAATGGCCGGAAATGGGTGGTTTCGTGCCGCTAGGTGGCTGGTTCGGAGCGGTCTTGTTTTGCCAATCGAGCAAAGTATCCGATTACGTATTTGCGATAAATTGGCCTGACGGCATCATCCATCCACTGGTCCTCGATGGGCGCGCAGTTGCGGCGAATGGCTTCAAGGATCACCCCTTCAATGTCTGGAAAGCGGCTAAGCCTTCCCGCACCGATGGCAGCTTGAAAACGTTCAGTAAGGGGGTGGCCCTCCAGCTTCTGCTCTTCGGTCCAAACATTGTAGAAGGCGCACAAGATCGCAACCGCAGAGCCTGCTCGGAGCAATTCTAAGTCGGCGCAGTAATAACCGTCCTCTTCGGCCTCGGCATCAACGAACTTGAGCGGATCAAAACGAACATAGACATCCGCGTTGTGGCCAAACCCGGCGGTGCTATCCGCCAGATCCACATACATCATCAAGATGTCGCGGATCGCGTCACCAGCCTCTTCGCAATTGTGTTTGCCGATAACGTGCATCCCCCGCTTATAGTTTGAGAGTGTAATGTCGGGAATGGGGTCGTTTCCCGAACGGCAGCTTTTTTGCGCCAACCATGGAAAGCTGCCTCTGCCGGAACCATGAAATCTCCCCGTCGCTCGGGATCTGATCTGCTGCCTCGCTGATTTCTGCGGTTTACAGGCCAGAAGAAAGCCCCAGCGTCACACCACGCCGAAAGCCAGCATCGCATCGGCGACTTTCTTGAAGCCCGCGATATTCGCGCCCTTCACATAGTCGACATAGCCGCCGTCCTTCGCGCCATAGGTCAGGCAGCGATCGTGGATGCCCGACATGATGTCCTTGAGCATCTGCTGCAATTCCGCCTCGCTCCAGCTTTTGCGCAGCGAGTTCTGGCTCATCTCCAGCCCCGATACCGCGACA
>JBKBMC010000026.1:0-27001 GCA_046296075.1 Erythrobacter sp. | reverse complement strand
GATTTCGAGGTGCAGCAGGCCAAGGAACCCGCAGCGGAAGCCGAAGCCGAGCGCGGCGCTTGATTCCATCTCGTAGGAGAAGCTGGCGTCATTGAGCCGCAGCTTGCCGATGCTTTCGCGCAGCTTTTCGAAATCGGCGGCGTCCACCGGGAACAGGCCGCAGAACACCACCGGCTGCACTTCCTTGTAGCCCGGCAGAGCTTCGGTCGCGCCGTTCTTGACGGTGGTGATGGTGTCACCGACGCGCGCCTGTTCGACTTCCTTGATCTGGGCGGTGATGAAGCCGATTTCGCCCGGGCCAAGCTCGGCCAGATCGGTGCGCTTGGGAGTGAAGCAGCCGACGCGGTCAACCAGATGCTGGGTGCCGCCCTGCATGAATTTGATATTAAGGCCCTTGGTCAGTTTGCCGTTGATGACACGCACGAGGATGACAACGCCGAGGTAGGGATCGTACCAGCTATCGACGAGGCTCGCAGTCAGCGGCGCATCGACCGTGCCCTTGGGCGGCGGGATGCGGGCGACCACGGCTTCGAGCACGTCCTCGATGCCGATGCCGGATTTGGCGCTGGTGAGCACGGCGTTGGATGCATCGAGGCCGATGATATCCTCGATCTCGGCCTTCACCTTTTCGGGTTCGGCGGCGGGCAGATCGATCTTGTTGATGACGGGGACGATCTCGTGATCATGCTCGATCGACTGGTAGACATTGGCGAGCGTCTGCGCCTCGACGCCTTGTGCCGCGTCCACCACCAGCAGCGCACCTTCGCAGGCGGCAAGGCTGCGGGAGACTTCGTACGCGAAATCGACGTGGCCGGGGGTGTCCATCAGGTTGAGCTGATAGGTCTCGCCATCCTTGGCGGTGTAGGAAAGGCGGACGGTCTGGGCCTTGATGGTGATGCCGCGCTCTTTCTCGATATCCATGTTATCAAGGACTTGCTCGGACATCTCGCGCGCGGTCAGGCCCCCGGTGAACTGGATGAGGCGGTCGGCCAGGGTGGATTTGCCATGGTCGATATGGGCGATGATGCTGAAGTTGCGGATCTTGGAAAGGTCGGTCATTTGTCTCGCGACTTAGCGATGGTGGGCGGCTGTGTCATGCGAGAAAAACGCAACACCCGCTCCGGGTTCCACCCGCTAGGCCGCTTCGTGACGAACCGGTGCCGCATAGGAGAACAAGGGTACGCTTCCGCCCTGCCCGAGATTTCCTCCCGGCATCGCCTGATAGGCCCCTTGCGAAAGCGCTGCGAGAGGCGCTCCTGCCGTTGCCAGCGCATAGGGAGAGACGCGGTGCCGGGTGCACAATCCACCCGCGCCATCATCGATGAGCGGCTGTTCGAATTCGAGGCCCTGCGTATCGCCCTGCGAGCGGATCACTGTCGCCACCGCCAGCTGCCCGCCGCCAAGATCAACCACAAACTGCGTGCCCTTGGGAACATCCGCCAACCCCTGAATGAGCGCGCCCGAACGCGATAGGTTGCGCAACGTGACTTCGTAGGAGTGATCATCATGGATCACGTGAATCTTGCGGAACACAGTGCGGCGGCGTGCACGATACTTGCGCGTCGTCGATGGCTCGATCTGCCACTCGCCCGCCGTCAGAACCTCGGACAAGGTCGCCTGATCAACCGGCTCGCAATAGATCGGGCCTTGTACGAATTGCACACCGGCTCCCTGCAAGGCCGAGAGCAGTGCCGCAGTCTCTATGCCTCCCGCGATCGTCTGCATTTCGAGCGCACCGGCAAGAGCCACGATTGCTCTCACCAGAGCGAGATTGTCGCCTTCGTCCTGCTCCGAAGCAGCGATCAGTTTACGATCAATCTTGACCGCGCTGAACGGCGCGCGGCGCAGATAGGCCAGCGAGGAGTAACCGCTCCCGAATTCATCCAGCGTGAGAGGCACCCCCAGACGGTTAAGCCCGGCAAGCGCGCGGTCCACCACTGCATTGTCCCCGAGGAACACCGCTTCGCTCACTTCCAGATCGAGCCGTCCCGGAGCGAGGCCCGCTTCATGCAGGGCCTGCGTCACTTCCTCGACAAAATCGGGCAGCATGAAAAGCGCAACCGGCACATTGACAGCCACCCGCAAGGTATCAGGCCAGGCGCTCGCAAGCTTGCAAGCGTTCCGGATCGCCCAGAGCCCCACATCACTGACATGGCTGGACCCTTCGAGGATTTCAGAAAACTCTTCCTCGTCGATCTCGCCGCGCTGCGCGTGGTTCCAGCAGACATGCGCCTCGAGTTTGCGCACGTAGCCCGACGACGCGTCGATCATTGGCTCGAAGCGAAGGAACAACTCCTCGTCAGCAAGCGCCGAGCCGAGGTTTTCCTCAAGGCGGCGGCGGAAAATCGTCTCGTTTTCGAGCTCGCCCGAAAAGAACCGATATTGCCCGCGCCCGCTGTTCTTGGCCGCGTACAACGCGAGATCCGCGGCACGGACGATTTCCTCGCGAGTGACCCCATCATGCGGAGCGATAGCGACCCCGACGGAAGCGCCGATCACGCAGCGTCCCTCGGCCAAGGAGTAGGGCTGGCGCAGCATTGTAATGATGCGCATCGCCAGTTCACCGAGCTCGCCGCGGTCGTCGATATCAGGTAAAAGTACCTGAAATTCATCGCCGCCAAGCCGACCGACCTCGCAATCGCGATCAATCGCGCGGGTCAGGCGTTCAGCAACCTGCCGCAGGAGTTCATCGCCGGCTGCATGGCCCAGCGTGTCATTGACCTGCTTGAATCGATCCAGATCGAGCATCATGACCGCACAATTTCTGCGCGCGGCCTGAAATGCCTTGAGCGTGTTCTCGATCTTGTGCGCCATGCGGTGACGGTTCGACAAGCCGGTAAGCGAGTCGTATTTGGCCAGGCGCTCGGTCTCCTCCTCGCGGCGGAACTCCTCGGTAATGTCCGCGCCGGTGCCGCGGAATCCCGTGAACAGACCATCCTCGCCGAACATCGGCTGTCCGGAAAACCGCATCACGATACCAGCGTGCGATCCGGTCGCCTGCACTGCCAGACCGTGAAAGGACTTGTGCGCGCCAAGCATCAGGGCAAGCGACTTGCCACGCCCGTCATGATCGGTCGGAGAAAACACGGCGGCCATAGGCTGGCCCAGCAGATCACTCAAAGGGGCGCCGATCCGTTCGGCCAGCGCAGCGCTGAGATAGGTGAGATGGCCTTTGGCATCGCTCGCCCAGAACCATCCCAGGCCCGAACGTTCAACCTCGTCAAGCAGGTTCAGGCGATCAGTCTGCAACACCGGCGTGGGCTCGTCGCGTGCAGGCTCACGCGGTGGCGTGTTGCGCCTCGGCGTCAAGATCCCCTTCAGCAACACTTACCAGCTACTCCCATCGTCAATCGCGTTCGGTCCGGGCAGGACAGAGCGCGACTTTAGGAGTGTTTGGTTAGTAAGTGTTAAACGGACCGGGTAAATTATTACGTACGCAGCACCTTGAAGGCTCCGTCGTTGCTGCGCTCGAGAGGCAGATCGAAAGCCACGCCGATCCGGTTTTCCCGCGACCAGCGCACCACTGCGCTGACTGACTTTCTGGCGCTGAATATCACTTTCACAACGCTGCCTGCCGGCATATTCCAAAGCCCTTCGATCATCGCCCCGCCTTCCGAGACATTGCGCAAGGTCGCGCTGATCCGGTTGCCGGCGTGGACAACGGCGACCCTGCGCAGCAGCACCTGTCGCGGACTGCGCGCCGAACGTGGCCCTTCGGGCCGGGCGAGCATTTCGCCCGTGACCAGAGCGGTTATCTTGTCGGGGCTCATCGGTTTGAAATATATGAACCCTTGAACGTGGCTGCAGCCCAGCACACGCACGAGGTCCAGTTCATCAAGCGTTTCGACGCCTTCGGCAGTGGTGCCCATCCGCAGCGCCTCGGCAAGGCTGGTGATGGAGGCAATTATGGCCCCGTTGCGACTGCCTTGCTCGGTTGCGCCCTTCACAAAGCTGCGGTCGATCTTGATCTTGTCGAAAGGGGCTTTCTTGAGATAGCCCAAGGATGAATAACCGGTCCCGAAGTCATCAAGCGCGAGACGCACCCCGATCGCCTTGAGCGCCTTGAACATCGCTTCGGTGCCAGCGTTGTCATTAAGAAAAACACTCTCGGTGATTTCCAACTCGAGACGGGCGGGTTCGATGCCGCTATGCGCCAACGCATTGGCAATAATCGTGGGCAATTCGGGATTGGAAAACTGCAGGGGCGAGACATTGACCGCACATGTCAGATGTTCTGGCCATGCAGCGAGGTCTGCACAGGCCGTGCGCAGTGCCCATTGGCCCAATTGATCGATGAGTCCTGCATCCTCTGCAATCGGAATGAACTTGGTCGGGCATAACCATCCGCGCGTGGGATGGCGCCAACGCATCAAAGCCTCAAAGCCGGCAATCCTCTCGTCGGCCGCAAAGACCACCGGCTGATAGAACATCTTCAAATCACCCCGCGCGAGCGCTTCGCGAAGGTCGTGCTCCAACTCCGCCCGTTCTTCCGCAGCGGCATGCAGATCCTCAGCATAGAAGCGGAAGCACCCCCGCCCCGCATCCTTGGCGGCATAGAGCGCAAGATCGACATTGCGGATCAATTCGTCACTTGTGACGCCGTGCTGAGGGGCCGTGGCGATACCCACCGAAGCACCGATAATCACGCTCTGACCTTGGATCTTGTAAGGCTGCGACAGTGCGGCAATGATCTCGGCAGCTATAGAGCCTAGCCGATCCCGGCTTTCATGGCCCGGGACAATAATCTGGAATTCATCACCGCCGAGCCGACCACAGCGCCCCGCCCCGTCCAGTGTACGCTGCAACCGCTGGGCAACCTGTTTGAGCAGCGCATCACCCGCCGGGTGGCCAAGCGTATCATTGACCTGCTTGAAGCGGTCGAGATCCAGCATCAAAACCGCGCAGGCCCGCTCACGCTCGCTTGGCGCTGCGAGGATCTGATCGAGCGCTTGTCCCATCTGCACGCGGTTGGCGAGACCTGTGAGAGAATCGAAGTGGGCAAGGCGCGAAACCTGCCGTTCGCTTCGGCGCTTTTCCGTGAGGTCCGCACCGTGGCCACGAAATCCGGTGAAGTTATCGAAGCTGTCGTAAACCGGATGACCGGTGAGCGCCCACCACCGCTCGTCATCCGTCGGCGTAGCAGCGCGCATTTCGATGTCCTGAAATCCTGACCGGGCCGACAGGAAAAAGGCAAGAGTGCGTTCGGCATCAGCGGCATCGGCAGCGCTGTCGACAATCTCGGATAGAGGGCGTCCCTGCAAATCCTCGCTCGACCGGCCCAACTGCGCCGCCGCCTTGGGCGAGATGTAGGAGATAAGCCCGCGACGGTCAGTTTCCCAGAACCAGCCCTGCCCGCTTTCCTCGAAGCTTCGCAGAATATCCTCGGCACGCGCTGCAACCCGCTCGCTGGCCTCCCGTTCGCGGCGACGGTTCTCTGCCTTGGCCCATTCAAGCCGTGCTATCAGGATCATGGCCAGCCCCGCACCGAGCAGGGCCATCACTGTCGTGCCACTCGGATCAATCAAGCCAAAAGCTGCCCATGCGGCGATCTTGGCGCAGAATAGCGGGATGATCCGCCCTTCGAAAGTTGCCGCAGCCGCTGCACCTGTCACGACCAGGGTGGCGACTGCCCACTGCCACGGCAGCCCTTCAAGCACCCATTGGGCAAAGGCAAACCCTGTCGCTGCCATCGGCGCCACAATCGTGAGCATTACCAGCGCGAACTGTAATACCGGAGAACGGCGTGAGAGCTTTTCAAGCGGGGTTACGAATGAGCCGGTCCAGACCAGCAGGACAGAAAGGACCGCGCCAAGCATCACTCCCATGCCGGGCAAACGGCCGGCAACAATCACCGAAACTGCAAAGCAGCAGGCCAGCAGCCCGGCCATGGCGCGGGTATCACTGGGAAGCAGCTTGCTCCGGTCGGCGGCAGCCGGTTGGCGGACGGGGCGGCTCGTAACGCCTGCGCCTGTGCGATGTGGTTCGCGCCGCTCTGCGCCCGCGCGCTGTTCCGCGGCTGCCGCGTGGCTATCAGCCCCGACAGCAATCAGCCGACCGCGCGGTGCGGACGCGGCCATTCGTGGAATGGGGGTCTTCCGGCTGAGGTTGTCGGACATGGCCGGTAACTTGACACAGCGCAATTTGAGGAAAGTTAACCGAGCAGCGTAAATTTGGTGTGAATCCGCTAACGCTTTCAGACCGATGCAGCGGCAGGCTTGAACTTTGCGGAGCCACTCGTCATGGTCCGACTTGGCGGAAATGGCACAGCGTAGCCTGGCAAACTGCGCACACAGGGAAAGAGGATCAGATGGCACGCGGCGAAGTGAAACTGGAAAACGAGGCAGCCCAATCAACGAATGCGCTCGGCCCTCTTATCGGTGTAGCAAGGGAGGATTTTGTGAGCGCAGTTGCCCTGCTGCTGCGCGAAACCGCGTCCGATCCGTTGCGCGCGATGAAGCATGCGCAGTCCATGACCGAAGACATGGTTAAGATTTTCACAGGCAAAAGCGATCTTGCGCCCGATCCCAAGGACAAGCGCTTCATGGATCCCGCCTGGGCTTTTAACCCTTTTTTCCGCGCAGGCGCCCAGTATTACCTCGCCGTGCAGAAGGGGATGCGCAACTGGCTCGAAGAGCTTGAGCTTGACGACCTGGAACGCAACCGCGCCAACTTCATCGCCAATATCATCCTCGATGGTCTTGCCCCGACCAACACCCTGATCGGCAACCCAACCGCGCAGAAGCGGGTGATTGATTCAGGCGGCCTTTCACTGATCAAGGGCTTGCAGAACGCCTATAATGATCTCGTCAACAACAAGGGCATGGTCAGCCAGGTCGACAAGCGTCCCTTCAAGCTGGGCGAGAATATCGCGACTTCAAAAGGCTCTGTGGTGCTGCGGACCGAGATGATGGAACTGATCCATTATGCGCCCACGACAGACGAGGTCTATGAAATCCCGCAGTTGACCATCCCTCCGCAGATCAACAAGATGTATATCAATGATTTGTCGCCCGATAAGTCGGTGGTGAAATGGCAGGTCGACAACGGCATCCAGACTTTCGTGATTTCCTGGCGTAACCCGAGCAAGGAACAGGGCGTCTGGGACATGACCGATTACGTCAATTCCTGCCGCGAGGCGATGGAGGCTGTCGCCGCCATCACCGGTGCGAAGAAGGTCAATGTTTCGGCGGGATGTTCGGGCGGGCAGACGGCGGCGATGCTGGCGAGCAAGCTGGCGGCGGACAAATCCGATCTGCTAGGCACACTCACGCTGATGGTCTGCGTGCTCCACCCCAAGGCGACCGACATCGAGGCGGGATCGCTGGTCAGCGAAAACGGCATGAAGCTCGCCCGCCAGCGTGCGGCCAAGGCCGGCGTGATCAAGGCGGATGATCTGGCGCGCGGTTTTGCCTGGCTGCGGCCCAATGATCTGATCTGGAACTATGTGATCAATAACTATCTCTTGGGTGCCGATCCGCCCGCTTTTGATGTGCTGTTCTGGAATGCCGATGCCACCAACCTGTCAGCCAGTCTGATGGGCGACTTCCTGACGATCTACGAAACGCTGGCCTTCACCAAGCAGGGCGAGGTCGAGATGGTGGATCACAAGGTCGATCTGTCCAAGGTGACGAGCGATCTGTTCATCCTTGGCGGGGTGACCGATCATATCACGCCGTGGAAGGCAACCTACCGTTCGACCCAGTTGTTCGGCTCGAAGGATGTGACCTACGTGCTGAGCCAGTCGGGCCACATGCAGGCGATCCTCAACCCGCCGACCAACCCCAAGGCCAAGTATTTCGTGCAAAAGAAAAAGGGCAAGCTTCCTGCCAGTGCCGACGAATGGCTGCCGGGTGTCGAGGAAGTCAAGGGCAGCTGGTGGCCGTTCTGGATGGAATGGGTACAGGCGCGCTCGGGCAAGAAGAAGGCTGCGCCTGCGATGCTGGGCAATGACACCTATCAACCGCTCGATCCGGCACCGGGACTCTACGTCGTCGAAGAAGTCTGATAGGAGCCGAGAGCGCTGCCTGTTCCCCACATCGGGTTTGAGCACCGCAATCACTTATGGGCGCGTTCATGAGGGATCGATGAACGCGCCCACCCGGTGCCCTGTTCAGGACACCCGAAAGGACGGGATTATCGTGTCGGATGCAATGAAAGATGCCACTGTTTCGATGGAGCAGGTTGGCGGTCGGACGCTACGGACTGCTACCTGGCGGCTCGATATGCCGTCGGACCATCTCCCTGTCCTGTTCTTCAACGGGATCGGTGCCAATATCGAGGCGGTAGCTCCGCTCGCAGCCGCCTTGGAAGACCGCGGCTTCATCATGTTCGACATGCCCGGAACAGGCGAATCACCTGATCCGCTGATCCCCTACAACCCCTTCACCATGAGCTGGACAGCAGCCCAGTTGCTGGGACGTTACGGTCTGGATGAAGTCGATGTCATGGGCGTGTCGTGGGGTGGCGCAATGGCGCAGCACTTTGCGCTGCAGCACCCGGGACGCACCCGCAAACTCACCCTCATTGCCACCACGGCGGGCATGGTGATGGTACCGGGCAACCCGGCGGCTTTTACCAAGATGGCCAATCCGCGCCGGTACATCGATCCCGAATTCATGAATGAGCATTTCGCCACGCTTTACGGCGGGGTTGATGCCGATGGCGCAGCGCACCAGAAAGACAGCCATATCGGTCGCCTCAAGCCACCGAGCCCGCGCGGTTACCTTTATCAGCTGATGTGCATGTTGGGCTGGACGAGCCTGCCCGCCCTGCCCTTCCTCAACAAGGAAACCCTGATCATGATGGGCGAGGATGATCAGATCGTCCCGGTCATCAACGGCAAGATCCTGAACGCCATGATCCCGCGCTCGCGGCTCCAGACATTTGCCGGTGGCGGACACTTATTCCTGCTTACCCACGCGGATGAAAGCGTGGCCGCGATCCGCGAGTTCCTCGATACACCTGTCGGAGCGCAGGCCGTCGCCGCCTGAACGGTGGACAGAAACAGCTGATTGCGACATTCTCCCCGCGACAAAGGGAGAGATACATGGCGCAGTACGACCTCATCATCCGGGGTGGAACGATCGTCGATGGGACCGGCGCACCGGGCTTCACCGGCGATATCGCCGTAAAAGACGGGCTGATCACCGCAGTCGGCACTATCACCGGCAGTGCGGACACAGTGATCGATGCTGATGGCAAGATCGTCGCTCCCGGCTTTGTCGATATCCATACCCATTATGACGGCCAGGCGACGTGGGATGCCGAGATGGCTCCGTCGAGCTGGCACGGTGTCACCACGGTGATCATGGGCAATTGCGGGGTGGGGTTTGCGCCCGCCCGGCCCGATCGTCACGAATGGCTTATCAGTCTGATGGAAGGGGTCGAGGATATTCCCGGCACCGCACTCGCTGAAGGGATGACATGGGATTGGGAAACTTTCCCCGAATATCTCGATGCGCTCGAAAAGCTGCCGCGCACGGTCGATGTCGGCACGCATGTTCCGCACGGCGCGGTGCGCGCCTATGTGCTGGGCGACAGGGAGCAACCCGGCGCAGTGCCAACAGAAGAGGATATCGCCGAGATGGCCCGCATTGTCGAACAAGGCGTGCGGGCGGGCGCACTCGGCTTTTCCACCTCGCGCACGGTGCTGCATAAGTCGGTCGATGGGGAGTTGGTCCCGGGCACGAGCGCGACCGCGGAGGAATTGATCGCGATCGGCAAGGCCATGGGATGCGCCACTGCCGCAGGTGGCCATGCGGTGTTCGAAATGGCGAGCGATCTCAAGCGCGAATGGAACGAATTTGACTGGATGGGCAAGCTGAGCCGCGAGGCTGGCATTCCCGTCACCTTCGCCGCGTTGCAATCGATCGCGAAGGAAATGCCGCTCGATGAACAGATCGCCGCAATGCGGGCGGAAAACGACAATGGTGCCCAAATCGTCGCGCAGATCGCGCTGCGCGGCAATGGCATCATCATGGCGTGGCAAGGGACGGTCAATCCCTTTGCATTCCGCCCATCATGGCAGGCAATCAAGGCACTGCCGTGGGATCAGCAGCGCGCCAAGCTGCTTGATCCCGCGTTCAAGGCACAGCTTCTGGCCGAGCCCAATGATTACTCAGCAGCGCCCAAGGATATTCTCGGCGTAGTGATGGTGATCAGCCAAGGCTGGGCGCTGCAGTACGAGATGGATCCCGATTTCGATTACGAACCGGGCCCCGAAGCCAGCGTCAATGCGCGCGCGGCAGCCGCCGGCGTTTCCCCGCAGGAATATGCCTACGATCTTTTGTGCAGGGATGAAGGCAAGGGTTTCATTTATCTGCCGATTCTGAACTATGCCGATGGCAATCTCGATTTCCTCCATCCGCTCCAACATGCGGACGATACCGTCAATTCGCTATCCGATGGCGGCGCGCATTGCGGGACGATCTGCGATGCCGCCTCTCCCACCTTTATGCTCGAACACTGGGTGAAAAGCCGCAAACGGGGCGCGCGAATTGCACTCGAACAGGCGATCAAACGGCAATGCCGCGACACCGCGCTACTTTACGGGCTGGAAGATCGCGGCGTGATCGCGCCAGGATATCTCGCTGATCTCAATGTCATTGATCTTGACCGGCTTAAACTCGGCAAGCCGTGGCTCGCCTTTGATCTGCCCGCTGGTGGCAAGCGTCTGCTCCAGAAAGCGGATGGCTATATCGCCACGATCAAGAATGGCGTGGTGACGTTCCGCGAAGGGCAATGGACGGGCGCGACGCCCGGCGGGTTGATCCGTGGGCCGCAGCGCGCCGAGATGAGAGAGGCAGCCGAGTGACAGGGCGCTGAGTCATCATCCTGTAAGGTCGGGGTTGCTAGCTCCTGCCGACCATCTCAGGATGGCACGCATAACTTCAACTTTTACGCGACTGACTGGCGCGCTCTACCTTCTTTTGTCTGGCCTTTCCAAAGCACCTGCTGCCGCAAAAACTGTGGACGGCGCGCCGCTGATCCCCGAACCCATGGTGTTCGACATGATCCGGCCGCTTGCCGCACCAAAGGGCGAGCTTGAGGCCAATACTCTTGCCCTGTTCCCGCTCAACGCACGCGGCGAGGATATCGATTGGGCGCCGCCCGAGATCGAATATGCCTTCGCCAATGGCTGGGCTGCCGAATTCGAATGCCCTTCGATAATAAACGTCTGACTGGCTACAAGTTTGCCTTGCAAGGCATATTCGGCACCTTTGTAAACAAGCGCGGTGTCCACGGCGTTCAGGCGATTGCTGTCGTGGATCGCGAGAACGGGCGGCTCGATAACTCACTGCTGTACATCGCAGGCCTGCGCTACTCGGAAAAGTGGAGCACGCTCACCATGATCGGCATCAACCGGCCGGACGATGGGCCACAGCCTGGGGAGCGGCGCGATGATGCTGTGCTTATCAACCACAGCCTTTTCAATGATGTCACCGCGCATACAGTGCTCGGCATCGAGACCAATTTCCGTCTGGGACGTGACACGACCCGATGGCTGGTCATGCCACAGGTTCATCAACGCCTGTCGGAAAATGTCATGCTTCAGGCGGGCATGGGCGCGCAGAAACCACCGCAACGCGCCGCGCACCCCACGGCCGCTGTCAGACTTATCAAAGAATTCTAGGGTTCGATCACAATCCCCTGCGACGGATCGACTTTCCCTGCCAGCATTTCGCAAAAGACGCGGCGTGCTTCGACAAGCCCATTCAGCCTGGTGATCGCAATCGTGCCTTGCGTCGCTGCAAGAAAGCCCCGCCACGCCGCTGCGATCTGTCGGGTCGCTTCCTCGGTGCCGAGTTCCCGGAACAGCGCAACAGCATGATCGGGCGCAAAGAACAGCACGGGCTTGGGCCCCGGCATCACTGAACCCCCGCCAAGCGTGCTGCGCGCATCCACATGGGTTGCGCCGACGAGGCAGGAATAATTGAGACTGTCTCCCAGATGTCTTTGCACCTGCCCCAGCAATCCAGCATTACCGGCGAAATCGACACTTATCGAAGGCATCGCGGCGATGCTCGCAATGGCATCGTAAGCGACCACCTGGTCATACAGCCCTGTTGCCTCGACAAAGCTCACATTGCTGGGCGACGTCAGTCCGATCCGCCTGATGTGCGGAGAATTGTCCTTCGCCACACTGGCAAGCCCGAGCGCAGTCTTGGAAGAGGCGGAGGTGATCACCAGCTGGTTCGCGCCAAACCAGTCATTCGCCCGCAGAAAGTATTCGATCAGAAATCCGGTGCGAAACAGCGGCCCGAAGATCATCCGCTCGCCTTCGCGCTGACCATCATGTTCGGGATCTGCGGCCAAGCGGGCATACTGGTTGTAGATCGGGCTCATCGGCTGGCGATGTTCGGACACGTCGGCAAAGCCGCTGGCCGTGACCTTGCCGGGAAGCACATCGAGATGGCTCGCCATCGGGAGATAGCCATAGACCCGCTCACCCACCGCAATATCAGGATGGCGGCTTTCCATTACACGGGCATGGCCCCACATCGGCACAATGCCCAAGCCTTCAGGCGCGGGGAAGAAATCCCAGTAGCGAAAACCGTCACCGACGACCGCATAGGTGACATTGTTGGCAGTTACGGAGAAGCTTTCCACCACCAGCCGCACCATGCCTTCGCCAAGCGTAGGAGCTTCGCGATCGGCAATAACCGCATCGGATAGCGCGCCTTTGCGGACATGAACTTCGCTGATGATCATCGCCAAAGCGTAACGCGTTTGCGTCGATCGGGCACGATCACACCCGCATCGGCATCAGCACATAGAGCGCCGGGCTGTGATCATTCTGGCGGATCAGCGTCGGCGCGCCCGCGTCGGCGAGGTGCAGCTCCACCGTATCGCCTTCGATCTGGCTGAGAATATCCTTCAGATAATTGGCATTGAAGCCGATCTCCATGCCTTCCGCGCCGTAATCAGCCATGATTTCCTCGGCCGCGGTGCCATTGTCAGGCGATGTGACTGAAAGCGTGACCTTGTCGGCCTCAAGCCCGATCTTGACCGCTCGGGTCTTTTCGGTGGCGATGGTAGCCACACGGTCAACCCCGGCAAAGAACAGCTTGGGATCAACCTTGAGCAGCTTGTCATTCGCAGTCGGGATGACCCGGCTATAATCGGGGAAAGTGCCGTCGATCAGCTTGCTGGTGAGCACAACGCCGCCTTCGCCGCCGAGGGTAAAGCGTATCTTGCTGGCCGACAGATCAATCAGCACATTGCCGTCCATCGCTTCGTCCAGCAGCTTGCGCAGCTCGCCCACAGCTTTGCGCGGCACGATCACATCGGGCATTCCGGCGGCACCTTCGGGGCGCGGGATCGTGAAGCGCGCCAGACGGTGGCCGTCAGTCGCAGCAGCCTTGAGCAGTGGCTCGTCTTCATCGGTCACGTGGAGGAAGATGCCGTTGAGGTAATAGCGCGTTTCCTCGGTCGAAATGGCGAAACGGGTGCGATCAATCAGTTCTGCGAGCACACGCGCCGACAGTTCGAAGCTGGTCGGCAGATCGCCTTCGACGATCACCGGGAAATCATCGCGCGGCAAGGTAGGCAGTTTGAAGTTGGCGCGCCCGGCCTTCACCTCGAGCCGGTTCTCATTGGTAGTGAGGCTGACCTGGCTGCCTTCGGGAAGTTTGCGCGCAATATCGAACAGCAGATGCGCCGAAACCGTGATCGCGCCCGCCTGTTCGACTGCGGCGGCCGACATGGTTTCCACCACTTGCAGATCAAGATCGGTTGCCATCACCCGCACGCTGCCGCCGTCGCTTGCATCGATCAGCACGTTGGAGAGGATCGGAATGGTGTTGCGGCGTTCCACCACGGACTGGACGTGGGAGAGGCACCGCAAGAGCGTGGCGCGTTCGATGGTAGCCTTCATTGCTTTCGCCTATCGTTTCCCCAAGTGGCACGGAAGCGAAGGAATCGCCCCCAAGCGCCAGAAAGTCTGATGAAACCTTAGCGCACCTGCACCCACGGGCAAGCACAGGTGATTATGACAGGCAACTGGGTTGGGGATAAGGGCCGCGCGCGCGTCCCGTCGGTCAGCCCAGCATAGCCATCCCGCCATTCACATGCAGCGTTTCGCCGGTGACATAGGCTGCCTCGCGGCTCGCGAGAAACGCAACCGCGGCGCCGATCTCGCTCCCCTCGCCCATCCGGCCCATGGGAATGCGCCCATTGATGGCGGCCTGTTGTTTTTCATCGAGCGCGGCAGTCATGGCAGTGCGGATAAAGCCCGGCGCTACACAATTGGCGGTGATCCCGCGGCTGGCGACTTCCTGCGCAAAACTCTTGGTCATGCCGGTGAGACCTGCCTTGGCCGCGCAATAATTCATCTGGCCCGGATTGCCGGTTGCCCCCACCACCGATGTGATGTTGATGATACGGCCAAAGCGCGCCTTCATCATCGGCTTGGCGGCTGCGCGCATCAGGCGGAAGGCGGATTCAAGGTTGATCGCGATCACCTCATTCCATTCCTCGTCCTTCATCCGCATTCCGAGATTGTCGCGCGTGATACCGGCATTGTTCACAAGGATATCGATGCTGCCGAGCGTATCGAGCGTGGCCGGGATCAACTCTTCAACCTGCACCTTGTCGGCCAGATTGCAGGTGATTTCGACATGATCGCCGCCGACATCCTCGATCAACTGTTCGCGGAAAGAGCGCAGCTTGGCTCCGTTCGACCCTGACAAGGCTACGCGCGCACCCTGCCGCGCCAGCGCCTCGGCAATGGACGAGCCGATCCCGCCGCTTGCGCCGGTTACCAGTGCATTCATGCCGGAAAGTGAAAACATGGGTTCTGATCCTTTGCTGGCCTTGCAGGTATGGGCGGGATTACACGATTTCTTTGGCGAAAGCCTCAAGATCATCCATCGTGACGAGGCTGCGGCTATCAGCGTCTTTCACACTGCGCCCGACCATCGGAGCGAGCACCTTCGCGCCAAGCTCGATGAATTGCTGCGCCCCATCGGCGTGCATCTGCAGAACGCTTTCGCGCCACCGCACCTGCCCCGTGACCTGTTCGATCAGCAGGGCGCGCTCCTCGTCGGGATCGCTCACGCGCGCAGCCGTGACATTCGCGTAAACCGGCAAGGTCAATGCACCCGGCGGGGTTGCCTCAAGCGCTTGGGCCATCACAGCTGCCGCAGGGGCCATCAGCGAGCAGTGAAACGGCGCGGAGACCGGCAGGATCACCGCACGCTTGATACCGTGCTCCTTGGCGAGTTCAGCCGCGCGCTCGATCGCGCCGCGATGGCCGGAAATAACGACCTGCGAAGGATCATTATCATTGGCGACTTCGCACACCTCACCCTGAGCGGCTGCCGCGGCAAGCGCGGCGGCTTTCTCCATATCCGCGCCAAGCAGAGCCGCCATCGCGCCCTTGCCGATTGGTACCGCTTCCTGCATCGCCTTTCCGCGCAGCCGCAAGAGCCGCGCAGTATCAGCCAGACCGAAACCGCCGACCGCGCATAGGGCCGTGTACTCACCCAGCGAATGGCCTGCCACGCAGGCGCCATGTTCTGCAAGGCTCACCCCGAAATCCCGTTCCAGCACCCGCAAGGTCGCCATGGCATTAGCCATGATCGCAGGCTGGCCATTGGCGGTCTTGAGCAACTCTTCCTCGGGGCCTTCCTGCATCAACTTAGACAGGTTCTGCGAGAGAGCCTCGTCGACTTCACCGAACACCTCGCGGGCTGCCGCGCTTGCTGCGGCGAGTTCGGCACCCATGCCGACCTTCTGGCTGCCCTGCCCCGGAAATACGAAAGCACGCATGATGACCCTCTAATCATTTATTGGCTTGTGTTGCCTTTGGCGCGGCTCGCTAATGAGGCCGAGGCGGGCTGGCAAGCCCGAAGGGCACAACCTTGTTGGCAGAGTTGTGCCCGATCTCGGCCCGGCCGAGGTAAGGGATCCCCGCCCGCGCGCACCAGAACTGCGCGATTTCTTCCTCGTTCTGTCCGAATTCCACGTAGTTCTCTGGGATGTCCGTGACGCTGCCGAGACGCAGCCCCTTCAGCCGCGGCAACATGCCAGCAAGGTGGAAGAACATCCGGTCGATGGCATAAAGGTGCTCCGACACTTCCTCCACCATCACGACATGGCCCGACAGATCGGGCATGAGCTGCGTGCCTGACAGCATGGCGAGCGTGATCAGATTGAAGGCCGCCGCCGGAGTCGCCCCGTCAAGGCTCGGCTCGACCCCGCTGGTATCCCCCTGGAACCACTTGAGCACGCGGCGCAGCGCCTCGCGGCCGCCTTCGGAACGCGCGCTCACCGGCATCGAGCCATGCACGCTTTGCCCGATGCCGTTGCGATAGAGCGCGGCGAGCAAATAGCCGCAATCGGAAAAACCGACATAGCTCTTGGCATGGGCATGGCGGTTCATCCGCGCAACGGCAGCTTCGGCAATACGGTTTGATCCGTACCCGCCCTTGGCAAACCACACGGCATCGAACGCCGGATCATTGGCGCAATCAAGCAACGCTGTCAGCCGCACCAGATCATCGCCGGCAAAATGCCCGGCACGGGCAAAGCATTGCTCGTGGAAGGTCACCCGGTGCGCAGGAAACTCCGCCGCAACCAGCGCCTCCAGCGCGTCAGCCTGCTCGCGAGTGATCGGCGTTGCCGGTGCACAAATGGCGATATTCGTCATGAAGGCAGACTAGGGCGCTTGTCAGGGCTTGTGCAAGCCCATAGGCATGGCCCCCATGGGACAAGAGGTCGATGCCGGGGCGCTTGAAGGCCGGCCATTATTCTTCTGTGGCATCGGCGGATCGGGGATGCTCCCGCTCGCCCAGATCGCGGCGGGTCTGGGATACCGCGTCGCCGGGTCTGATCGGTCGCGCGATCAAGGGCGCACCCCTGAAAAATTCGCGTGGATGGAAGCCAATGGCTTCGCCCTGTTCCCGCAGGATGGCAGCGGGGTCACCTCGCCCGATCAGGTGCTCATCGCCTCCGCCGCGATCGAGGACAGCGTGCCCGAAGTCGCCCGCGCGCAGGAACTCGGCTGCCAGCGGATGAGCCGCGCCGAACTGCTCAGCACACTGTTCAACGCTGCTGGAACAGGCATCGCGATTGGCGGGACGTCGGGCAAATCGACCACTACAGGCATGATCGCGTGGATCCTCGATCAATGTGGCAAGGATCCGACCGTGATGAACGGCGCGGTGATGAAAAACTTCATTACCCCGGCCAATCCGTTCGCCAGTGCGCGGGTCGGCAGCGTTGATCTGTTTATCAGCGAAGTCGATGAAAGCGACGGCTCGATTGCGCTCTATCGGCCCTCCATCGCCGTGCTGCTCAATATCAGCCTCGATCACAAGAGCATCGAGGAATTGCGCACGCTGTTCGGGGATTTCGTCGCGGCAGCAGGCGCAGCGGTGATCAATCTCGACAGCACCGAAGCCGCGCAATTGGCTGCGCGCACATGCGCTTGCACCACATTCGCACTGGATAATCCGATGGCCGATATCACCGTCGATCCGGCATCGGTTGAAGAAGGCCCGCTCGCAATCAAGGCAACGGTGATCGACCGGCGCAGCGGTGCGGCGTTCCCCCTCGCTCTCCCGATGCCGGGACGGCATAACCTCTCGAATGCCCTCGCGGCCATCGCTGCGGCGGATGCTGCTGGCATCGGCATCGCAACGGCGACCGGCGCGCTTGGCACCTTCGCAGGGCTGGCGCGGCGCTTCGATGTCGTCGGCACCTCGCGAGGCGGCATTCCGGTGATCGACGATTTCGGCCATAACCCCGAAAAATGCGCCGCGACCTTGCGCACATTGAAGGCAACACCGGGCCGTATCATCGCCTTCTTCCAGCCCCACGGCTATGGCCCGCTGCGCCAAATGGGAGAAGAACTGGCGCAGACTTTCGTCCGCGAACTAGGGCCGGACGACGTCACGATCATGTGTGATCCGGTCTATTTCGGGGGCACGGTGGATCGCAGCGTGGGCTCGCAGCGGATTGTCGATCTCATCACAGCAGGCGGCAGCCGTGCGGAATATATCCCGCAGCGCGCGGATTGCGGTGACCGGATCGTCGCCCTCGCCCGCCCCGGCGACAGGATTGTGGTGATGGGCGCGCGCGATGATACGCTGACAGAGTTTGCCCGATCGCTGCTCACCCAGCTGCCATAGAGAGGCTGGATTGCCAAAAACGCGGGTGGCAAGGCACGCCATCGAACGCTAGCCTTGCCACATGACAGCGCATGATTTTTCTCTGAGCACGCTGCTCTGGGCCAATGCAACCCGCCATGCCGCGCGCGAGGCAACCGTTGATGGCACCCAGCGCCTGACATGGGCGGAGCTGGCAGCACGGGTCGACAATCTGGCGAACTGGCTTCGCGCGCGCGGTATTGCGCCGGGCGACCGGGTCGCGCTGCTGCTGACTGATGGTGCACCGTTCATGACAGTGCTGCTCGCCTGTTCGCGGATCGGCGCGATTGCCGTGCTGCTCAACTGGCGGCTTGCCCCAACCGAGATCGCGTGGATCTGCGGCAATGCCGAACCGGCAATGACATTTGCCAACCCCCGCTTTGCCCCTTTGCTTGCCGAGGCCGCGGCGGGAGAGATCATCACAGTCGACGAAGCGCATGACCCGCATGGTGCGTTCGAATCTCTCGTCACCAAGCAGCAAGCCACCCTCCCTCCTCCCCCACTTGAGCCGGATCGGGCGCTCTACATGATGTACACCAGCGGCACGACGGGCAAGCCCAAGGGCTGCCTGCAGTCGGGCCGCGCGGTGACCGCTTCGGCGCTCAGCTTCGCGATGCACCGCCGCTTCACTCCGGACGAGCGGCTTCTCTCGATCAATCCGCTGTTCCATGTGGTCGGGATGCAGCAGCTTGCTGCGATGCTCGCCTGTGGAGGCACCAGCGTGTTCGCGGGTCGCGATGATGACAATGCGGCGGTGCTTGAACTTGTGCACCGCGAGGCCTGCACCACCACCAGCGCCTTTCCCACGATCTGCTTCCCGTGGCAGATGATGAACCCGATCCGCGACGGCATCATGCCGCTTACCAACTACACCGGCGGGGCAGGCATGGGCCGCCCGCAGATGTACGACTTCATCGAGAAGGAGTGGGATGCCCGCGTTGTTGGCGGTTATGGCCAGACCGAGATCTGCGGCTTTGCCACCTTCATCGACTATCCCGACATGCTGGAGCACCCGCGCTCGATCGGCTGGGCGCTGCCGCATCTTGAGATGACAATCCTTGATCCCGAAGGCCGCGAATTGCCGCCGGGCGAGGAAGGCGAGATTTGCCTGCGCGGAGCCTCGGTCATGCTCGGCTACTGGCGCAATCCCGAAGCCACCGAGGCCGCCCTGGGCCATGGCTGGCTGCGCACCGGCGATCTCGGCACAATGGACGAACGCGGCCTTGGCTACCTGTTGGGCCGCGCCAAAGAGCTGATCAAGACCGGCGGCGAGAATGTCTACCCGGCGGAGGTCGACGCTGTCTTCGCCGCCATGCCCGAAGTGGCGGACGCGGGCTGCTGCGGCGTGCCCGACCGGCAATGGGGCGAAGCGGTGAAGGCCTTTGTAGTGCTGAAACCGGGGATGGACTTGACGCGGGAAGAAATTACCCGCCGGTTCAAAGGGCAAATCGCAGGCTACAAGCGCCCGCGCTATATCGAGTTCGTCGACCAGTTACCGCGCGATCCGATTGGCAAGCTGCTGCGGCGAGAGCTTTCGGCAAGGCCGGTGATGCCGGACCAGGCTGCCTAGGCTGATTTTTCGAGAGCGCGGCGGCCCGCTTCCTCACGCTCGAAGGCGCGCTGATAAGCAGGGCGCGCAGTAAGCCGGGCACGATAATCCTTGAGGCTCTGCGGCACGCCTTCATCCAGACCGACGCTCTCGGCGAGGATCAGCGCATAGCCAACGCAGATATCCGCCACCGTAAAGCGATCCGCACAGAGGAATTCGCGTTCCTCAAGGCGCTGCTCGATCTTGACCAGACGCTTGTGGAACCACTTGGCATAGGCCTCGCCCGCCGCTTGCAACCCCTTGTCCTTCTCGAACAGGCAGAAGCGCATGTAAACCGTCTGCGGGAAAGTGATCGTGGCGTCCGCATGGTAGGTGTAGTCGCAATATTCGGCGTAATCTGCCTTGCCCGGCGCAATGGCCAGCGGCGTGTAGCCCGAACGGGTCGCGAGATAATGCGCGATGGCGCAGCTTTCGGTGAGGCGGCTGTCACCATCCACAAGCAGCGGCACGGTGCCCAGCGGATTGATCGCCAGATATTCGGGCGCGAGATAGCGCGGCGGAAAGGGCAGGATCTTCAGATCAATCGCAACCCCGGCCTCCTCGGCCGCCCAGGTCGCACGAAGGCCGCGCGAACGCGCGCAGGTATAAAGGACAGGTGTGCTCATAGCGCGAGACTTAATGCGCTTCGTCCGCGCCCACACCCAGCACTTTATGCAGGGTGAAAGCGATTGCGGCCCCCAGCACCAACCCCAAGACCGCGCACAACGCCGCATAGGTCAGCCAGCCCAGCACGCCGCCTGCCGCCCCGCTTGCACCAGCCACAGCATATTCCGCGCCGTGGATGGCATCATAGATCGCGTGGAAGCCCACCTCGTGCGTGCCGTGCACGATAATGCCGCCGCCAACCCACAACATCGCCACCGTTCCCACAATCGTCAGCGCCGTCAGCAAATGTGGCACAGAACGCAGCAGGAACGCACCGGTTGCACGCGCCAGACCGCTGGGCTTCTTCGTGAGGTGTAGGCCGATATCATCAAGCTTCACGATCACCGCCACCGCGCCATAGACGGCAACGGTCACCGCTATCCCGACAATCGCCAAAACCATTCCGCGCATCACGAGGGTTTCAGCGGCCACTTCATTGAGCGCAATCGCCATGATCTCGGCCGAGAGGATCATGTCGGTGCGGATCGCGCCCGCCACGCGCTGGTTCTCGAATTCGACCGGATCGCTGATCGCATCCTCAAGCGTCTTGCCGTGCTTGGCCGCGCCGAGCTTCTCCAGCACTTTTTCGGCGCCTTCGTAACACAGAAAAGCGCCGCCCAGCATCAATAGCCAGATGATCGCTCCAGGCAGAAATTCCGACAGCAGCAATGCTCCAGGCAACAGGAACACCAGCTTGTTCTTGAGGCTGCCCTTGGCAATCTTCCAGATGATCGGCAATTCGCGCGCAGGGGAAAGACCGGTCACATAGCCTGGCGTTACCGCTGCATCGTCGATCACCACGCCGGCCGTCTTGGTGCCTGCCTTGCCAGCGGCGACCGCAACATCATCCATCGAAGCGCTTGCCGCCTTTGCAATCACTGCCATATCATCGAGCAGCGCAACCAATCCTGACGGCATGAAAAATGTCCCCTGTGGAGCGCGTCAGATGCCCGCTGCCGCGCCCGCGCGCAAGCGGATGCTTGCAATGCTTCACGAAATCTGTATGGGGACGGCCTTCATCGGGATCCGCCCGGTGATGTATTGAAGAAAGCCGGAGGGGCCCCGTTCATCCGAACGGATCAGCCAGCGATCGGCATGGAAGTGAAAGGACACGGGGATGGCGCTCTACGAGCACGTCTTTCTCGCGCGTCAGGATCTGAGCCAGGCTCAGGTTGATGCGCTGGCTGCCCAGGCCACCGAAATCATCGAAGCGAACAATGGCAAGGTCACCAAGGTGGAAACCTGGGGTCTCAAGTCGCTTGCCTACAAGATCGAGCGCAACCGCAAGGCGCACTTCGTGCTGCTCAACATTGAAGCGCCCGGCAATGTTGTCGCCGAACTCGAACGCCAGACCCGCATCAACGAAGATGTCATCCGTTACCTCACCATCCGCGTGGATGAGCACGAGGCCGGCCCTTCGGTGATGATGCGCAAGAATGAACGCGAGCGTAAGCGCCGCGAAACCCGTGAGGAGCGTGACTGATGGCCCGCCCGTTTTTCCGTCGCCGCAAGTCCTGCCCGTTCGCGGCCAAGGATGCCCCCCAGATCGATTACAAGGACGTGCGCCTCCTTCAGGGCTTCATGTCCGAGCGTGGCAAGATTGTGCCGTCGCGTATCACTGCCGTTTCTGCCAAGAAGCAGCGTGAACTCGCTCAGGCGATAAAGCGGGCACGCCAGATCGGCCTGCTCCCCTACATCGTGAAGTAAGAGGAGAAAGAACCATGGATATCATTCTCCTTGAGCGCATCGAAAAGCTCGGCTCGATCGGTGACGTCGTCACCGTGAAGGATGGCTACGCCCGCAACTTCCTGCTCCCGCAGAAGAAGGCCCTGCGCGCCAACGAAGCCAACAAGAAGGTCTTCGAAGCCAACCGTGACCGGCTCGAAGCCGAAAATGCCGCACGCCGCAGCGACGCTGAAAAGCTCGGCGACAAGGTGGCCGGTGCCGAAGTGGTGCTGATCCGCGCTGCCTCGAACGCTGGCCAGCTTTATGGTTCGGTGAGCGTGCGTGACATGGCAGCCGGTCTGGCCGAACAGGGCCACGACATCGACAAGCGCATGGTCATCCTCGGCGCGCCGATCAAGACCATCGGCATGCACGACGTGACCATTGCCCTGCACCCTGAAGTGCGCGTCACGGTGAAGGCCAATGTCGCGCGTTCGGACGATGAAGCTAAGCTGCAGAGCGAAGGCGTCGACGTGCTGGCCCAGATGTTCGAAGACGAGCAGCGCGCCATCGAAGAGCAGGCCGATGCAACCCGCATCGACACCAATCTCGAGCCGGGCGAAATCCCTGCCGAACTGCTCGAAGAGCGCGGCGAAGATTGATCGGGCGGGGCGTGAATGCGCCCGTTCTGATCCGCAGATAAGGGGCGCGGAGGGTGTATGCCTTCCGCGCCCTTTTTATAAACGGCATCCCCAAGGTCATCGGGGCGTCTTTGAAACATCACATGCAATAGGTTAGTGCTCTTGCCCATGATCTCGATCCCGAAAGTTCTCGAAGAACTCCAGCGCCACTATGACGAGGCCGTCGCCACATTGCGTGCCGATGTCATCGCGTACGGGCGTGAGGGCGCAATTCCCCCGCAGCGCAAGCGCGAGGATGGCAGCTACACCTATCCGCAACTCACTCTCCATTATGCAGGCAATGGCGGGTCGGGCGATCGCAGCCGCGCATTCGGCAGGCTTGAACTTCCGGGCACCTACACCACCACAATCACCCGGCCCGATCTGTTCGCCGATTACCTGACCGAGCAATTGGAACTGATCGCCGGGGAATACGAAATCGACGCCACGGTCACGCGATCCAAGCAGGAAATCCCCTTCCCCTATGTGCTTGATGGCGATGCCGGGGCGGCAATGGCCGGGATAGCGCCGCAGGAAATCGCCCAGCATTTCCCCTCGACCGATCTGGCCCTGATCGGTGACGAACTGGCCGACGGGTTCGAGTTCGACGAGTATCAGCACATGCCGCTGTCGCTGTTTGATGGCCTGCGCACCGATTACTCGCTCGCCCGCCTCAAGCACTACACGGGGAGCGAGGTCAGCGATTTTCAGGACTTCATCCTGTTTACGAACTATCACCGCTATGTCGATGAGTTCGTGAACTGGGGCGCGGCCCAGATCGGCAAGGATGGCTATGTCGCGCTGACCGGCGCGGCCGGGCTCGATATCCGCGTGGCGACCCCGCACGCGCAGGACCAATTGAACGACACCGCCTGGCGCCGCCACCAGATGCCCGCCTATCACCTGATCCGCGAGGACGGGCGCGGGATCACGCTGGTGAATATCGGCGTCGGCCCCTCCAACGCCAAGACGATCTGCGATCACCTCGCGGTGCTGCGTCCGCACGCCTGGATGATGATCGGCCACTGCGGCGGGCTTCGTTCGACCCAGAAGATCGGCGATTTCGTGCTCGCCCACGCCTATCTGCGCGACGATCACGTGCTCGATTGTGTGCTGCCGCCCGAAGTGCCGATCCCGCCGATTGCCGAAGTGCAGCAGGCGCTGGCGGGCGCGGCGGAGGAAGTCTCGGGCGTTCAGGGTGCCAACCTCAAGCAGCGGATGCGCACCGGCACGGTTGTCACCACCGATGATCGCAACTGGGAGCTGCGCTATTCCTCCTCGGCCAAGCGCTTCTCGCAGAGCCGTGCCATCGCCATCGACATGGAGAGCGCCACCATCGCCACGCAGGGTTACCGCTTCCGGGTGCCCTACGGCACGCTGCTGTGCGTCTCGGACAAGCCGCTCCACGGTGAGATCAAGCTGCCGGGGCAGGCCAACAAGTTCTACGAGGAAGCGATTGCCGCGCACTTGCAGATCGGCATCGTCACCATCGCCCGCCTGCGCGACGAAGGCGACCGGCTGCATTCGCGCAAGCTGCGCGCCTTCAACGAGCCGCCGTTCCGGTAAGGCTTCGCGCTTACAATCCGGAGGCGCGGCAAGGCGGAGGTGCGTTTCAGCCGGTGCCCTTGGTCTTGGTATCGCCTGACTTCGCATTGGCAGCGATGAAATCGATGATCGTGCCGGCGATATCCTTGCCGGTGGCACTTTCGATGCCTTCGAGGCCGGGCGAGGAATTGACTTCCATGATCACAGGGCCGTGATTGCTCCGCAGCATGTCCACCCCGCATACGTTCAGACCCATGCGCTTGGCGGCACGCACGGCGGTCGAGCGTTCCTCAGGGGTGATCTTGATAACCTGTGCAGACCCGCCGCGATGCAGGTTGGAGCGGAAATCATCGGCTGCACCTGTGCGCTTCATCGCGGCGACTACCTTGCCGCCCACCACCAGCGCACGGATATCCGTGCCACCCGCTTCCTTGATGAATTCCTGCACCAGAATATTCACATTGGCGCCGCGAAACGCCTCGATCACCGATTTGGCGCTGCTCATGGTCTCGGCCAGAACGACGCCGATGCCCTGGGTACCTTCGATCAGCTTGATCACCACCGGGGGGCCTTTGACCGCCTTGATGATTTCCTCGGCCTGCTTGGGATCATTGGCATAGGCTGTCAGCGGTAGACCCAGCCCGTGCTTGGCGAGGATCTGTAAGGACCGCAGCTTGTCACGGCTGCGCCCGATGGCAACGCTTTCGTTAAGCGACCAGATACCGCGCATCTCGAACTGCCGAAGGATCGCGAGGCCATAATTGGTGATCGAAGCGCCGATGCGCGGGATCACCGCATCATAATGCGCCACCGGCTCACCATTATAGAACACCTGCGGGCGATGGCTCGCGATGTGCACCGTGCAGCGCAGGGTATTGAGAATGTCGAGACTGTGCCCGCGCTGTTCGGCCGCCTCTTTCAGCCGCCGGTGCGAATAGAGATTGGCGTTGCGCGCCAACATCGCGATTTTCATGCAAACCCTTTCGAATCCGGTCACATGCCGGCCGGAGCCGCGCCCTATACGCCAACCCGCTGCGATTGCACCCAGGAATGACTGCTATCCACCACCATTCGCCGCCGGAGCGCGGTGCGCCCCACCAGCATCGGAAACTGCATTTCGGAACGATCCGCCAAGGTCACTTCAACCTTGCAAATGAGCTTACCGATGCGAAGCGGCGTCTTTATGACAAAGCGTTCCTGCATCTCGCCATTGGAACTGCGCACGCTACGGCGGTCGACAACGGGGGCTTCGCACACCTGCTCCTGCCCGTTCCAGAGCGCGGCAAAGCGCACCATCATGGTATCGCCCTTCGCGAAGGTCTCGATCACGCGCGCATTAAGCGCGCTGGTGCGTGCGCCCGTATCGATCTTGGCCGGAATGTTTGCGAGACCGATCTCAGGCAGGCTGACAAGCTCGCGCCAACCCACCACCATGAGCGGCTTGGCGCTGTTCACGCGGCAAGGAACCGCACTACCGCCTCGCCCAGCTCCGGCTTTGTCGCGCTGTCGAGATGCCCACCGGGCACGGTTTCGTAAAGTGCACCGGGGATCAGCGCGGCAAGTTCGCTTGCCGATCCATTATCCTCGTCGCGGTCGCCGCACAGCACCAGCGTGGGGATAGTGATCCCGGCCAGCAGCGCCGGATCAAGATCATCGAACGCGCCGAGCAACAGCTTGGCCGCCGCGCGATCAACCCCTTGCGATTTCAGGAACTGGCGCGAAAGGTAGGCGGGGTCATCGCGCGTGATGGTATCGAATTCGTCGATAACGCGGGTAAAAAATGCGGCGCGGCGCCGCCAATCCGCAATTCCCGAAAGACCCATACCGCAGGCGATTAACCGGCGCGGGCCCAGCACATGATTTGCACAGCCATGCAGCGCGGTGCGCGCACCGAGCGAGAAGCCGACAAGATCATATTCCCCCTCGCCAAGGCCAAGATGCTCCACCAGCGCTGCCACATCGCGCACCAGCACGCCTTGGGGATAGCGGGCGGGATCATGGGGAGCCTCGCTTTGCCCGTGCACGCGGAAATCGAGCATGATCGCCTCGAAACCGGCTTCGGCCAAGCGCGCCGCATGGCCCCATTTCATCCAGTTCATGTGAGCGCTCGAAAAAAGCCCATGCAGCAGGATCACCGGGCGCCCCTGCCCTTCGCGGTGAAGAGCAAGCTGCGTCGCGTCGAAAGAGGAGAAATGCGAAACGGTTGGGGCGCTCATCCCTGCTACCTTACCGAAAAAAGCATTGCGTGCCCGCATAGAGCATCGTCACGGCATCATTCTCGATGAACCCGCCAATGCTCGGCCCGAGCGAGAATTCCTCTCCGAGCGTGCTGCCAGTAATGCGAGCGAAGCCGGGTACAGCTTGCGCAAGGGTGCTGCCACTCCCGATCCCGACATCACCATCAGCAAGCCGGATTGTGCCCTCGGCAGGCGCATCGCCATCCTGCGGCATCCGCCAGTTCCACCCGACCAAGCGCCCCTGCTGGAAATGAACGGCAAGGCCGCCGGGAAAATCAGTGAATTCAATCGGCCCTGCGCCGCATTCGCCATTGGTCGAACGCCCCGTTGCCTCGCCAAGCGTGCGGGTGAGCGCGCCTTCGACTTCGCTGCGCCCAGCGGCAAAATAGAACGCTTCCGGCCCTGCTGCGAGGCCATCGGAGCGCAAATCGACGACATTCTCGGCCACCACCACACCGCCACCAGCGC
>JBKBMC010000025.1:0-27595 GCA_046296075.1 Erythrobacter sp. | reverse complement strand
AGCGACGGTATCCAATCGATGTATGCCCTAATCTCGCCCGCGCGGCTCAAGAAGATGGCCGACAGCCTCGCTGCAAACGCCAAGAACGGGAAGCGCCACAACGCGAGCGGCTACGCTCTCGCCATCACACATTGGGAGACCGACCTCGGAATGCTCTACGATGAGTTCTACGCCCGCAAGTTCGGCTTTGCCTGGGCGAAAGAGACGCTGGACATCGAGCGCTGGCGACACCCACTTTTCCGTACTCATTCCGTACAGCCTCAATGGCGGCGGCCTATATCATTGAAAAGATGGTGCTGCTGGGGAGGATTGAACTCCCGACCTCACCCTTACCAAGGGTGCGCTCTACCACTGAGCTACAGCAGCGCCGGGGGCGTACACATGGCGGCGCCTGGACAGGCGCGCGCTATTGTCGCGCTCGGCAGCAATGTCAAGCGGACTTGCAAGCGAAGCGCGCTGACGGCAATGCGTTTCGCATGAGCGAACCGCCCCGCAACAAAGTTACGCGCACCGCGACCCGCGAAGAGCGGCTGGCGGCGCAACTGCGTGAAAACCTCCGTCGCCGCAAGGCGCAGGCCCGCGCCATCAACGGCGCCGTGGGCGAATCGCCCGCACAAATACTTTCCAAGCCCGCAAACGAGGGCTAACGCGACGGCTCAAGCTCCGGAGATCCTGATCCCCCATGCCCAAGCTCATTCTCATCCGCCACGGCCAGAGCCAGTGGAACCTTGAAAACCGCTTCACCGGCTGGTGGGATGTCGATGTGACCGAACAGGGCGTGGCCGAGGCCAAGGCGGCCGGCGCGCTCATGAAGGCCAAGGGCGTGTTGCCAACTGTCGGCTTCACCAGCTTGCAGACCCGCGCGATCAAGACGCTGAACATCGCGCTCGAAGAAGCGGGCCGGTTGTGGATCCCGGTAATCAAGGACTGGCGGCTTAACGAGCGCCACTATGGCGGGCTGACCGGACTCGACAAGCAGGAAACCCGCGAGAAGCACGGCGATGAACAGGTGCTGATCTGGCGGCGCAGTTTCGATGTGCCGCCGCCGCCGCTCGAGCCGGGCAGCGCCTTCGATCTGGCGTCCGATCCGCGCTATGCGGGCATCCCGGTGCCTGCGACCGAAAGCCTCAAGCTGACGATCGAACGCGTCCTGCCCTATTGGCAAAGCGATATCCTGCCGATGCTGGCGCGCGGCGAGACAGTGATCATTTCGGCCCACGGCAATTCCCTGCGCGCGCTGGTAAAACACCTCTCGCACATTTCGGACGACGACATCACCGGCCTCGAGATTCCCACCGGCCAGCCGATCATCTATGATTTTGACGAAAACATGCAGCCGGGTGAGCGCTACTATCTGAAGGACGCCTGATGGACACAGGAGCTGCCACCAGCGAAGGCCAACGCGTCGCGATCGTCATGGGAAGCCAGTCCGACTGGCCAACCATGAAAGCCGCCGCCGAAGTGCTTGACGAGCTTGAGGTCGAATACGAGGCGCGTATCGTTTCGGCCCACCGCACGCCCGATCGCATGACGGCTTTTGCCAAGGGCGCTGAGGGCGAAGGCTTCGGCGTCATTATCGCAGGCGCAGGCGGCGCGGCGCATCTGCCGGGGATGATTGCCAGCATGACGCATCTGCCGGTGCTGGGCGTGCCAGTGCAGTCGAAGGCCCTCTCTGGCATGGATAGCCTGCTTTCGATCGTGCAGATGCCTGCCGGCATCCCGGTTGGCACGCTGGCGATCGGCGAGGCGGGCGCGCGCAATGCAGGGTTGATGGCGGCCGCGATCCTCGCGCTTGCTGACAAGGATCTGTCCGAACGATTGCAGGATTGGCGCGCCGCGAAAAGCGCCGCCGTGGCAGAGGTGCCCGAAGGCTGATGCTGCCGCCTGGCTCCACTATCGGAATTCTCGGCGGCGGCCAGCTTGGCCGGATGCTTGCCACGGCTGCCGTGCAGCTCGGCTATCGGGTGGCAGGCTATGCCCCTGCTGGCGAAAATGTCGCGGTTGAGGTGAGCGGCTGGTTCTGGGAAGCGGGCTGGGCCGATGGCAAGGCGCTCTCCGAATTCGCCGAGGCGTGCGACGTAGTGACGTGGGAGTTCGAGAATGTCCCGCTCGCCACCATTGCCGCCATCCCCGCGCACTTGCTCGCGTGCCCGGCGCGTGCATTGGAAGTGGCGCAGGATAGGCTTGCGGAAAAGCAGTTTGCCGAACAGCTTGGCGGGCACGCCGCGCCCCATGCCCGCGTGGAAAGCGAGGATGATTTCGCCCATGCCATCGAACGGATCGGCACGCCCGGCATCCTCAAGACCGCGCGCGAAGGCTATGATGGCAAGGGCCAGTGGCGCATCGGATCGGCCCACGAGGCGACCGGCGTGCGCTTCCCCGGCCAACGGTGCATCTATGAGGGCATGGTCCCCTTCGAGGCGGAATTCTCGGTCATTCTGGTGCGATCAAAAGACGGTGAAGTGCGGTTCTGGGATTCGACAGCCAACCACCACGAGGGGGGAATGCTCGCCCAGTCGACCCTCCCCGCAGGCGCGCTGATCGAAGCACTGGTGCCCGAGGCCCGTGCGCTGGCCGCCAAAGTGGCAGAAGCGCTCGGCTATGTCGGGGTGCTGACGCTGGAATTCTTCGCCACACGGCAAGGTCCGGTGTTTAACGAGATGGCCCCGCGGGTGCATAACTCGGGCCACTGGACGATCGAAGGTGCCGCCACCAGCCAATTCGAAAACCACATCCGGGCCATCGCAGGCCTGCCGCTGGGCGGCACGGCGACCCGCTTTGCCAGCATCGACATGCGCAATATCGTCGGGCCGGAGGCGCTGACGGCTCACCAGATCCTCGCCGAACCAGGCGAGCCGCACTTGCATCTGTATGGCAAGCGCGAAGCACGCGAGGGACGCAAGATGGGCCATGTCACCCGCGTGGGGCATGCTTTGCCGTGAATCCTGACATTGTCCTGATCTACGCCCGCGCCGCCAATGGCGCGATCGGCAATGAAGGCGACCTGCCGTGGCGGCTGCCCGCCGATCTCAAGCGGTTCAAGGCGCTCACTATCGGCAAGCCGATGATCATGGGGCGCAAGACCTTCGAAAGCCTGCCGGGTCTCCTCCCCGGCCGCCGCCATATCGTGCTCTCGCAGCGTGACGACTGGCAGGCGGACGGTGCCGAACTGGCAGGGTCGGTCAACGCTGCGATTGCGCTGGCCAGCGAAGGCAATGACTCCGGCGAAATCGCCGTGATCGGCGGCGCGGCGATCTATGATCTGTTCTGGCCGCTCGCCAGCCGGATCGAGCTGACCCAGATCCACGAGGATTACCCCGGTGACACCTTCATGAAAGCGCCGGGGGCACAGTGGGCGCTGGCCGTGGAGGAACATCATCCCGCCAACGGGACGCACCCGGCGTTCACTTTCCAGACTTTCCGCAAGGCCGGTGCTGACTGATGCGCTGGCTTGATCACCGCGATCCCGTTCCCGAGGCGCTGCGCGGCGCGGTGATCGCGCTGGGCAATTTCGACGGGTTCCATTTGGGCCATCAGGCGGTGGCGGGGGAAGCAATCCGCTGGGCGCAGGCCGAGGGCCGCCCTTCGATCATCGCCACCTTCGATCCGCATCCGGTGCGCTTCTTCCGCCCGGATGTGCCGCCATTCCGCCTGACGACGCTGGAACAGCGGCAGGAATTGTATCTGGCAGCGGGCGCCACCGCGATGCTGGTGTTCCACTTCGATGCCGCGCTGGCAGGGACGAGCGCCGAGGATTTCGTCACGGGGATCCTGATAGAGCGCTTCGGCGCGCATGGGGTGGTGACGGGCGGCGATTTTACCTTTGGCAAGGGCGCGAAAGGCAATGTGGATCTGCTGCGCACACTCGGAGCCAGCCTCGGCCTCGAATCGCGCGTGGTCGAGGCAGTCAGCGACGGGGGGGACGTGGTCTCCTCCAGCCGCATCCGCACCGCCTTGCGCGAAGGCGATCCGCAGCTTGCCGCGCAGCTGCTGACGCGTCCCTTCGCGATCCGCGGGATTGTCGAGCACGGCGACAAGCGCGGGCGCACCATCGGTTATCCCACAGCGAATCTCGTGATCGACAATTACCTGCGCCCGAAATACGGCATTTACGCGGTGACGGGGCGGATTCTCGCCACCGGACAAGTGCTGCAGGGCGCGGCCAATATCGGCATCCGCCCGCAGTTCGAACCGCCCAAGGAATTGCTGGAGCCGTATTTCTTCGATTTCTCCGGCGATCTCTACGGGCAGGAGATTGAGGTGGCGTTCCACCACTTCCTGCGCGGCGAAGCGAAGTTTGACAGTCTTGAGGCACTGATGGCACAGATGGACAAGGATTGCGCCGAGGCCCGCCGCCTTCTAAGCGCCTGAGCGTCATGACCGAGCAGCGCGATCTCAAAGACACCGTCTTCCTGCCGAAGACCGATTTCCCCATGAAGGCCGGTCTTCCCGCCAAGGAGCCGGGCACTGCCGCGCGCTGGGAGCAGATCGGCCTCTACAATGCCCTGCGCGATGCGCGTCGGGGCCGCGAGAAGTTCATCCTCCACGATGGCCCGCCCTATGCCAATGGCGATATGCATATCGGCCACGCGCTGAACCATATCCTGAAAGACATGGTCTGCCGCACCCAGAACCTGCTGGGCAAGGACGCGCCTTATGTGCCGGGCTGGGATTGCCACGGGTTGCCGATCGAATGGAAGGTCGAGGAGCAGTATCGCAAGAAGAAGCTCAACAAGGACGAGGTTCCGGCCAAGGAGTTCCGCGCCGAATGCCGCGCCTATGCGCAAAGCTGGGTGGATGTGCAGCGCGAGCAGCTGAAGCGGCTCGGCATCATGGGCGATTGGGACCATCCCTATCTCACCATGGACCCGCAGGCCGAAGGCACGATTGTCGCCGAATTGCTGAAATTTGCGGAAGGCGGGAATATCTATCGCGGGGCGAAGCCGGTGATGTGGTCGCCGGTCGAAAAGACCGCGCTGGCGGAAGCCGAGGTCGAATACGAGGACATCACCTCGACCCAGATCGATGTGGCATTCGAGATTGTTGAGTCGCCGATTGCGGAGTTGGTCGGTGCGCACGCGGTAATCTGGACGACGACGCCGTGGACGATCCCGGTGAACCAGGCTTTGGCCTATGGGCCGGAGGTTGAGTATCTGTTGCTCATCGCCGTCGATGGCAGCTTGCCCCTCGAAGAGATGTCGATCGAGGACCGGCGTGAAGCATCTTTCATGGTGCTCGTGGCAAAAGACCTCGTGCCTGCATTCGTCGAGCGCACCGGGCTGATCTGTGCGGTCGCCAAGACAATCAAGGGCGCAGACCTCGCCGGCACCCTCGCCCGCCATCCGATGCACCAATTGGGCGGGTTCTACGCCACCCCGCGCCCGCTGCTGCCCGGCGACTTCGTCACCACCGACTCTGGCACCGGCCTCGTCCACATGGCGCCCGATCACGGCGAGGACGACTTCGAGCTGTGCAAAGCGAACGGGATCAACCCCGTCTTCGCAGTGATGGATGACGGGCGTTACCGCGACGACTGGGGCTGGCTCGGCGCTGCGGATGAGCGGCGCATGAGCGTCATCAACCCGAAATTCAACGCGCCCGATGGCCCGATCTGTTCGGACCTGCGCGAAGCAGGCGCGTTGCTCGCCGCAAGCGCGGATTACGCGCATTCCTACCCGCATTCGTGGCGGTCAAAGGCCAAGGTGATTTTTCGGTGCACGCCCCAGTGGTTCGTGCCGATGGATCGCCCGCTCACGCACCTTCCCGCCAAGACCCCAGCCGAAAAGGGCTGGGAAAACGAAGGCGGCGCGGTTGATCCGGCGGACGAAACGCTATGCGCTTCGCCCACTTTGCGCGAGCGGGCGATGGAAGAAATTGCCCGCGTCCAGTTCATCCCCGAGAAGGGCCGCAACCGCATCGGCGCGATGGTCGAAGGGCGGCCCGACTGGGTGCTTTCCCGCCAGCGCGCATGGGGCGTACCCATCACGCTGTTCGTGCGGCCGGATGGAACCTATTTGGCTGACCCTGAAGTGAACGCCCGCATCATCGCGGCTGTCCAAGAAGAAGGCGTCGATGCGTGGGACGAGGCGCGCATGGCCGAATTCCTCGGGGATGCCCACAACCCCGCCGATTACGCAATGGTCACCGACATTCTCGACGTGTGGTTCGATAGCGGCTGCACCCACGCCTTCGTGCTGGAAAGCGGACGCTGGCCTGACCTGACATGGCCCGCCAACCTTTACCTCGAAGGCAGCGACCAGCATCGCGGCTGGTTCCAGTCCTCGCTGCTTCAATCCTCCGCCACGCGGGGCCGCGCGCCTTACGATCAGATCCTCACCCACGGCTTCACCATGGATGCCAAGGGCAAGAAGATGTCGAAGTCCCTCGGCAACACCATCAGCCCGCTGAAGGTGATGGAAGAATATGGCGCCGACATCATCCGGCTGTGGGCGCTGAGCGTCGATTTCACCGAGGATCACCGCATCGGCGATGAAATCCTGAAAGGTGTCGGCGATCAGTATCGCAAGCTGCGCAACACCTTCCGCTATCTGCTGGGTGCGCTGGACGGGTTCACCGATGACGAGCGGGTTGCACCAGAAGAGATGCCCGAGCTGGAACGCTATGTTTTGGACAAGCTGTTCCGGCTTGATGTGACGTTGCAGTCAGCAATCAAAGAGTACGACTTCAACGAGTATGTCCGCTCGTTGACGGAGTTCTGCAACGAGGATCTTTCGGCGTTCTTCTTCGATATCCGCAAGGATTGCCTCTATTGCGATGCAGCGGATGATACCAAGCGGCGCGCCTATCGGACAGTGCTGGATATTCTGTTCCAGCGCCTGATCCGCTATGCTGCGCCCGTTCTCGTCTTCACAGCCGAAGAAGTGTGGCTGAGCCGCTATCCCGAGAGCGATAGCGTCCACCTGCTCGAAATCGACGAGGCTCCCAATAGCTGGCAACATGGCGATCTGGCATTCAAATGGGACTCGCTGCGCGCCCTGCGTGACGCCGTTAATGAGGCCATCGAGCCGCTGCGCCGCGACAAGACAATCCGCTCCAGCCTTGAAGCTGAGGTGACGGTTCCCGCTGCAACCGTGCCCGAAGGTGTCAGCGATGATGCGCTCGCCGAGCTATTCATCACCGCGACAGTAACGCGCGGGCAGGCCGACGCGGTGATCGTCACCAAAACCACCCATCACAAATGCGCGCGTTGCTGGCGCCATCTGCCCGATGTGGCGGAAGGACAAGGCGCGCTTTGCACCCGGTGCGACGATGTCGTGGGACAATTGGACGCGGCATGAGCGGCCTGTTCACCCGCAACCGCGTGCTTGGGCTGGCGTTGGCCGCGTTCATCGCTGCCATGGATCAGCTGTCGAAATGGGTGGTGACCGGCCCCTTGCGGCTACGCGAGGTCGGGCACATTGATCTGCTGCCGTTCTTCGATCTCACCTATACTGAAAACCGCGGCATATCCCTCGGCATGTTGCAGGCGAGCAGTCCGGAAATGCGCTGGCTGCTGGTGCTGGTCACGCTGGTAATCGCCACTGTTGTCCTGGTGTGGCTGCTGCGCGAGACAAAGCTGGGCGATATCCTCGGCCTTGCGTTGATCCTCGGCGGGGCGATCGGCAATATCTATGATCGCGCCATGCTCGGCTATGTGGTCGACTTTGCCGATTTCCACATTGGCGATTTCAGGCCCTTCCTGATTTTCAACGTCGCGGATGCGGCGATCACCATTGGCGTTGTCATTATCCTTGCCCGCAGCCTGTTGGTAAGCGAAAAGGACGATGCAACCGGCCCGGCCCCAGCGGCTGATGCTGTCTCGGAGAAGTGAACATGCGTAACCTCAAGACTGTCCTTGCCCTTGGCACTGGCGCGATGCTGCTGGCGGCCTGCGGCGGCGGCGGACTGTTCAACCGCGACCGGCCCGATGAATTCGCCGTCCAGCGGCAGGCTCCGCTGGTGGTCCCGCCCGATTTCTCGTTGACCCCGCCCGCTGCCGGTGCGCCGCGCCCGGTTGAAGGCACCGCAGCGGAACAGGCGCTTGATGTGCTGTTCGGCGGGCCGGCGCCGCGCAGCCGGATCGAGACGAGCTTGCTGGATCGCGCCGGCAGCGCAGCGCCGAGCATCCGCAGCACTGTAGGTGACGGTGAAACCAACACGGTTGCCAAGGGCCGGGTCACCCGCGACATCATCGCCGCCCCCGAAGGCGACGGGGCATCGGCCAGCACTGTCATTCCGAGCGCCTGAGCGGGGACGCGGGTTAGTCGCCCGCTTCCTCTTCGGCACTGACCAGCAGCTTGTCGATACGGCGGCCATCCATGTCGACCACCTCGAACCGCCAACCCTGATCGCGGAACACCTCGCCCTCAACTGGCAGCTTACGCAACACGGACAGGGCATATCCTGCCGCGGTGCCGAATTCGCGGTCTTCGCCGTAATCAAGGCCCAACCGGTCGGCCAGAACATCGGCTGACAGCGAACCTGATACCAGCAGCGAGCCATCCTCGCGCTCAACGATCTGCGGAATGTCGCCTGCATCCTGATCGCTGGCGAAATTGCCGACAATCGCGGTCAACAGGTCAATCGGGGTGACAATCCCCTCGAAATGCCCATATTCGTCATGGACCAGTGCGAGCGCAACGTCGGCAGCTTGCAGCACCCGAAGCGCGTCCATCGCATCAAGCTGATCAGGCACGACCTCGACTTTGCGAGTCAGCGCGCGCACCGCAGCCGCGCCCTCCGCCACCAGCGCAGCCAGCACATCGCGCACCTTCACAACACCGAGCACGCTATCGGGCGATCCTTCGGCCACCAGCAGCAGCGAGTGGGGGCTCGCCGCGATGCGCGCGCGGATTTCGGTCTCGTCTGCATCGGCGTCGATCCAGTCGACTTCGGTCCGCGGTGTCATCATCTCGCGCACGGGCCGTTCTGCGAGACGCACCACACCTGTCAGGATCTGGTGCTGCTCGGCCTCGATCACGCCCGAGCGCGTCGCCTCGGCAAAGATGATCTGCAATTCCTCGGCGGTGAAGGTTTCCTGATCCTTGGCGCGCAAGCCGAACAACCCGATCACCAGCGCCGAGGACTTGTCGAGCAGCCACACCAGTGGCGCGGCCGCCCGCGCGAGGAAAGCCATCGGGCGTGCCATCACCATCGCCACCGCCACCGCGTTGCGCAGCGCCAATTGCTTGGGGACAAGCTCGCCGATAATCAGGCTGAGATAGGTCGTGAAAGCAATCACCAGCGCAAAGCCTGCCTGATCGGCGAACCGTTCAGGCAGGCCGAGCAGCACCATCCGCTCGCCGACCGGGGCCCCGAGGCTCGCGCCCGAATAAGCGCCGGCGATAATGCCGATCAGCGTGATCCCGATCTGCACGGTTGACAGGAACTTGCCGGGATCCGCCGCGAGCGCGATGGCAATGCGCGCGCTGGCAGAGCCTGCTTCGGCACGGGTTTCGAGCGTTGAGGTCTTGGCCGAGACAATCGCCAGTTCGGACATGGCGAACACGCCGTTGATCACAACCAGCGCGACAATGATGACAAGATCTGTCCAGGGAAACGGCGTCACGTCTTGTCCCCTAGCACAGAACTGCGGCCACGCCAGAGTGTCTCACAGTTCGCCACGAACGCGGTGCATTTCGCCGCGCTGTTCAACAAAGGGTAAGGTTGCGGCCAGCACGGACAGCACGCGTGCGTATATTCCGACATTTCGCAGTGAAACAGTTGATGGTATGATCACGTCAACTACCCAAGAGAGGACGGGGCAATGAAGCTTTCAAGAATTCTTGTATCAAGCACGGCGGCACTTGCGCTGCTGACGACCAGCGCTTGTGTAACCGATCCCAACACCGGCGAGCGCAAAGCCTCCCGCACCGCGATCGGCGCAGGGCTTGGCGGCACGCTTGGTTATCTGCTGGGCGGCGCGATCGGCGGCAATACCGGGCGCATCATCGGAGCGGGCATCGGCGGTTCGGCGGGCGCAGTGCTCGGGCAGCAATATGATCGCCAGATCAAGGAGCTGAAGGAACAGACCGCAGGCAGCGGCATCGATGTCGAGGAGGTTGGCGACGGAGAGGCGATTCTGGTGCGCTTGCCCGATGGCGTCACCTTCGCGCGCGGATCAGCCTCGATCAATCCCGGCTTTTACGACACGCTCAACTCGGTGGCGGATTCGCTGGTGACCTATCCCAACAGCCTGATCGACGTGTTCGGGTTCACCGACACCACAGGATCACCTGCAACCAACCAGCGCCTGTCGGAACAGCGGGCCCAAGCCGTGGCCGATTATCTGATCGCGCGCGGGGTGGCCCGCTCGCGTGTTGAGACACGCGGCTTTGGCGAGGATCGCGCCTATCTGCGCGTACCGACCGCGGATAATGTCGATGAGCCGCGCAACCGCCGCGTGGAAATCAAGATCATTCCGATCAGTCAGGATCAGGTCAACGCCGCACGCGGGCGCTGATCAGAATTGTTGACGACGAAGCGCGGGTCGCCCTTCTGGGCGGCCCGTTTGCTTTGTCGCCCTACTCCTTGATCTGGCTGAGCCGCGCGGCCCGCTCGGCAAGCCGTTCGACCGCGGCCGCATGGATATGCGGCGAGCATACGAGCAAGCCGAAGGCACGCGGATCGTGCTTGTTGTAAGCGAGCGGATGGCCGAAGGCATCGCTCACCTCCGCGCCTGCTTCGCGCGCGATGAGGGTGGCAGCAGCAATGTCCCACTCATAACCCCAGCGTACCGTCGCAACGAGATCAGCGCGGTTGTCAGCCACCATCGCGATCCGCAGCGCAATCGAATTGGGCTGCTCGACCGCGACCAGATCACTGTCTTCACGCGGCAGGGTGTGAACCGGCACGCGTGCTCCGGAAAACCCGGCGCGGGTGCTTGCCCGGATCGGCCTGTCATTAAGCGTCGCACCCTGCCCTGCCGCCGCAACCCATTCCTCGCCGCGCGCCGGGGCGACGAGAATGCCGATCAGCGGCCGGCCCGAACTGACCAGCGCAACCGAAACTGCCCAACCGCTCCGGCCCGCCACGAAGTCGCGCGTCCCGTCAATCGGATCGACCAGCCAGATCAGCCCACTCCGCGTGCGCGCCTTGTCATCAGCCGTCTCCTCCGAAAGCCAAGCTGCCGAGGGAAGCAGCGCGCTCAGTTCGCGCCGCAGGAACCGATCCACCGCCAGATCGGCCTCGCTCACAGGGTTGTTCGGGCTCTTGTCCCAGCTTGCAAGCACATGGCCCGCGCCCGGCCAGCGCGCATGGGCAATGCGGCCAGCTTCGCGGACAATCTGGAGAAGGCGGTATCGGTCTATCATTTTTGGCAATCAGGTTCGGCGCGCAGCGTTGCGCCTGCACAGGGCACTTTTCAAGAGGGGCGATCCGTGCTTAGGCCGCGCGCGGACACATCCTCCCCAAGGAAGATACAGGAAGGGATCAAATCGCCATGAACATCCATGAATATCAGGCCAAGGAACTGCTCGCAGAACACGGCATCGCCGTTCCCGCCGGGCATGCCGCACTGAATGTGGAACAAGCGGTCGAAGCAGCCAAGAAGCTGCCCGGGCCGCTTTATGTGGTGAAGGCTCAGATCCACGCCGGCGGGCGCGGCAAGGGCAAGTTCAAGGAACTCGGGCCGGATGCGAAAGGCGGCGTGCGCCTCGCCAAGAGCCTTGAGGAAGTGGAGGCCCACGCCCGCGAGATGCTCGGCAACACGCTGGTGACGATCCAGACGGGCGAGGCCGGCAAGGAAGTGAACCGCCTCTACATCACCGACGGAGTGGACATCGCGAAGGAATATTACCTCTCGCTGCTGGTCGACCGCGCGACGGGGCGCGTCGCCTTTGACGTCTCGACCGAAGGCGGCATGGATATCGAGGCGGTAGCACACGACACGCCCGAACTCATCACCACCTTCACCATCGATCCGGCTCAAGGCTTCCAGCCGCATCATGGCCGGGCCGTGGCCTTTGCGCTCAAGCTCAAAGGCGATCTCAACAAGCAGGCGCAGAAGCTGGCCAAGCAGCTTTATGATGCCTTCCTCGCGACCGATTGCTCAATGCTCGAAATCAACCCGCTTGTCGAAAGCGAAGATGGCAAGCTGTTGGTGCTGGACGCCAAGATGAGCTTTGATTCGAACGCGCTCTATCGCCACCCTGCGATCGAAGCGCTGCGCGACATCACCGAAGAAGACCCGGCTGAAGTCGAGGCGAGCGAATATGATCTCGCCTACATCAAGCTTGATGGGAATATCGGCTGCATGGTCAACGGCGCGGGCCTCGCCATGGCGACGATGGACATCATAAAGCTGAACGGCGCCTTCCCTGCAAACTTCCTCGATGTCGGCGGCGGCGCGACCACCGAGAAGGTGACGGCGGCGTTCAAGATCATCCTCAAGGACCCGGCGGTCGAAGGCATTCTCGTGAACATCTTCGGCGGCATCATGAAATGCGACGTGATCGCCAATGGTATCGTGCAGGCCGCCAAGGACGTGAACCTGCAAGTGCCGCTGGTCGTCCGCCTCGAAGGCACCAATGTCGAGCAGGGCAAGGCCATTCTCAACCAATCGGGCCTTGCCATCGTAGCTGCCGATAACCTTGGCGATGCGGCGCAAAAGATCGTTGCCGAGGTGAAAAAGGCCGCCTGACCGGGGGCCTGTCGGCTAAATCTGTGAGCGCCCGCCTGGCTTGACGTTTACGTAAACGCAAGCTAGGCGGGCTGCATTGAGTGCTATCCGTGATTCTGTGAGAGGAAGGAACACCCCATGAAGATCCTCGTCCCCGTCAAGCGGGTGATCGATTACAACGTCAAGCCGCGCGTGAAGGCAGATGGCTCGGGCGTTGATCTTGCCAACGTCAAGATGAGCATGAACCCGTTTGACGAGATCGCGGTCGAAGAAGCGATTCGCCTCAAGGAAAAGGGCGCCGCCACCGAGATCGTCGCCGTCAGCGTCGGCCCTGCCAAAGCACAGGAAACGCTGCGCACCGCGCTCGCGATGGGTGCTGACCGTGCAATCCTGATCGAGACCGATGAGGAAGTGGAACCGCTTGCGGTGGCGAAGATCCTCAAGGCGATCGCCGATGAGGAAGCCCCCGGCCTCGTCATCCTCGGCAAGCAGTCAATCTCGGACGATTCGAACCAGACCGGCCAGATGCTCGCCGCCCTGATGGGCCGTCCGCAGGGCACTTTCGCCAACACCGTCGAAGTCGATGGTGACAGCGTGACCGTGAAGCGCGAAGTCGATGGGGGCCTGCAGACCGTGAAGCTCAGCCTTCCCGCGATCGTCACTACCGACCTTCGTCTGAACGAGCCGCGCTATGCTTCGCTGCCCAACATCATGAAGGCCAAGCAAAAGCCACTCGCGACCAAGACCGCTGCTGATTACGGCGTCGATCTGACCCCGCGTCTCAAGACCCTCAAGGTTGCCGAGCCGCCGGTGCGCCAGGCGGGCGAAAAGGTCGCTGACGTCGCCGCGCTGGTCGAAAAGGTCAAGGCGCTCGGCATCGCGTAAGGATCAACCCCGCCCCCGTTCGTGTCGAGCGGAGGGCGCAGCCCGTAGTCGAGACAGGCTTCTCGACTTCGCTCGAAGCGAACGGGTTTCAAGTGAGAGGTAAGTTCAATGAAGACTCTGGTTCTCGTCGAACATGACAACACCAAGGTGAACGACGCGACGCTCGCAGTTGTCACCGCTGCCGGGAAGCTCGGCGAAGTGCACCTGCTGGTCGCCGGGCACAATTGCGCTGCGGTGGCGGAGGCTGCTGCCAAGATCGCGGGCGTGGGCAAGGTCCACGTCGCGGACGATGCCGCTTACGCCAACGGCCTTGCCGAAAACGTCGCGCCGCTGGCAGCTGAGCTGATGGGCCATCACGATGCGTTTCTCGCCGCCGCCACCACGCAGGGCAAGAACATCGCCCCGCGCGTCGCAGCCCACCTCGATGTGATGCAGGTTTCGGAAATTCTCTCGGTTGAAGGCCCCAAGACCTTCACCCGTCCGATCTACGCTGGCAACGCCATCGCCACGGTCGAATCAACCGACGCCAAACTGGTGATCACCGTGCGCGGCACCGCCTTTGAAAAGGCCGCCACCGAAGGTGGTTCTGCCGCGATCGAAGCCGTTGGCGGCGCGGGCGATGCCGGCATCTCCAGCTTCGTGAGCTCGGAAATCGCCAAGAGCGAGCGTCCCGAACTCACCAGCGCCAAGGTGATCGTGTCGGGTGGCCGCGCGCTCAAGGACGCAGAAACCTTCGAAGCTGTTATCACGCCACTCGCTGACAAGCTCGGCGCTGCGATTGGAGCGAGCCGCGCGGCGGTCGATGCGGGCTATGTGCCCAACGACTATCAGGTCGGCCAGACCGGCAAGATCGTCGCCCCGGAAGTCTATATCGCGGTCGGCATCTCGGGCGCGATCCAGCACCTTGCAGGGATGAAGGACTCGAAGGTCATCATCGCCATCAACAAGGACGAAGACGCGCCGATCTTCCAGGTGGCGGATATCGGGCTGGTGGCTGACCTCTACAGCGCGGTGCCGGAGCTGACCGGCGCGCTGTAAGGCGTTCGTCGCAAACCACTTTAAACTGACACAGGCCTCCGGCAGTCTCGCATGACTGCCGGAGGTTTTTTATGGCTTGGAAACATAGTGTTCTTGCCGCTTTCACCATCGCCGGGCTGGCCGCTGCGCCAGCGCAGGCCAAAGACCCGGTGGTCCTTGCGCCGCTGGGCGATTGGGAACTGGCCGAGCCCACGCCCGATGCCTGCATCGCGGTGCGATTATTCGGCAGCGGTGATGCCGCGCATGTCTTGCGGCTCGAACAAAACTGGCCCGGCAGCGGGGCGGAGTTTTGGGTAGCAGGACCCAGTTTCGAACGCTTCATGTCTTACGAGAAAATCGCGTTTCGCCTGCAGGATGGCGGCAAGGCGCGCACGCTTCGCCCGCTCACTGGGATGCTGCCGGGTTTTGGCAAGACGATCATCACCACCCTCTCGAACAACGCGATTGCCACGAGCCTTGGCATCGCGCGAACAAGCGCCGCAGAGCAGGGGGCGGGGCTCGAACTGCTCGACACCGATGCAGCGGAAGGGGTGGAATTCGTCGGTATGAAGCGCGGGTCGGATGCCGAAGTGCGGCTTGCCAGCGGCGGGTTGGAAGCAGCGTTTGCCATGCTCAACACCTGCGCGCTGGGATTGCTGGAACAGTGGGGCCTTGATCCGGCCAAGCATCTTGCCGCCAGCCAGCCCGCGCGGCTGCTCAACGAGCGCGAAATCGTCGGCCGCATGAGAAAATCCTATGCCGAAGCGGGCCTTGCCACTGGCGAGCGCGGTCGGATTAAGGTGCGCCTGATGATCGACGAAGCGGGCAAAGTCGAGGAATGCGTTATGATCGAAGCGGCCGTTTCAGCTGGCCTCGCCTCGCCAGCTTGCGAGATCATGGCCGATGCCCGGTTCGATCCGCCGCTGGATGCCGATGGGCGCGCGTTTCGGACGTTCTTTGTCACGCCGGTTGAATATCGGATCGCAAGGTAATCCGCGCCGGGCATCGGCGCGGTTGCAGCCCCTTCACATCACCACAGTCGTGATGAAATGCAGGGTCATCCCCACCAGCCCGCCAACGATGGTGCCATTGATGCGGATGAATTGAAGATCGCGGCCCACCGCGCTTTCGATGCGGCCGGTAATCGTGATCGCGTCCCAGCGCTTCACCGTTTCTGACACCAGCTTGACGATCTGCCCGCCATAGCGGGTCGCGATGCCGACCATTGTGCGGCGCGCAAAGCGGTTGATCTGGTGCTGCAGGCGCGCATCCTGCTGCAAGGCGTGGCCCAGATCGGCAAGGCTCTTGCGCATTTCCTGGCCCATCATGCTGTCCGGCGTACGGGCGCGCCGGATCAGCGACAGCCTGGCGCGCTCCCATACGCCGAGCCACCACTCGGCCACCGCCGGATTCTCCAGCAGCTCGACCTTCAGACTTTCCACCCGCTCGCGCGTTTCGGGATCGTGCTGCAAATCCTGCCCGAGCTTTTGCAGGCCTTCCTCGATCTTGAAGCGCAAGGGGTGATCGGGATCGACCAGCACTTCGGCCAGCAGCTTGTAAAGGCCATCAAGCACGTTGGAGGAGATCGTCTTGTCGAGCCCGGCCCAGCGCAGCACGCCTGCCACGCGGCCATGAATGATATCGCGCAGGGTTTCCTCATTATCCTCGATGGTGAGGCCGGCCCAGCGCACAAAGCCATCGATCAGCGGCTGGTGGCGGCGATCCACCATCGCGGATTCGAGCATCCGTCCGGCCAGCGGCGCGATTTCCAGCTTGGCAATCTGGCTCGCCAGCCCTGAACGGACCTGATTGCCAAGCCGTTCGGGATCGAGCGATTCGAGCACCTCGGCGAGCAACTCCGCCGCCCCGCTGGTGATACGGGTGCGCGGATCGCTGCTATCCCCGCGCTCGGGCGCGGCGGTGAGGAAATCGCCTAGTGCCTTGGCGACATTCATGCCCGACATGCGCCGCGCGACGACCTGCGGTGTGAGGAAATTCTCCTGCAGGAAGGCCGCCATCGTATCGGCAATGCGATCTTTGTTCTTGGGGATGATCGCGGTGTGCGGGATCGGCAGGCTGAGGGGGTGGCGGAACAGCGCTGTCACCGCAAACCAGTCGGCGAGGCCGCCCACCATCGCCGCTTCGGCAAAGGAATTGACATAGCCCCACGCGGGGTGCGCGGGCACAAGGCCATGCGTCGTGAAGAAGATCACCGCCATCGCGGCGAGCATTCCCGTTGCAGTCCAGCGCATGCGCCGGGCACGGTCTGCGGTCAGAGGTTCGCCGCCAAAAGTGAGGGGCGGAGGTTTTGCGGTGCTCGCCATGCCCGCAGCTTTAGCCGGATTTGCGGCCAATGGTCACGCCCCTGCGGATTATTCCGCAGGCTGGGGCGCTTCCTCGCCGCCGCCCCGCTTGTCATCACCGGGCTTGAAGGTGAGCAGCCGCTTGGAGAGCCACGGCCCGGCGCGCTTTTCGAACCCGTCAGCAAGGCTGAAGCCTGCGGGCACGATCAGCAGCGTCAGAAGTGTCGAGAGCAACAGCCCGCCGATCACCACGATCCCCATTGGCTGGCGCCATGCCCCATCGCCCGAGAGCGAGAGCGCCACCGGCACCATCCCCGCTGTCATCGCTACGGTGGTCATCACAATCGGCTGGGCACGCTTGTGCCCAGCATCCATGATGGCCTCCAGCTTGTCGACGCCCTTGTTCATTTCCTCGATGGCGAAATCAATCAGCAGGATCGAGTTCTTCGAGACGATTCCGAGCAACAGCAGGATACCGATATAAACCGGCATGGATTGTGGCTGGCCCAGCAGCCAGATCATGAACACCCCGCCCAGCGGCGCCAGCGCCAGCGAGGTCATGTTGACGAGCGGGCTCATCAGCCGCTTGTAGAGCAGCACCAGCACCGCGAACACCAGCAGCACACCGGAAATGACAGCGATGATCAGACTGACGACCAGTTCAGCCTGCCACTTGTCCTCACCCACCACATCGCGGATCACCCCGATGGGCAGCTTCTGGAGGATGGGCAGGGCATCAATCTGGGCCTGCGCTTCACCCTTTAGCACGCCTGCGGCGAGATCCGCGCCCACCAGCACACGACGGTTCTGGTTGTAACGCTGGATCGCGGTCGGCCCGGAACCGAAGGTGATTTCCGCAACCCGGCCCAATGGCACCGAACCGCCATTGAGAGTCTGCACCGGCAGGTTCTCGATGGTGCGGTAATCAGCGCGGGCCGATTCCGACAAGCGCACCTTGATCGGGATCTGGCGATCCGACAGCGAGAAGCGCGCCGCGTTCTGTTCGATCTCGCCCAGCGTTGCGATGCGGATCGTCTGCGACAGGGCCGCTGTTGTCACGCCGAGTTCCGCCGCGATCTTGTCACGCGGGGTGATGATGATTTCGGGGCGGTTGATATCCGCACTGATGCGCGGGGCAACGATGGTCTTCAGCCCCTTCATCTGCTCGACCAGCGTGGCAGCCGTCTGCTCCAACAGCACCGGATCGGAACCCGCCAGCATGATGGTGATATCGCGGCCCGAACCGAACCCGCCGCGCTGGGTCTGGAACCGGACACGCGCATCAGCGATCTGTGCCAGTTCAGGCGCGAGTTGGCGTTCGAATTCGATCGAGGAGCGGGCGCGATCGTCCTTGAGCTTGACGAAGATGGTCGAGCTTTCGCCAAGCCGGATGCGTTCAAGCAGGCGTTCGACTTCCGGCTCCTGCTGGAGGCGGGCGGCGACGCCATTGACCAAGCGCTTGGCCTCGGCCAGCGTGGTGCCCGGTACCATCTCGATCTCGACACGGCTGTTCTCGCTGTCGATGCTTGGCTGGAACTGCGGCGGGAGCTGTCCGAATAACAGGATCGTCACCACCAGCGAGAACCACCCGACGCCGAGCATCCACACGCGGTGATCATAGAACCGCGCAGTGAGATAGCGCACACCCTCGGCGAACCGGCTCGCCCCATTGCCAAGCATCTGGATCAGCTTGAAAGTGCCGATCCCTGCAACAAGGGAGGCGACGGACACCAGCAGGAGCTGCGTCAACTCGAAGATCTTGAGGACGACCTTATGCGCCAAGCCGTAACTGTCGCTCGAAACTACGCCTGCAATCTGCTTGGGCAGATTGAACGACCAGATGAATTCGAAACTCTTGAACATCGTGAAACCGGTCACCGCAAGCAGGGCGACCACGGTGACCAACAGGCCGGCGACATAGGCGACCCGCGCACGCGGCGGGGTAAGCCCGGCGCGGCGTTCCTGCATATCGCTGGTATCAAGCGTCCAGCCAAGCACAGTGAGGTAGCGTTCCATCCACTTGCCGCCGCCATGTTCGGCGTGGCCTTTGGCTTCGAGGAAATAGGCCGCCATCAGCGGCGTGACCATGCGTGCGACCGCAAGGCTCATCAGCACGGATACCACGACAGTCAGACCGAAGTTACGGAAAAACTGGCCCGAAATGCCTGGCATAAGGCCGACCGGCAGGAATACTGCGACAATGCAGAAACTGGTCGCCACCACTGGCAGGCCGATCTCATCCGCCGCATCAATACTTGCCTGATAGGCATTCTTGCCCATGCGCATGTGACGCACGATGTTCTCGATCTCCACGATCGCATCGTCCACCAGCACGCCCGCCACCAGCGCGAGCGCCAGCAGCGAAAGGAAATTGAGGTTGAACCCCAGCAGGTCCATGAACCAGAAGGTCGGGATCGCCGACAGCGGGATCGCCACGGCGCTGATGAAGGTGGCACGCCAATCGCGCAGGAACAGGAACACCACCACCACGGCCAGCACAGCGCCTTCGATCAGTGCCCAGATCGAGGACTTGTATTGCCCGCGGGTGTAATTCGTGGTGGTCGAAAGCTTGATGAATTTGACGCCGGGGGTTTCCGCCTCGATCCTGTCGAGCTCTTCCATCGCATTGTCATAGACCGTGAGATCGGATGATCCGCGGGCGCGGTTCATGAAGAAGTTGACGACTTCCTTGCCATTCACCTCGCTGATCGAGGTGCGCTCGGAATAACCGTCACGCACGGTCGCCACATCGGCGAGGCGAATGGTGCGCCCCCCACCAAGCTGGATCTGGAGCTGCGAGAGATCATACGCGCTCTTGCTGTTGCCGAGCACGCGCAGGGATTGCCGCGTGCCGCCGACTTCGGCGAGGCCGCCCGCAGCATCGAGATTGACCTGTCGCAGCACCGCATTGATCTGCGAGGCAGTAACGCCCAGCGCCTGCATCCGCGCGGTATCGAGGATCACCTCGATCTCGCGGTCAACGCCGCCAAACCGGCCGACCTCGGCCATGCCTTCGATTTTGAGCAGACGCTTGGCCACCGTGTCATCGATGAACCAGCTAAGCTGCTCGATCGTCATGTCATTGGCTTCAACCGCGACATAGCCAATCGGCTCGCCCACCGCGTTGACCTTGTTGATGCGCGGTTCGAGAATACCGTCGGGCAAACTGCCGCGCACGCCGCCGATGGCGGTTGTCACCTCGCTCAGCGCGTCAGTGACATCAACGCCGATCTCGAATTCGACAACCGTGTTCGAGCTGCCCTCGCGCGCGGTCGACTGGATGGAGACCACCCCGTTGATCGAACGCACCGCGCTTTCGATGCGCTGGGTAATCTGGTTCTCGATCTCGGTCGGCGAGGCGCCCGGCTGGGCAATGTTCACGATAACCGCCGGGAATTCGACATCAGGGTTGTTGGTCACATCCATGCGCGAGAAGCTGACCATCCCGGCCAGCAAAAGCGCGACAAAGAACACCAGCGGAATCACCGGATTGCGGATCGACCAGGCCGAGATGTTGCGAAGACTCATTGCGGTGGGCGCCTGTTGCTGAAGATCATCGGATCAAGACTTGAGCGGCTGCGGGTTCACGCTTTCGCCCGGGGTGAGGAAGCCGCCGGCACGCAGCACCACGCGCTCACTACCGGTGAGCCCTTCGGTGACCACCACGCCTGCCTTGGTCACCATGCCAGTCTTGATGGCACGGCGTTCGGCTTTATCGTCCTTGTCGATGACATAGACAAAGCTGCCCTTGCCATCAGCCAGCACAGCGCTTTCGGGCAGGATAGTCGCTGTCACCGCGCCGCTGCTGATCCGCGCGGTGGCAAAGCCTCCGGGACGCAACTCAGACGCCCAGTTGAGAGCGATGCGCGCCGTGCCCTGCCGGGTCGCCTGATCAATCACCGGGGCAAGCTGCCAGACTTGCCCTTTGAATTGCTTCTCCGAACCGGTCGGAATAACCGTTGCAACCGTGCCGATCGGCAGACGGGCCAGCTGATCCTCGCTGAGCTGGGCAAGCAATTCCAACTCGCCGCCGCGCGCAATCGTGAACAGGGCGCCGCTGCCGCCACCGACCGTTTGCCCCGGCTCGACATTGCGCTGCAGGACATACCCTGCTGCCGGTGCATGGATGTTGAGCCGTTCATTGCGGGCGCGCAATTCGCGCAGCTGGGCTTCGGACACCTTGACACGGGCTGCTGCCGCATCGCGTGTCGCCGTCAGCTGGTCAACATTGGCCTTGGTGACAAAGCCGCGCTCCACCAGTTGCAGGGCGCGCTCCAGATTGGCCTGGGCGAGCGTTGCATCAGCACGCGCGACTTCGATTTGGGCCGCCTGCGCTTCGGCCTGCTGGACCTGCACCGCCCGGTCGATGACCGCAAGCACCTGTCCGGCCTCGACCCAATCGCCAGCATCCACCAGCACCCGCAGCACCTGCCCGCCCTCGCCAGCTACGCCGACGGGCATCGGGCGGCGCGCGGCCAATGTGCCGGGCACCTCGATCTCGCCGGTGACAGTGGTCTGCCCGGGGGTGATCACCGTCACGACCGGGGCTTGCGCATTGTCGTCCCCGGCGGGCACCGGTTGGCCGCCAACGAGCGCGAAATAGGCAGCAATGGCCAGCGCCAGACCGAGCAAGCCCAACCCGCCAATAATCACGCCGCGCGGGATCGCCGGCCCGCTCGCCGACGCAGGTGCGCCGATATCAGCAGGAATGCCGTCAACCGCTTCGGCGGTAATGGTGGTTTCGTAATTCATTGCCGTTCCTTCGCGCGGGGAAGCGCTATCGCCTGCCCGCTGGCGCTCACCAGATCGCGCTGGAGTGTATTACCCTGATAACTCACTTTGCGCAATTCCTGTTAGGATAGTGGCTTGCGCCCAACAACCGCGTTATCGACTGATGACTTTGAGCCTAGACGAAGCGCACAGGCCAAAGGTTCCCGTTCCCCGGCATCTGCGGCGGTTTAGCGCAGCCGCCCACGCTGGATCAGGTTGACAATCGCAAGCAACAGGGATGCTCCGACGACAGCAGCCAGAATACCCGAAAGGTCGGGCGGCCAGCCGCCGATCCTGCCGCTTCCGAATATGAAGGAAAATACCGAATTGCCGATGAAAGAACCGATCACGCCGACCACCACATTGGCGATGAGGCCCATATCGGCATCGCGGCGCATCACCAGACTGGCAAGCCAGCCGACAAAGCCGCCCATCACCAGAAACCAGACAAACCCGAGAATCGCGCCCAAAATGCCTCCGCCCCGCTGACAGTGGGTCAGCAGGGCGACAACCTAGGCGAAATTCACGGCATGGGAAAGGCGCCGCGCGCAGCCTTCAGTACTTGAGTTGGCGTTCGTAGAGCTTGCGGTAATCCTGCAAGCGGGTGACGCGCAGGCCCTTCATGCCCGAACGGTCAACCGCGCGCTGCCACGAAGCAAATTCTTCGAGCGTCAGATTGTAGCGGGCCAGCACTTCATCAATAGTCAGCAGGCCGCCGGTGACAGCCGCGACCACTTCGGCCTTGCGCCGCACGACCCAACGCTTGGTATCCGGCGGCGGCAGATCGGCAAGCGTCAGCGGCTCGCCAAGCGGACCGATCACCTGTGCAGGGCGGAAGTCCTGATTTTCAATCATTGCTCTTCTTTCGCATCATCCCGGCCTGAGTGCGCAACAGCTGTCGTGCCAGCCGCTTCGTCCTCCTGCCCCGGAATAATAGGGGTCGAACCTTTATGCTCGTTTAAAGCACCAAGGTTAACGGGTCGTTGGGAATCCTCGAGCTTGCGAAAATATTGCGCGGCGGCATCGCTGAAGCTGGCCGCCGTATCTTCGATATTGCGGCGCGCCTCATGGCGAAGTGCCTGCCGCAGATCGCGGGCGGCCTCGAGCCGGGCGGTGAGATCGCTCCACGCGATGGCTTTGAGCGCGGCTTCGCCGCGCCGCACCTGGGCCGGATGCGCCAACCCCTCACCGCGATCAGAAGACGCGGGCTTCAAGGGGTGGAAAGATCGTGATTCCTCGAACATCGCGATGATAGATAGCGCGCGGTGGTCAACATTGGGTAAAGCCTCAATTTACCCGGTCTTAGGAATATGCCGCCGATTATCGGCAAGGCTGGCGCAAAGGACGCCCGGTCGCTATAGCGGCGCGGCTATTTCCATGGACACCGCCCCTATTCTCGACGCCAGCCCGGATTTCGGGCTTGATGCCGCCAGCCTGTTCGATCTGCCGCGCCCCGCAGAGGAGTGCCGGATCGTTGTCGCCATGAGCGGCGGGGTGGATTCCTCGGTGGTCGCCGCGCTCGCTGCGGCCAGCGGCGCGGAAGTCATCGGAATCACGCTCCAGCTTTACGATTACGGCGCAGCGACAGGGCGCAAAGGCGCGTGCTGTGCGGGCGATGACATCCGCGACGCCCGTGCTGTGGCCGACCGGCTCGGCATTGCGCATTACGTGTTCGATCACGAAACCGCCTTCCGCGAGGAAGTGGTCGAACAGTTTGCGGACGAATATCTCGCCGGGCGCACGCCTGTTCCCTGCATTCGCTGCAATATGGGGCCAAAGTTCACCGACCTGTTCCGCATGGCACGCGAACTGGGCGCGGATTGCCTTGCGACCGGTCATTATGTGCGTCGGGTGATGACGCCCGAGGCCCCGCAACTGCACCGCGCCGCCGATCCGGCGCGCGACCAGTCCTATTTCCTCTACGCCACCACCGAAGCCCAGCTGGATTATTTGCGCTTCCCCTTGGGTGGCCTGCCGAAAACGCAAGTGCGCGAACTGGCGGAGAAGGCTGGCCTCAGGAACGCAGCCAAGCCTGATTCGCAGGACATCTGCTTCGTGCCCGATGGCGATTACGCGAAGATCGTCACCAAACTGCGTCCGGAAGGGGCGGTTGCGGGCGATATCGTCCATGCCGCAACCGGCGAACGGCTTGGCACGCATCGGGGCATCATCCATTTCACCGTCGGCCAGAGGAAAGGCCTCGAGATCGGCGGGCAGCCCGAGCCGCTCTACGTGATCGGCGTCGATGCTGCCGCGCGCGAAGTGCGAGTCGGGCCCAAGCGGATGCTCGCGGTCGAAGCGGCACATCTGATCGAGACCAACCGGATCGGCCCGCTTCCGGCTGAGCCGCTGACGGCTAAGGTACGCTCGCTGGCAAAGCCCGTGCCGGTCACACTCGAAGGGGTGCTCGGCGACGGCGCGCCCGCCACAATCCGCTTTGCCGCGCCCGAATTCGGTGTCGCGCCGGGGCAGGCTGCGGTGATCTATGCCGGCGAACGGGTGATCGGCGGCGGCTGGATCGCCGGAACGGACAAGGTGAGGGGTTAACCCTCCCACTTCTCCAGCACGCAGCCATAGCCTTCGCGGTAGGTGGCCGTGGTGGAGGACATCAGAGGGAAGCGCGCGGTGACACTGCGCGCTGCCTCGTCATCGACCAGCGTGACAAGTTCCATCCCGGCCAGCTTGTCCTTCTTGCAATCGCCAAGGCTGCGCCCTGCAACAAACCGGCACGAGCACGCCACCCGCGCCGAATAGGCGGTGCTGATCCCGGCATAGCCACGGATCGGCTCACGGAACGCAACGAGCAAGCCTCCGATTAGCGCGACGCTCGCGAGGACGAGCCACAGCAATGCCGTGCGGCCGCGTGAGCCAGCGGATTGTGCCTTTGCTTTCACCATTGCCAAGCGGGGTTCCATCGGGGATTGAGAGCGCGATGATGCTGCGCCGCTCCCTCCTTAAACCCGCCCTTGCCCTTGTGCCAACCCTGCTGATTGCCGGATGCGGCAATGCCCCTGCCGCACCGCCGCCGCTGTCCGAGGCAGCACTGGCGGCTGTCACCGACAAGGCGGGCGCGCCGCGCGATCAGCTGGCGCGCGAGGTGGATGATCTGTTCACCCAGCCCGGCCTCGGCGAAACCCGCGCGGTGGTGGTAATGGCCGACGGAGACATCGCGGCTGAACGCTATGGCCCCGGCTACAGCAAGGACACGCGCTTCATCAGCTGGTCGATGGCCAAGACCGTGACAGGTGTGCTCATCGGCATGCTGGTGGCCGATGGGCTGCTTAGCCTCGATGAGCCCGCGCCGGTGACACAATGGCAGCGCCCCGGCGATCCGCGGGCCGAGATCACGTTGCGCCACCTGCTCCAGATGCGCAGTGGGCTGCGCCATGTGGAAAGCGGCGATCCGCCTTATGAATCCTCCGAAGTGCGCATGCTGTTCCTCGACGGGCGCGACGATATGGCGCGCTGGGCGCGTGAGCAGCCGCTGGAATATGAGCCCGGCGAGAGGTTCGTCTATTCCTCCAACACCAGCGTGATCCTTGCCGATATTGCCGCCGCCGCGCTGACGGACAGCGCCGATCCTTCGACCCGCGCCAAAGTGATGCGCACCTATCTGAAAGAACGCCTGTTCGCCCCACTTGGCATGGATTCGATGGTGCTCGAATTTGATGCCTCGGGCACACTGATCGGTGGTAGCCTGGTGCACGCGAACGCACGTGACTGGGCCAAGCTGGGCGAATTCCTGCGCCGCAAGGGCCGCAGCCCCGATGGCACGCAACTGGTGCCAAGCCGCTGGATAGAAGCGATGCTGACACCCAGTCCGCGTTCACCGCATTATGGTTTCCAGATCTGGCTCAACCGGCCTTTCGAGGGAGACGAGGGCAAGCACCCGCTGTTCCCCGATCGCGCGCCGCAAAGCCTGTTTTCGCTGATCGGCCATATGGGCCAGTATGTGCTGGTCTCGCCCGAGCAGCGGGTGACGATGGTGCGATTGGGCCATTCCGACAGCGCCGAACGCCCGGCGATGCTGCAACAGGCGGCCGATGTGCTCAATCTCTATCCGGTGAAGTGACCGCGCGCACCCCGCGATCACAGGTAGAAGACGCCTTCCACCACGGTCACACACGGACCGCCAAGCCACGCCCTGTCCCCGTCGAGGCGCAAGGTCAGATCGCCGCCGCGCGTGCTGGCTTGATGCGCGGTGAAGCTCTCCCGCCCCAGCCGCTTCGCCCAGAACGGTGTGAGCACGGCATGGGCCGAACCCGTCACGCTGTCTTCATCCACGCCGCCGCCCGGCACGAAGACGCGGCTGACGATATCGGTTTTGTCGCCGGGGGCGGTGCAGATAAACTGGTCGGTGCCCAGAGCCCCGAGCCCGCGAATATCGGGATCGAGCGCACGAATCGCCGCTTCGTCTTCGAACAGGAAGATGTTGTAGCGGGTGTCGTTGCGCCACACTTCGATCGGCTCCGCACCGAGCAGAGCCACGGCCTCAGGATAGGCGCGCGGCGCGGTCGGAATCGCGGGCAGCGCCAATTCATACCCTGCGCCATCACGGCGCACCTCCAGAATCCCCGATTTGCGAGTGCGGAACGTAACCCGCTCGCCGCCGTCGCGCGTCAGAAGGATGTGCCCGCTCGCCAGCGTCGCATGGCCGCACAGCGCGATTTCATAGGTCGGCGTGCACCAGCGCAGCTCCCAATCGGCCTCGCCGGTGTCATCGCGCACGACGAAGGCGGTTTCGGCGAAGAGGTTCTCCCCGCCGATCGCCACCAGCAAATCATCGGGCAACCATTCATCAAGCACCATCACAGCGGCCTGATTGCCGCCAAAGGGCCGGGCGCTGAAGGCATCGACATGCCAGTAGGGGATTGTCTGCGGCATTGCGGGATTCCTCAGGGGTAGAGCAGTGTGTCGGACCACGCCGCATCCGCAGCATCGCGGATGAATTCGCGGCGATCATGAAGCCGATTGTCTCGGTCGATCCAGAATTCGATGCGGCGGGGGCTTAGCGTAAAGCCCGTCCAGTGCGCCGGGCGCGGCACCTTGCCTTCCGCCTCGTGCGCGGACCATAGTTCCTGAACCCGGTCGAGATATTGCTGACGCTCCGGCAAGGGGCGCGACTGGTCGGAAGCCGCGCTGCCGACCTGGCTTTTGTAGGGGCGCGAGTGGAAATAGGCATCAGCCCGTTCGGGCGAGACTTCGATCAGCGGCCCTTCGATGCGGATCTGGCGGCGCAGGCTTTTCCAGTGGAACAGCAGCGCAGCCTGCATATTGGCGCGGATCTGGGTGCCCTTCCGGCTTTCGGCATTGGTGAAGAAGGTGAAGCCGCCGCCTGCAATCTCTTCCGCGCCATGCCCTTTAAGCAGCACCATGCGCACCGAAGGCGCGGCATCGGCCGCAGCGGTGGCCAGCGCCATCGCGTTGGGATCATTGAGTTCGGATGCCTGCGCCAGCGCGAACCATTGATCGAACAATACAAAGGGATCGGCACCGGCTGGCAATACAGAGTCAGCCAGCTGGGCATCGTCGAGCGCGGATTGAGCGGGATTGTTCATCAAATCGCCTGTGAAGCTGAAGTTGGAGACATGTGAGACACTGTCTAAAGGTCAAAAAGTCGTGAGGCCCAAGCGTGTCGAACCTCACAACACACCACCGGGCAGGAAGGTCCGGCAATGCCCTGCGAAATAGGCCGCGCGGACGGGATAGGAAAGGCTTGGCGTGTTGCAATGATTGCACCCTTGCACCTTGCAGGCTGCGGACGCCTCACCTAGCTAACAGGGATGCGTGATCCTTACAGCACCCTTGGCGTGGCCCGCACCGCTTCCGAAGCGGAAATCAAGAGCGCCTATCGCAAGCTTGCCAAGGAACTGCATCCCGATCGCAACACCGATAATCCCAAGGCGGCGGAGAGATTCTCCGAAGCCACCAGCGCCTATGATCTGCTCTCGGACAAGAACAAGCGCGCCCAGTTTGATCGCGGCGAGATCGATGCCGATGG
>JBKBMC010000024.1:0-27932 GCA_046296075.1 Erythrobacter sp. | reverse complement strand
GCGCAGCGCCGGGAAGGCTTCGGGGGGCACGATCTCAGAGATGACGACAAAGCCATCACGATCAAACGCTGTGCGCCATTCCGACCTGACCTTGCGCGCCAGTCGTCTGCGTCGCCACCGGCACAGCCAGTCCGCCAGTCGCACTCTCGAAGTGTGCAATCCGCGCGCGTTGAGCCTGCGCGACCCGATGAGCGGATTATCAAGGAAACTCTTCGCGCCCGTCAGCAGTTGGATGGCCCAGATCGGGCTCATCAACAAGGTCCTGATCCGGATGGCTCGAGCGGGCTGTGTTGCCATGCGCTCCCTATGCCGTGAATGGCAGAATTTTCAAGCGCCCGTGCGGGGTAACGGGAACCCTACCCCCGCGCGACGCTGTCGAGCAGTTCGGCGGTTACGGGATAGCCTGCATCCTCCATGATCCGCAGCAACGGGGCATCGCCGCTGGTATCGATCCGCGGGACAATGGTGCGAACCGGGATTGCCTCGGCCTGTGCCTTGGCCTCGGCAAAGGAACCAAACAGGGCCAGCCGTTCAAGATTACGCCGGGTCGGGAAGATGAGTTTGATCTCACCCCGGTCAGCCGCTTCAAGTGCGCCCTGTGCGCTGGTCCAGAACAAGCGGGTGTTTTCCGAATGGTCGATCGACACATCGACTGCGCCGGTGCCAAGGTCCGCCAGATAGAAGCGCGTGTCATAGACGCGCGGGATGTTCTCGTTCTTGGGAAACCAGCGCGCGAAAGGGGTAATCTGCGGCAAATCAAGGCTCCAGCCAAATTCGTGGAGAACCGGAGCAAGCTCACCGACTTCGGCCAGCATCGCGCGTGCGGTGGCGGCACTGTCCGCCGTGATATCTCCGGCAAGGCCGAGCGCGAGGCCGGTCTCTTCCAGTGTCTCACGCACAGCGGCAATCTGGTGAGCGGCTTCATCATGGGCGAGGGCAGTCTGACCTCCGGAAATCAATTGTGCAGCGAGCACGAAGTCGGCTTCATCCACCCGTCCTCCGGGGAAAACTGCCATGCCACCGGCAAAGGCCATCCCTTTGGAGCGCACGGTCATCAACACCTGTGGCAAGCCGCCTTCGGGGCAGTTGCGATAAATGATGATGGTGGCTGCGGGGATGCCGTTGGGCGTGGCGGATTGACTGGCGGGCGTGTTCATCGCTCCGGATGATGGCGCGCGGCGGGCACCTTGCCAAGAGGCAAGCGCGCCAAAAAGTTACAATACCTGCGATGTCGGAATTCTTGACAATCAGGGAGATTCATCTTGGTCGAATGTGCCCCAAAAGATAAGAAAATCAGCTACTCTCTGGAATTGGCACACACCGTGCATGGTAATCGGCGTCACACTGGTCTTTGACGAGAGGCGCGATATTCCTGGTCTCTGGATTGCGCCTCCCCAAATGAAAAACCGCTCCGCACTGGTCCTGCGGAGCGGTTTTTTGATTCAGGCGGCGGAAGTGCGGCGTTACGAAACCTTCGCGACGCCCTGTTCGGTGAGCAATTGCTGCAATTCGCCCGCCTCGAACATTTCCATCATGATGTCGCTGCCGCCGACAAATTCGCCCTTCACATAAAGCTGAGGGATGGTTGGCCAGTCGGAAAAGCCCTTGATGCCCTGGCGTATTTCCATGTCCTGCAAAACGTCGACACTTTCGTAGGCAACACCGCAGTGATCAAGGATCGCAACCGCGCGGCTTGAAAAACCGCATTGTGGAAACAGCGGGGTGCCCTTCATGAACAGCACGACATCATTGTTGGTCACAAGATCGGAAATGCGTGAATTCGTATCAGCCATGGTGGGTGCGGCCTTTATCTGCTTGCTGGTTGACGATTAGGTGGGAGTGCGGGTGGTGACTTGCAAGGCATGCAGTTCGCCGCCCATGCGCCCGCCAAACGCGGCATAGACCAGCTTGTGCTGCGCCACGCGGCTTTTTCCGACAAATTGCGGCGCTGTGACAGTTGCGGCCCAGTGATCATTATCGCCCGCCAGATCAGTAAGCTCCACCGTCGCACCGGGGAGTGCGGCAAGGATTGCCTCCTCGATGGCCTGTGCAGTCATCGGCATCGGCTTTACACCTCGCCCATCAATTGGCGTCGTGCCTCAATCGTCATTTCCTCAAGCTTGGCGCGGATATCAGCTTCGGTGATGTCAGTGCCAGCCGCGGTGAGATCGCCCAGCAGCTTGCGGATAACATCCTCGTCGCCCGCCTCCTCGAAATCGGCCTGCACAACCGCCTTCTTGTAGGCGTCAGTTTCCTCTGCGGTGAGGTTCATTGCTGCCGCAGCCCATGCCCCAAGCAAACGGTTGCGGCGAGCGGCAATGCGGAACGCGGTATCCTGATCCATCGCGAATTTGGCTTCTTCGGCGCGCTCGCGATCCTTGAAATCGGTCATGGGGTGTCCCTCTGGTGTGTGAAGTTGCAAAATAGGCACCTTGGGGCGGCGCGGCAAGCGCTGCCAGGTGCGGATCAGTCCATTGTCACCACGAGCTTTCCGACTGCTTCGCGCGCCTCAAGCTTGGCGATGGCGTCACCTGCGCGAGCAAGCGGGAAGGTTTCGGAAACCAGCGGGTCGATCTTGCCTGCCTTCATCAGGTCGAAAAGCTCGTTTACCTGCGCATGAAAAGCTTCGGGTTCGCGCGCGGTAAAGGCGCCCCAGAACACCCCGCAGATGTCGCAGGATTTGAGCAGGGTGAGATTAAGCGGCATCTTGGCGATCCCTGCGGGGAAGCCGACCACGAGAAACCGGCCTTCCCACGCGATGGCGCGTAGCGCCGGCTCGGAATACTGCCCGCCGACGATATCATAGACAATGTTTGCCCCTTCCGGGCCGCAGGCTTCCTTGAACGCAAGGGCGAGCGCTTTGGAAGCATCCTTGTCCATAGCTTCACGCGGGTAGATCACCACTTCGTCAGCCCCAGCCTTGCGGGCAACCTCGCCCTTGGCCTCCGAGGAGACCGCGGCGACCACACGCGCACCGAACGCCTTGGCCAGTTCCACTGCCGAAAGCCCGACACCGCCGGCCGCGCCAAGCACCAGCACGGTATCGCCTGCCTTGATGCGCCCGCGATCCTTCAGCCCGTGGATGGTGGTGCCATAGGTCATCAGCAGCGACGCGGCCTTTTCGAACGGAACGCCGTCGGGCACCGGGAACATCCGGCCTGCGGGGACCACGACCTTTTCAGCCAGGCCGCCATTGCCGATCCCGGCCAGCACCCTGTCCCCTACAGCGAAGCCTTCCACGCCTTCGCCCAAGGCTTCAATCACGCCGGAAATCTCGCCGCCGGGCGAGAAAGGGCGCTGCGGTTTGAATTGGTACATGTCGCGGATGATGAGGCCATCGGGATAGTTGATCGCGCAGGCCTTGACCGCCACGAGCACTTCGCCCTTGCCGGGTACGGGATCGGCGACCTCGTCCAGCGTCAGGTTTTCAGGCCCACCAACAGCGTGGGTGCGAATGGCTTTCATGATATCCTCTCCCTTGGAATTTGCGATCAGGCGGCGGTGCCGCGCATCAGCCAGCCTTGCTGATCGGCGCGGCGCGCCTCGAAAGTGCCGATGGCGGCGTCCCGCTCGAGCGTGAGCGCCACTTCGTCCAGCCCGCCCAGCAGGCAATGGCGACGAAATTCATCGAGTTCGAACGTGAAGCGATCCTGAAACGACGTTGTGACAGTCATGGTTTCCAGATCAACATCGATCTGATCGCCCGCTCGAGCAACCTCCAGCAGACGGTCGATGGCAGCTTGCGGCAAGACCACCGGCAGAATGCCGTTCTTGACGGCATTGCCCGAGAAAATGTCGGAGTAAGACGGCGCGATCACCACCTTGATGCCGAGGTCGAGCATCGCCCAGGCCGCATGTTCGCGGCTCGAACCGCAGCCGAAATTATCGCCCGCAATCAGGATCGGTGCACCCTCGTAAGCAGGATCATCGAACACATTGCCTGCCTCGGCGCGGATTGTCTCGAACGCGCCTGCGCCGAGACCTTCACGGGTGATCGTCTTAAGCCAGCGCGCAGGGATGATGATGTCAGTGTCGACATTCTTGAGGCCAAGCGGAATGGCGCGCCCGGCGACGTGTTTCAGCGGCTCCATGCGCGAAGGCTCCTCAATCGGTTTCGGGCGGCTCGCCGGAAGGGATGGTGGGCGGCGTCTTGCTGTCTTCCGCTTTCTTGAGAAAGCGCTTGCCTGCGTAGAGCAGGGCTGCGGTCACCGCTGCCGAACCGATTGCGGCCGCGCCAATCGCTGCCTTGTTGCCGGAGGATTTTTTCGGGGGTTTGTTGCTCATAGCCTGTCTCATGCGCCTCGCGAGCGCGGGTTGCAAGGGGGCGCCTCAGCCCAATTCACGCACATCGGTCAGCCGCCCGGCAACAGCTGCGGCGGCCGCCATGGCCGGTGAAACAAGATGGGTGCGTGCGCCGGGGCCCTGGCGCCCAACGAAGTTGCGGTTCGAGGTTGAGGCGCAGCGTTCGCCCGGCGGTACCTTGTCCGGGTTCATGCCGAGGCAGGCAGAACAGCCCGGCTCGCGCCACTCGAATCCTGCGTCGGTAAAAACCTTGTCGAGCCCTTCGGCCTCGGCCTGCCGCTTGACGAGGCCTGACCCCGGGACGACGATGGCCCAGCGCACATTTTCCGCTTTGCGACGGCCCTTGAGAACGGCGGCGGCTGCACGCAAATCTTCGATGCGGCTGTTTGTGCAGCTTCCGATGAAGACATTCTCGATCGCGACTGCGCTGATTGGAGTGCCGGGCGTGAGGCCCATATAATCCAGGCTCTTCCGTGCGGCGATGCGCTTGGATTCATCCGCGAAATCTTCCGGATAAGGAATAAGCCCGCCAATCGGCACGACATCTTCCGGGCTTGTGCCCCAGGTGACACTCGGCTCGACCGTGCCGGCATCGATCACCACGCTCTTGGCGAAAACCGCGCCGTCATCCGAATGCAGCGTGCGCCAATAGGCGACGGCGCCATCCCAATCCGCGCCTTTGGGAGCAAGCGGGCGGCCCTTGAGATAGGCGAAAGTGGTCTCGTCCGGCGCGATCAGGCCAGCGCGCGCGCCTGCCTCGATGCTCATGTTACAGACGGTGAGCCGCTCCTCGATGGTCATGCGCTCGAAAACTTCGCCGCGATATTCGATGACATAGCCAGAGCCGCCCGCCGCGCCGATCTGGCCGATGATATGGAGGATCAGGTCTTTCGCCGTGACGCCGGGACCGAGGGCGCCGGTGACGCTTACCTCCATCGATTTCGATTGCTGGAGCAGCAGGGTCTGCGTCGCTAGCACGTGCTCGACCTCGCTCGTCCCGATGCCGAAGGCAAGCGCCCCCAGACCGCCGTGACAGGCCGTATGCGAATCCCCGCAGACAATCGTCGTTCCCGGTAGCGAGAAACCCTGCTCGGGGCCGACAACATGGACAATCCCTTGCTCGGGCGCGGTCGCATCAATGTAGCGGATGCCGAATTCGGGTGCGTTCTTCTCGAGCGCGGCCAGTTGGCTGGCACTCTCGACATCGGCAATCGGCAGGCGCTGGCCATCTGCGCCCACGCGCGGGGTTGTTGGCAGATTGTGATCGGGAACCGCCAGCGTCAGCTCGGGACGGCGCACAGAGCGGCCCGAAATCCGCAGCGCTTCGAAGGCTTGCGGGCTTGTCACCTCGTGCACGAGATGGCGATCGATATAAACAAGCGCGGTGCCATCATCGCGGGTCTCGACCACGTGGGCATCCCAGATCTTTTCGTAGAGCGTGCGCGGACGAGAGGCCATGGCAGTTCGCTTCCTTTCACGAGGCGCCTTAGCGAGGAAAAAGCCTGCCGTGCAAGAATATCGGCGAAGTGACCTGATTGGTCATGGAAAATACACGAAAAGCGCGGTAACTTACATAAATGTCAGGGAATCAGTCCGCCGCCAGCCCCGCCAGCTTTGCGCACCCGATCACGGTCGAGCCTGCCGACATTGATTTCATGGGACATGTCAACAACGCGCGCTACCTCAACTGGGTGCAGGATGCGGTTTTGGCACACTGGAACAAGCTTGCGCCTGCGGAAGATGTGGCGAGCAAGGCGTGGGTCGCTCTCAAGCACGAGATTACCTATCGCAAGCCCGCCTTCCTTGAAGATGACGTGATCGCGCAGACGGTGCTCGAAAGCTTCAACGGGGCCCGTGCGTTTTATCATACGGTGATCAAACGCGGTGAGGATGTGCTGGCCGAGGTGAAATCGAGCTGGTGCTGCATCGATGCCGAAACCCTGCGCCCGGCGCGGATTGGCGAGCATCTGCGCGAATTCTTCTTTCCCGACCAAGAGTGATCACAAGTTTGTCGCATAGGCAGTTTGCGCAAACGCAATTGCGACCTCGGCGCAAAGGGGTATAGGCAACCTTGTGACTGCCTTGTGCGTATATCCCTGACATGGAACAGCCCTTCACCCTTCCTGCACGCAAGCTTCAGGGCCTGATCGGCGTGAGCCTTGCGGTGCTGATCGCAGGATCCTGGCTTGGTATCCATGCCTGGGGGATGTTTGTTTTCCAGCTTGACTGGGTCAACTGGCCGCTCGCACTGGCGCTTGCCATGGTGCAATGCTGGCTTTCGGTCGGGGTGTTCATTGTCTGCCACGATGCGATGCACGGCAGCCTGATCCCCGGTCGCCCGCGCGCCAATTCGCTGATCGGCGCGGTGCTGCTGTTTCTTTATGCCGGGTTCGCATGGCGGCAATTGAGAGATGCGCATTTTGCCCACCACAAGCTGGCGGGCCGCGCTGGCGATCCCGATTTCGACGAGCATCACCCGGACGATTTCTGGCGCTGGTATGGCACTTTCTTCAAGCGTTACTTCGGCTGGCGCTCACTCGCTTTTGTCCACACTGTGGTCGGCATATACTGGCTGGTGTTGGATGTGCCGATGGCGCAGATCGTGCTGCTGTACGGTTTGCCGGCGCTCGGCTCATCGCTCCAGCTTTTCTACTTCGGCACCTATCGCCCGCACCGCCATGTGCGGGATGAGGATGCTGCGGTCTTTGCAGATCGCCATAATACCCGCAGCGAGAATTTCGGCCCGTTGGCCAGCCTCGCTTCCTGTTTCCATTTTGGCTATCATCTCGAACATCACCGCCGCCCGGATGTGCCGTGGTGGGCGCTGCCTGGCGCGCGCCGGGCGGGTGTGGGGGAGAGTCGCAGCAGGGCCATGGAGGTGGCCGTATGACCTGGTTTGAAGCAATCGCAACCGTGCTGGCCGCGTTGATCGGCATGGAATTTTTCGCGTGGTATGCGCACAAATATATCATGCACGGCTGGGGCTGGGGCTGGCACCGCGACCATCACGAGCCGCATGACAATGTGCTGGAAAAGAACGATCTGTTTGCGGTCGTGTTCGGCACGATCAACGCAGGGATGTATATCTTCGGCTCGCTTCACTGGGAATGGATGTGGTGGGTTGCTGTTGGCATCACGCTGTACGGCCTCATCTACACGCTGGTGCATGATGGGCTTGTCCATCAGCGATACTGGAGGTGGGTCCCGCGCAAAGGCTATGCCAAGCGGCTGGTGCAGGCTCACAAGCTCCATCATGCCACCATCGGCAAGGAGGGCGGGGTCAGCTTCGGATTTGTCTTCGCGCGCGATCCGGCGAAGCTCAAGGCAGAGCTCAAGGCGCAGAAGGAATCCGGTCTTGCCGTGGTGCGCGATAGTGTGGGTGCGGGCGCCGATCCCTTCGAAACGGTCGGGCGCAATCTCTGACTTTCAGCCGACGAATTGCGTGATGCTGAGATTGTTGCCTTCGGGATCATGAAACCACGCAATCCGCGTGCCTGAGCCAGGATCGGTCCATATACCCCGCACATCCTGCCCGAAGCCTTCGTAGATCGCGAAAGTCACGCCCTTGGCAGCGAGCGCATCGATGGTCGCCTCGATATCGCTCACCAACCAGCCGAGCACGGTGTGGGGGCCGGGCTGGTGGCCTTCCAGCTGCGTCAGGCGCAGCATGGTGCCCGCCAGATCGAAAGTGATGGCGAAAGGATCCTCAGCTGTTTCGACAAGGCCGAGCGTATCACGATAAAACCCGCGGGCCTTGGCCATATCGGCGGTGAGGATGAAGCAGACGGGCGGCGAAGCGGTAAGCATGGTGGCAATCCTTCCCCGAATGCGACCTTGGGGAAAGAATACACGGCGTCAGTCCGCCGCGCCAGCGCTTCAGGTCGTCGTCGCGGCGATCCGGCCCGCGTGTTCTTTCACGAGCGCGATCATGTTGGGCACGCCTTGTGTGCGGTTGCTCGAAAGCTGGCTTTTCAGGTCGAACGGCGCGAGGGCTGCCATCACGTCCATCTGTGCCACTTCTGAGGCAGGCTTGTCCTGCACCGCCGCAATAACCAACGCGACGATGCCCTTGGTGATCGCGGCATTGCTGTCAGCAAGGAAATGCAGGCGCTCGCCTTCTTGCGAGGCCGGATAGACCCACACCGCCGCCGAACAGCCACGCACCAGCGTCGCATCGGTCTTCAGCGCATCGGGCATAGGTTCAAGGGCTCGGCCGAGTTCGATCAACAGGCCATAACGTTCATCGCCTTCGAGAAATTCATATTCCTCGATAATGTCGGGAAGGGTGCGCATCGCGTTCACTTAGGCAGCGTAGCGGCTTGAGGGAAGGGGGTAATTCGTGCCTATCCCATCAAGCCGCCGGGGCGGGTGAAGGCGTGCCAGATCACGTAGAACCAGCCGAAAAAGCCGTGGATGATCGCCCAGATGATCGATTTGTTGACGCTCCAGCTTATCGCGACCGCGATTGCGGTGCCAAGACCGATGCCCGCCTGTGTGGCGGTGTCGCGCGCGCTGCTCATAATTCAACCCCGCTCGCAATCGCTTCCAGCTTGCGGATGCGTTCTTTCAGGTCGGCAAGCTCGATGCGCGCGGTGCCCATGCCGGTGCGTTCGTCGGGCATGGCGCGCGGGGCGTGGCTTTCCAGCTCTCGGCGCTTGAGCTCAAGCCAGCCGTTCCATGCCTTGAGCAAGGCGGCGGCAATGACGACGAGGCCGACAAGGCCGGTGCCGGCCGTTATCAGAGTGGGATCAAGAAGGGGCGTAATCATTCGCTCTTTTCCTCCTTTGCGGCGGGCAGGCCCCGCAGCGCTTCGATTTCGGCGGCGATGCGGGCGCCTTCGCGGGCATCGCCGGTGTTGCTGTCGGTGACGATGCGTTCCAGCACCTTCACCCGTTCCTTGAGCTCTCTGACTTCGCGCCGCGCCGCTTCGATTTCCGCAAGACTCTGGGCATCATCCCGCGGGGCCAGCTTTTCGTTGCCATATTCATCGGTGATGATCCCGGCGCGGGCCTTTGCGCGCTCCACGATGCCCCACACCACAATCGCGACGAGTGCGACAATTGCCCAACTGCTCATCACGCTGCGCCCTTGTCCTTGAGGCTCGCCAGTGCACGATCACGCAACGCATCGATTTCCGCACCAAGATGGTAGCCGCCATCGGTGACGATGCGTTCAACATTGGCCATGCGATCCTTGAGGCTGCCGAGTTCGGCGCGCAGTTCGGCGTTTTCCTGGGTGAGCAGGGTCACGCGCTGGGCGTTCTGGGCATCCGAGCCGGGCTTCAAGGACTGGCCCCACATGCCTTCGAGCGGATAGCCGTTCTTGATCTTCATCCGGGTGGTCTGGAACGAGGCCAGGATGCCCATTGCGCCCAGCACAAAGCCGCCGCCGATGATCCAGCCAAGATAGGGGAGGAAGTCGCTCGCTTGCATCACACGCGCTCCTTGTTTTGAACACCAAGCGGTGTGCCGCTGCCCAGTTCATCGACCCGGCGGGTATCGCGCAGGGCTTCGATCTGGGTTGCGATATCATAACCGCGATCGGTCACGATGCGTTCGAGCACCTGCACGCGGTCTTCAAGCCGCTGGATGTGGCTTGCATATTGCGCGGCCTTTTCAGCGGTCTGTTCGGCGGTAGCGCCAACCTGCATCTCAGCGATTTTTTGCTGGTGCTTGGTCCAGATGGCGACGATCGGGATCATCAACGCGACGATCGGGATCATCAGGGCAAGAATGCCTTCCATAATCTAATTTCCCCTAAATCAGGATATTCGGGATCAGCGCAGCCGCTCGATCTCGGCGGTCAGGCGCGGGTTGCTGCTGACATAGTGGCTTTCCACCGCAGCGAGGCGCCGGTCGATGTCGCGGAAATTGGCGCGGATTTCGCGCGCAGTGCGCTTGGGGCTCTGACGGACGCCCTGCCAGTATTTCTGCTCGCTGGCATCGCGGTAGAGATAGGGCGGCTTCTTGTTGAGCAACACTCCTGCAGCGATGTAGGCGAGGATCGTCATACCGCTCAGCATGAAGATCGACATGAAGGCCGCGAGCCGCACCCAGAACACGTTGATCCCGGTGTAATCGGCAATCCCGGCGCACACGCCCATGATCTTGCCATTGTGCTTGTCGCGGTAAAGCGTGGTGCGGGGGCTGTTCATGCGCGGGTTCCTTTCTTTTCGGCCATGAGCTGTTCGAGTTCGCGCAGCTGGTCATTGTCATCGGCGTGTTCAGCCATCAGGCGGCGCGCCGGGGTGAAGCCGGGATCATCGCTGGCGACCAACCGTTCGACCGTTTCCATGCGCTGATCGAGCCTCTTGGCGAGGTTGTAGAGCTCTTCGAGCAGCACTTCGTCGTCAGACGTGATGGTGGCAGCCGTCTTCCACTTCGTCACATAGTGAAGGATCACCCAGGGCAGACCGATAAAAATCGCCGGGACGACAAAAATCTCACTCCCAAAATCCATGGTCTATTCCCCCTTCTTGTCTGCGGTCTTGCCGAGCGCCTGCTTCATCGCTTCGAGTTCGTCGTCAATTGCATCGGCCCCTTCGAGCGCGGCGATTTCATCCGCGAGGCTCGGCGTCGAGCCTTCGGCAATCCGCAGGGCATCCGCGCGGCCTTCGGCATAATCGACGCGGCGTTCGAGCTGGTCGAACCGGGCGAGCGCTTCATCGGTGCGCTCGGTCGAGAGCAGCGTGCGAAGCTTGACCCGGTTTTCCGCACTTTCAAGACGAGCGGCAATTGCGGTCTGGCGGCTGCGCGCTTCGCGCAGGCGATGCTGCAATTTCTGGATATCATCCTCGTAGGCGCGCAGGGCATCATCCAGGACGGCGATTTCGGTCTTGAGCTGGTCGGCCATGTCGCCGGCCTTCTTCTTTTCGACGAGCGCGGCACGGGCCAGATCCTCGCGGTCCTTGGAAAGGGCGAGCTGGGCTTTCTCGGCCCAGTCCGCCTGGAGCCGGTCGAGCTTCACCGTGTGGCGGTGCATTTCCTTCTGATCGGCAATCGTGCGCGCCGCGCTGGCGCGGACTTCCACCAGCGTTTCTTCCATTTCCAGGATGATCATGCGGATCATCTTGGCCGGATCATCGGCCTTGTCCAGCATATCATTGAAATTGGCGGCAATAATATCGCGGGTGCGGCTGAAAATGCCCATGAAGGCTACTCCATCAAGAAAGGATGCGGCGCGGTCGCCTGCAGTGGTTTGCGCCCGGTTTTGCGTCGGAGTGGGGCTGTGACGCAAGGCCTCGATTTCGGCATCAAGCCGCGAAACGCGGCCGTGTGCCGAACCGGAGGGGTGGGCCGGAGCGTCGCTGGTGGTTTCAGGACGCAGGGGACGCGCATCCTGTTTGCCAGCATCGGCGGGGGGGGACTGACGCTCCGGCCCGAGGGGATCGTGGTTGCTCATGCTACTTCCAGCGTTGCACCGGCGGTGATCACCGAGTGTGCCGGGCTGGCAGCGCTCGCTGCGCCGGGCATGATTTGCGATGTCAGCGCGATCATCAGCACCATGGCGGCGATGCTTGCCAAGGCAGCATGGCCGAGCTTGCTTTGCCAGAAGGCCTGGGCGGTGTTGTTGCGGTTCAGCATTGTGGGTCTCCCCGTGAAAAATTCTGATGTGAAAACTGGTTATGCAGAGTGTTTTGCAACCCGCGTGCCAAACTCTGGGAATGGCTGAATTCAGCCATTTTTGCGTCGTCACGCGATCCTCGATCTGGTGTCTATTGCCAATGCTTGGGGAATTTCACTATAGCTTGGCAATGGAGCGCGAAAGTCACTTTATTGGCCAATCCGGGGCGTTTCTCGACGCAGTCGAGCGTGCCAGTCGTGCCGCCCCGATGAGCCGTCCGGTGCTGGTGATTGGCGAGCGTGGGACGGGCAAGGAACTCATCGCAGAACGCTTGCATCGCCTCTCCAGCCGCTGGGACGAACCCCTTGTCACGATGAATTGTGCAGCGCTTCCCGAAACGCTGATCGAGGCAGAGTTGTTCGGCCACGAGGCGGGCGCCTTCACCGGCGCCACCAAGGCGCGGACAGGTCGTTTCGAAGAGGCCGACAAGGGCACGCTGTTCCTCGATGAGCTGGGCACGCTTTCAATGGGCGCGCAAGAGCGCTTGTTGCGTGCGGTCGAATATGGCGAGGTGACTCGTATTGGTGCGTCCCGGCCTATCCGGGTCGATGTGCGGATTGTGGCGGCCACCAATGATGATCTGCCCAAGCTTGCCGCATCGGGCGAATTCCGTGCCGACCTGCTCGACCGGCTGAGTTTCGAGGTTATCACCCTGCCGCCGCTGAGGGTTCGCGAAGGCGATATCGGCGTGCTCGCCGAACATTTCGGACGCCGCATGGCAGCGGAACTGGGCTGGGAGGGCTGGCCCGGTTTCGCGCCGCATGTAATGGCTGCGCTCGAGGATCATGGCTGGCCCGGCAATGTGCGCGAGCTGCGCAATGTGATCGAGCGTGCGGTCTATCGCTGGGATGATCCGGGGCAGGCCATCGCGCATGTCCAGTTCGATCCCTTTGACAGCCCGTGGCGCCCGCGCCAACCGGAACATCGCCGCGCCAGCGCGCCCGCGGCAAGTGCGGGTTCGGCCGTTGCGACAACTGCCACACCTCCCAGTGGCGATTGGGATTCCATTACTGATCTGCGCGCGGCAGTCGATGCGCATGAACGGGCTATTCTTGTTCACGCGCTTGGCAAGCATCGCTGGAACCAGCGCCAGACTGCCCGATCGCTCGGCCTCAGTTACGATCAGTTGCGCCACGCCATCCGAAAGCATGCGATCCTTGAAGATCAGGAGAGCGACTAGTGCGCATGCGCTTTGCCCTTGCCAAAGGGTGCTCGTTGGACTAGTTGGCGCTCAATCCCGACATTGTTGAGACAAGGTTTGGATGCTGGCGCCTCAGGGGGCCGGCCCTAACCCGCGTTTCCGATGCATTGCCGGGCGCACGTTGTTGCAAGCAGGACGAACCGTGACTGATATTGCCCGCCTTACCAGATTGATCGAGCCCGAAGCGGAAGCGCTCGGGTTTGAACTGGTGCGCGTGGCGATGCTCCCCTCCGAGGCTGGGGACGGTGGTATGGCCTTGCAGGTCATGGCCGAAGACCCGGCGACCGGGCAGCTGGTGATTGATCAGTGTGCTGCCTTGTCGCGCCGTGTTTCAGACGTGATCGACGCGGCGGAAGAGGCGGGCGAGATCTTGATCGAAGGTGCCTACCACCTCGAGGTTTCTTCGCCCGGGATCGATCGCCCGCTCACGCGCCAAAAGGACTTTGGCAACTGGGCCGGTCACGAGGTCCGCATCGTCATGGACAAAGGCTTCGGGGGTCAGCGCGTCAACAAGGGCGTGCTTGGCGGGCTTGTTGATGGTATGGTGCTGGTCGCCGAAGCCAAAGCTGGCGACGTGCGTCTGCCGCTTGCAGAGATTCATTCCGCGAAGCTCGTCCTCACCGACGCGCTGATCGCCGCCACCCGCCCGCTGGACACCAGTGGGGCTGACGAACTCATCGAAGATACAGAGAAGGCAGACGACTGATGAGTGCCATTTCCGCCAACAAGGCCGAACTCCTCGCGATCGCCAACGCGGTCGCCTCGGAAAAGATGATCGACAAGTCGATCGTCATCGAGGCGATGGAAGAAGCGATCCAGAAATCCGCGCGCAACCGTTACGGCGCGGAGAACGATATCCGTGCCAAGCTTGATCCGCTGACCGGCGATCTTACGCTGTGGCGTGTTGTCGAAGTGGTCGAGGTGGTCGAGGATTATTTCAAACAGGTCGATCTGAAGCAGGCCGAAAAGCTTCAGCCCGGCGCCAAGGTTGGCGATTTCATCGTCGATCCGCTGCCGCCGGTTGATCTTGGGCGCATTGATGCGCAGAGCGCCAAGCAGGTGATCTTCCAGAAGGTCCGCGATGCCGAGCGCGAGCGTCAGTTCGAAGAATTCAAGGATCGGCAGGGCGAAGTGATCACCGGCGTGATCAAGTCGGTCGAATTCGGCCACGTGATCGTCAATCTCGGCCGTGCCGAAGGTGTGATCCGCCGCGATCAGCAGATCCCGCGCGAAGCCGCCCGTACCGGTGAGCGCGTGCGTGCGCTCATCACCAAGGTGGAACGCAATAATCGCGGCCCGCAGATCTTCCTCAGCCGAGCGCACCCTGAATTCATGAAGAAGCTGTTCGCGCAGGAAGTGCCCGAAATCTATGACGGCATCATAGAGATCAAGGCCGCAGCGCGCGATCCCGGCAGCCGCGCCAAGATCGGCGTGATCAGCCGCGATTCCAGCATTGATCCCGTCGGCGCCTGCGTCGGCATGAAAGGCAGCCGCGTACAGGCGGTGGTGCAGGAATTGCAGGGCGAAAAGATCGACATTATCCCCTGGTCGGAAGACACCGCGACCTTCGTCGTCAACGCGCTCCAGCCGGCGACTGTCGCCCGCGTGGTGCTCGATGAAGAAGATGGCCGCATCGAAGTGGTCGTCCCCGATGATCAGCTTTCGCTTGCCATTGGTCGCCGCGGCCAGAACGTGCGTCTGGCAAGCCAGCTCACCGGTCACCAGATCGACATCATGACCGAGGAAGAGGCTTCCGAGAAGCGTTCCAAGGAATTTGCCGAGCGTTCGAAGATGTTCGAGGAAGAGCTCGACGTTGATGAAACCCTCTCGCAGCTGTTGGTTGCCGAAGGCTTCGCCGAGCTCGAAGAAGTCGCCTATGTAGATCTGGCCGAACTCGCCAGCATCGAAGGCTTTGACGATGAACTCGCCGAAGAACTGCAGAACCGCGCACGCGAAGCGCTCGAACGGCAGGAAGAAGGCCACCGTCAGGTGCGCCGCGAACTGGGTGTCGAAGATGCGCTGGCGGAAATCCCACATCTGACCGAAGCCATGCTGGTGACGCTGGGCAAGGCCGGGATCAAGACACTCGACGATCTGGCCGATCTTGCCACCGACGAACTCATCGCCAAGAAGCGCGAAGCACCGCGTCGCCGCAACAATGCCGATGGCCCGCCGCAGCGTCGTCCGCAGCGCGAAACCGACAAGGGCGGTGTGCTGGGCGAATACGGGTTGACCGAAGAGCAGGGCAACGAAATCATCATGGCTGCCCGCGCCCACTGGTTCGAAGACGAGGACGCTTCGGCGCCGACCGAGGAGGCCGCCCATGCGGACTCCACCCAATGAGCGCCTGACGCCCGACATCAATGAAGCTGCTGGCTCCCGCGCAAGCGGGAGTGAGCGCCGCTGTGTGTTGACCGGCTCCACCGACGCGCGGGCCAGCTTGCTGCGCCTCGCGATTTCGCCTGATGGTCTCGTGCTGCCTGATCCGGCGGCCAAGGCACCTGGGCGCGGCGCATGGACTGGCGTCAGCCGCGGCGCTCTGGAAGCCGCCATCGGCGATGGCACCCTGAAGCGCGCTCTGTTGCGGGCCTTTAAGGGCGCAGCACTGAGCATTCCCGATGATCTTGCCGCGCGTGCCGAGGCTGCGCTGACGCGCAGCTTTACCGAGCGATTGGGGCTTGAATTGCGTTCAGGCCAGATCGTGCTCGGCTCCGCGCGGATCGCTGAACAGGCGCGTTCCGGGCGGATTGCCCTGTTGCTTCACGCCAGCGACAGCAGCGAGGACGGCCGTCGCAAGCTTGATCAGGCTTGGCGTGTCGGCATGGATGCCGAGGGTTCGGGGATGCAAGGAATGCTCTTGCCTCTGGACCGCGCGGCTTTGTCTGTGGCATTGGGCCGCGAGAATGTGGTCCACCTCGGTGTCGCAGGGCATGAGGGTGACCAACGGGCCGCAGACAGGGTGCGCCATGCACTCGCGCGGCTGATTGCGTTTGCGCAAGATGATGGCCGGGATGTGCCTGACGAGACGGGGGCGCTCGCAGCGCGCCCGATGTGATGTGAATTTGGATTGAAGGACGTATTGTTAGTAATGAGCGACGACGAAAACCAGCGCACCCGCAAGCCTTTGGGCCTCAAGCGGTCGGTCGATGCGGGCGAGGTCAAGCAGACCTTCAGCCATGGCCGCACCAACAAGGTTGTGGTCGAGGTTAAGCGCCGCCGCGTGCTCGGCAAGCCGGGCAGCGAAGCGGCAGCCCCGCCGCCGCCCCCGCCGCCGCCGGCACCGCCGCCGCCTGCTCCGACCCGTCCGGCTGCGCCTGCGCCGCGCCCAGCGCCCGCTGGCGAGACCCCGCAGGAACGGGTGAAGCGCCTCCAGCTTGAGGCGGAGGAAGAGCGTCTGCGCCTCGCCGAGGAAGCGCGCAAGCGCGAGGAAGCCGAAGCCCGCCAACGCGAGGAAGAAGAGCGTCGCCGCGCCGGGGAAAAGCGTGCCGAGGAAGATGCTGCGCGCGAGCGTGAAACTGTCGCTCCAGACGCCAGCGCGGTTGCTGATTTCGACGCTTCTGACAATCTTGATGATGTCGTTGCTGAGGAAGCTCCTGCTGCGGCACCTGCCGCCAAGGGTGATACTGCGCCGTCACCGCGCCGCTTCACGCCGGTTGAGCGCCCCGAGCCCAAGAAGCCCGAGGTCAAGAAGAAGAAAGAAGAAAAGCGCGCTGCGCCTGCTGATCTCGACAAGGATAAGCGCCGTTCGGGCAAGCTGACCGTAACCCGCGCGCTCAACGAGGATGAAGGTCGCCGGGCCCGCAGCCTTGCAGCGCTCAAGCGTGCGCGCGAGAAGGAACGCCGTACCCAAGGCGGCGGCTCGTCCAAGCCGCGTGAAAAGCAGGTGCGCGATGTCGTCGTGCCCGAGGCGATTACAGTTGGCGAATTGGCCAACCGGATGGCCGAAAAGGGCGCGGATCTGGTGAAAGCCCTGTTCAACATGGGCATGATGGTCACTGTCAACCAGACGATCGATCAGGACACTGCGGAATTGCTGGTCGAGGAATTCGGCCACAACATCACGCGTGTGTCAGCCAGCGATGTCGATATTGATAGCAGCACGGATGAAGATCCCATCGAGACGCAGAAGCCGCGTCCGCCCGTGGTTACCATCATGGGCCATGTCGATCACGGCAAGACAAGCCTGCTTGATGCGCTGCGCGGAACGGATGTGGTGAAGGGCGAAGCTGGCGGCATCACCCAACATATCGGTGCTTACCAGATCACCACCAAGGACAAGCAGAAGATCACGTTTCTTGATACGCCGGGCCACGCGGCCTTCACCGAAATGCGGATGCGCGGTGCCAACGTCACCGACATCGTCATTCTGGTGGTTGCCGGTGACGACGGGCTGATGCCGCAGACGATTGAGGCGATCAACCACACCAAGGCGGCCGGTGTGCCGATGATCGTGGCAATCACCAAGTCGGACAAGCCGGAATTCAACCCGCAGAAGATCCGCGAACGTCTCCTCGAACACGAAATCGTGGTCGAGGCAATGTCGGGCGAAGTGCAGGATGTTGAGGTTTCGGCCAAGACCGGCGCGGGGCTCGACAAGCTGATCGAAGCGATCAACCTGCAGGCCGAACTGCTTGAGCTGAAGGCGCGGCCCGATCGCGACGCCGAGGCAACCGTGATCGAAGCCCAGCTCGACAAGGGCCGCGGCCCTGTGGCGACTGTGTTGGTGACCCGTGGCACCTTGAAGCGCGGCGATACCTTTGTGGTTGGCACGCAAAGCGGAAAGGTGCGCGCGATCGTTGATGACAAGGGCCAGCAGCTGAAGGAAGCTGGTCCCTCGATGCCGGTCGAGGTGCTCGGTCTTGGCGGCGTGCCGTCGGCGGGGGACAATCTCACCGTGGTCGAGAACGAGCAGCGCGCCCGCGAGGTCGCCAAGTATCGTCAGGAAATCGCCACCGAAAAGCGCACGGCCCTCGCGCCGACCAACTTCGATACGATGTTCAACAATCTTGCCTCCAACGTCATCGAATTCCCGGTGGTGGTGAAGGCTGATGTGCAAGGCTCGGTCGAAGCGATCGTCAATGCGCTCCACAATCTCTCGAACGACGAGATCAAGGTGCGTGTGCTCAATGCGGGCGTCGGCGCAATCACGGAAAGCGATGTCGTGCTGGCGGGCGGATCGAAAGCGCCGATCATCGGCTTCAACGTGCGTCCCAATGCCAAGGCTCGCGATCTCGTGAAGCGCGACGGGGTGCGGATGATGTATTATGATGTCATCTATCACCTCACTGATGCCATCGCCAAGGAGATGGCCGGGGAGCTGGGGCCGGAGCGGATCGAAACCGTGGTCGGTCGTGCCGAGGTCAAGCAGGTCTTCCCGGCGGGCAAGCGCGACAAGGCAGCAGGTCTGCTCGTGCTCGAAGGGGTTATCCGCAAGGGCCTGTTCGCGCGTCTCACCCGTCAGGACGTCATCGTCTCCGCGACCAAGATCCATTCGCTGCGGCGCTTCAAGGACGACGTCGACGAAGTGCGCGCCGGTCTTGAATGCGGCGTGGTGCTCGAGGATACGAACGACATCAAGCCGGGCGACAACCTCGAAGTCTTCTCGGTCGAGGAGCGTGAGCGGACGCTGTGAGCCTCAACGACCCGCATTACCCAGACGATGCCGGGCAGTCGCCGCATACGGCGCTGCTCGGCTCGGAGTTTATCAACTGGGATGAAGCCACCCAGACTGCGACGATGCGCTTTACCGTGAAGCGCGAAATGACCACCTGGCGCGGCGGCGTGCAGGGCGGGCTGGTTGCGGGCTATCTCGATGATGTCATGGGATATGCCTATGTCGCGGCCACCGGTGGTGAGGCCGCGCCGCTCAATCTCGAACTCTCCATGAGCCTGATCCGCCTGATCCCCGAAGGTGCGACGATCATCGGCAAGGGCAGGGTGGTGAAGGGGGGACGTCGCGTAATCTTCCTCGAGGCCGAATTGCTCGGCGAGGATGGCACGCTTCACGCCCGCGCCACTTCGACCGCGATTCCCACTCCGCGCCCCACGCCCACCAACACGGGCATGGCATAATGACCAAGCGCGATGCTTTCACTACTGAGCAGCAATCGGTCCGCGTCCTCAAGGTGGGCGAGCGTGTGCGGCATATCCTTTCCGAACTGCTCGCGCGCGGTGAAGTCCATGACGACGTGGTAAGTGCTGCGCACATCTCTGTCACCGAAGTGCGCATGACGCCTGATCTGCGCAATGCCACCGCCTATGTGAAGGCGCTGCTGGCGGCAGGCCCCAAGGTATCGGACGAGGAAGTTGTCCATGCGCTCAGGCAAAACACCGCGTTCCTGCAGCGCGAGGTCGCCCTGCGCCTCGGCCTCAAATTCGCACCCAAATTGAAGTTCCGTAAGGATGAAAGCTTTGCCGAGGCCGATCGGATCGAGGCGCTTCTGCGCGATCCCAAGGTGGCGCGCGATCTCGACGATAGTGAAAGCAACTGATCCTCGGTGTTGCCTGTCGATTCCCGTTGAAACTTCGTCGACCGTAGATTAGCAATCTCACGATAAATATCTGATTGTAAGTGACAACTCAATCAAGGGGTCGCGCCCTATGCGTGCTTTCGCATTTGCTTTCCTTGCCGCAAATCTTGCAGTCTTCGCCGTCAGCGCTCCCGATGCGCGGGCAAATGCCGATCAGAAGGCGTTCCTGTTGCAGCCTGTGCTGGTCGAGCAGGGCTATTCTGTCATTAAACTCGGCAAGCTTTCGACGGGGCATGAAGTGGCGCAGGTCTCGATCAACGGGATCGAGGGCCGGTTCGTGCTCGATTCCGGCGCGAGTGTGACCATTCTGGACAGCAGGTGGCTGGAAACTTTCGCAGTGGCCTCCCCGGAAGAGGGTTCGACATCTTCGGGCGCGGGCGCTGGTGGCACATTTTCAGTTGGATCGGTCAAGGTTGACAGTTTTGCCATTTCCGGTGTCACCATCCCGACCGGATCGATTTATACGGCCGATGTGCAGAGCGCGCTCGGCGCGTTGGAAAGGATCACCGGGCAGCCGGTGCACGGGATTATCGGTCAAGATCTGCTGACCCGTCACCGCGGGATCATCGACGTTGGGCAGCAGACACTCTTCCTCGATCTGCGTCCGGCAGCAGCGCCGGTTTCCTAACGCGGCACCATCCGTGCTTTCAGGGTGATATCGACCTTGCTGCCCACAATCAGCGGATAGGATTTCATTCCATATTGGCGACGGTCGATGGTGGTGGTGCCGGAGAAACGGATCGCCTTGCCGGGGCTGGCCACCGGATCTTCCGCAAAGGTCACATCCAGCACCTGTGCGCGGGTAACGCCGCGCGCGGTCAGCTCTCCCGCAACCGTTCCGCGCGTCGGACTGCTCAGTTTGAGCGAGCGCCCGACAAAGCGCACCTCGGGGTATTTCTCGACCCAGAAGAACTTTTCGCCGCGCAGCCTTTCGAGCGTCACTTTGTCCGGTGCTTCGATAGCGGCGGCATCGAATGTCACGTCGATCAACGCGCGTTCGGGCGCGCCCGGCACAATGCTGACAACACCTTGCATCCGGGGAAAGCGCGCGGTCTTGCTGGCAAGGCCGAAGAACGGGACTTTTGCCGCCACTTCGCTCTCGCGCGCATCAAGCGTGTAGCGCAGAGGCACACTCGCGGTATTGCCTTGCATGAGCAGGGCTGCCAGCGGCAGCACAATCAGCCAGGCGCGGCGGGCGGGGGCAAGCGGGCGTGTCATCATGCTGATACTACGCATAACCTGCGCAAAAAGTTCATTCCTATCTCGCTGTGCCTGCCAGGAAACGCTAATCAGCCCGACATGGCCAAGCTGTATTTCTACTATGCCAGCATGAATGCGGGCAAATCGTCGAGCCTGCTGCAGGCCGACTTCAACTATCGCGAGCGCGGAATGCGCACGATGGTATGGACAGCAGCGCTTGATACCCGTTCAGCGGGCATGGTGCAGAGCCGTATCGGGCTTGAGGCTGATGCGCATCGCTACACCCCCGCCACTGATCTGTGGCGTGATGTTATGGCCGAGCATGGCAAAGCTCCCCTTGATTGCGTGCTGGTAGATGAGGCGCAGTTCCTGACGGGTCAGCAAGTCTGGCAATTGGCGCGGCTGGCCGATGAGGTAGGAATTCCGGTGCTTTGTTATGGATTGCGGACAGATTTCCGCGGCGAGCTTTTCCCCGGCTCGGCCGTGCTACTGGGCATTGCTGACGCGCTGGTTGAGTTGAAGGCCGTCTGCCACTGCGGGCGCAAGGCAACGATGAACCTCAGGGTCGATGCCTCGGGCGCGCCGGTGACGGAAGGCCAGCAGACCGAAATCGGCGGCAATGATCGCTATCTGGCGCTGTGCCGCAAGCATTTCAGCGCCGCGCTGGCCTCGTGAAATAGCGCCCTTACACACTGGCCAAGCCTTCACCGAGCACCTATCTCCTTGTCATGTCGGAAACCCTCACCCTTGCCATTGTGCTGATCCCTGCGCTCGTAATTGCGATCGTCTTCCATGAGGTTGCGCATGGCTACGCCGCCAAGCTGCTGGGCGACACCACGGCGAGCGAGCGCGGGCGGCTGACGCTCAATCCGATTGCCCATGTCGACCCCATTGGCACACTGCTTGTGCCGGGCGGCTTGGCGCTGCTCGGCGCGCCGGTATTCGGGTGGGCGAAGCCGGTACCCGTCAACAAGTGGCGGCTCGATAATCCGCGTTTCGGAATGATGGCCGTGGCTGCGGCCGGGCCGGGCAGCAATTTCGTACTGGCGCTCCTGGGCGCGCTTGTGCTGGGGCTCACCATGCCTGCGGGCCTTCGTTTTGGCGATGGTATGGGCGCGGCCGCTTCTCTCCTCACGGATGGCAGTGGTGAAGTGGCGTGGCTTACCACGGGCCTGTTCTATTTCCTCCTCGTCAACATTTTCCTTGGCCTGTTCAACCTCCTGCCAATTCCGCCCTTTGATGGCTCCCACATTGTTGGCGGATTGCTGCCCGACCGGTTGCGCGCGGGTTGGGAGCGCTTGCAGGGCGTCGGGATGGCCCTGCTGCTGCTTGTGATTGGGGCAAGCTGGGTGTTCGGTACGAGCTGGCTTGCCGCGATCCTCGGCCCGCCAGTCGAATTCGCCATGCAGTTTTTCCTCGGGCTGGCCGACGCGGTCAACGCGCTGGTTGTCTGAGGACAATGATGGACGGGACGGCCAAAGCTGCGCCGCTGTCAGGCTGGCTGATCCTCGACAAGCCGAAGGGCATGGGCTCGACGCAGGGCGTGAGCGCGGTGAAGCGGGTGCTGCGCCAGAACGGCTATGCGAAAACGAAGGTCGGCCATGGCGGGACACTCGATCCGCTGGCCGAAGGCGTGCTGCCGATCGCACTGGGCGAGGCAACCAAGCTCGCCGGGCGGATGCTTGATAGCGACAAGATCTACGCGTTCACGGTGCAATTCGGCGAAGAAACCAGCACGCTCGATGCCGAGGGCGACGTTGTGGCGACGAGCGATCGCCGCCCGCCGATGGCGGCAGTGGCAGCGGTCTGCGAAGCTTTCACTGGCGTGATCGAACAAGTGCCACCGGCCTATTCGGCGCTCAAGGTGGATGGCCAGCGTGCCTATGATCTGGCTCGGGCGGGCGAACAGGTCGAACTCAAATCGCGCACGGTTAGGATCCATTCGCTTGACCTTGCCAATGCCCGCGAGGACGAACCGCTGCATTCGCCATTTGCCACCACCGCCGGGCGCCCTGATCCCTATGATCCGGCTGCCCCGCTGGAGTTGGCTGATGCGGTGACGCTGATCGCCCACGTTTCCAAAGGCACGTATATCCGCAGCCTGGCGCGCGATATTGCCCACGCGCTGGGCACAGTCGGCCATGTCACTTATCTCAGGCGCACCAGGGCGGGGCCGTTCACCGAGGCGCAGGCGATTTCGCTGGACAAACTGGAGGAAGCCGCTAAGGGCCGGGGCCTTGAATACCTCCTCCTGCCGCTGGAGGCGGGGCTGGACGACATCCCGGCCCTAAGCCTCGACCAGACAAGCGCGCAGGCGGTCCGACAGGGCCGGGTGCTGTCTGGCATGCCCCAATCATCCGGGCTTTATCTCGCGAAACTGGGCACCGTCCCGGTCGCGCTGATGGAAATCATGGATGGGACGGCGAAGGTCGTCAGGGGTTTCAACCTACCCGATGTCGCTGAGTAAGAGAGAACAAATATGTCGGTGACCGCCGAAAAGAAGCAGGAAATCATTGCTGACAATGCCCGTGATCCCAAGGACACCGGCAGCCCCGAAGTGCAGGTTGCGATCCTCACGCAGCGCATCCGGAACCTGACCGATCACTTCAAGGATCACCACAAGGACAACCATTCGCGCCGCGGCCTGTTGATGATGGTCAACAAGCGTCGCACGCTGCTGGCCTATCTCAAGAAGAAGGATGTGGAGCGGTACAACGCCCTGATCCAGAAGCTGGGCCTGCGTAAGTAAGAGTTTTGCGAAAGGGCGGCTCCAAGGGGCCGCCTTTTTTGCATATGGGGCATGCAGACATCCGGTCTGCTCCGCCTTGGGGCCGAAGCGCCCCGCACCGGGCCGGGACGGTTGTTTCCCCGGCAGATGAGGCCCCGCCCGGCAATATGGCCGCGCGGGTCAAAAGGAAAATCAATGTTCGACACGAAAACCGTATCGCTGGAGTGGGGCGGCAAGACCCTCACTCTGGAAACCGGGCGTATTGCCCGTCAGGCCGATGGCGCCGTTCTGGCCACCTATGGCGAAACCGTGGTGCTGTGCGCCGTGACCGCTGCCAAGTCGGTCAAGGAAGGGCAGGATTTCTTCCCGCTCACTGTCCACTATCAGGAAAAGTTCTCGGCCGCCGGGCGCATCCCGGGCGGCTTCTTCAAGCGTGAACGCGGCGCGACCGAAAAGGAAACGCTGACCAGCCGCCTGATCGACCGTCCGATCCGTCCGCTGTTCCCCGAAGGTTTCTACAACGAAATCAACGTTATCTGTCAGGTTCTGTCGTTTGATGGCGAAACCGAGGCCGATATCGTGGCGATGATCGCGGCTTCGGCTGCGCTGACCATTTCGGGTGTGCCCTTCATGGGTCCGATCGGGGCCGCGCGCGTCGGCTTCGTCGATGGCGAATACACGCTCAACCCCAAGCAGGACAAGGCGCTGGCCGAAGGCCGGCTCGATCTGGTTGTCGCCGCCACGCAAGACGCGGTGATGATGGTCGAGAGCGAAGCCAAGGAACTGACCGAGGCTGAAATGCTGGGCGCCGTCATGTTTGCGCATGATGAAATCCGCAAGGTCATCGGCGCGATCATTGCGCTGGCCGAACAGGCCGCCAAGGATCCGTGGGACGTCGATGTTTCCGATAACACTGCGGACATGAAGGCCAAGCTCAAGGATCTGATCGGGGCCGATATCTCGGCTGCTTATAAGGTCACTGACAAGTCGCAGCGTTCGAACCTGCTCAACGAAGCACGGGCCAAGGCCAAGGCGGCGTTTGCGGACGAAGGCGGCCAGACCCAGATGGTCGCGGGCAAGCTGATGAAGAAGCTCGAAGCCGAAATCGTGCGCGGAGCGATCCTCAAGGATGGCCAGCGCATCGATGGCCGCAAGCTCGATCAGGTGCGCCCGATCGAAGCGATCGTCGGCTTCCTGCCGCGCACGCATGGTTCCTCGCTGTTCACGCGCGGCGAAACGCAGGCGATCTGCACCACCACGCTTGGCACCAAGGATTCCGAGCAGATGATCGATGGGCTGGAAGGCCTCAGCTACACCAGCTTCATGCTGCACTACAACTTCCCGCCCTATTCGGTCGGTGAAGTGGGCCGCTTCGGCGCTCCCGGTCGCCGCGAAGTCGGTCACGGCAAGCTCGCCTGGCGCGCGCTCAACCCCGTGCTGCCGAGCAAGGAAGACTTCCCCTATACCATCCGCGTTCTCAGCGACATCACCGAGTCCAACGGCTCGTCCTCGATGGCGACGGTGTGCGGCGGTTGTCTGTCGATGATGGACGCCGGTGTGCCGGTGAAGGCTCCGGTCTCGGGCATCGCGATGGGTCTGATCCTTGAAGGTGACGAATTCGCCGTCCTCTCGGACATTCTGGGTGACGAAGATCACCTCGGCGACATGGACTTCAAGGTCGCCGGGACCGAAAACGGCATCACCACGATGCAGATGGACATCAAGATTGCCGGCATCACGCAGGAAATCATGGCCAAGGCGCTGGAACAGGCCAAGGCTGGCCGGATGCACATCCTCGGTGAAATGGCCAAGGCTCTGACCGGTGCCCGCACCGAAGTCAGCAAGCACGCGCCGCGCATCGAGACGATCCAGATCGACAAGTCGAAGATCCGTGACGTCATCGGCACCGGCGGCAAGGTCATCCGCGAGATCGTCGCTGAAACCGGCGCCAAGGTCGACATCGACGATGAAGGCGTGATCAAGATCTCGTCCAGCAACGTCGACGAAATCGAAGCCGCGAAGAAGTGGATCCTCGGCATCGTCGAGGAAGCCGAAGTCGGCAAGATCTACAACGGCAAGGTCGTGAACATCGTCGATTTCGGCGCTTTCGTGAACTTCATGGGCGGCAAGGACGGTCTCGTCCACGTTTCGGAAATGCGCAACGAGCGGGTTGAAAAGCCCACCGATGTTGTTTCCGAAGGCATGGAAGTGAAGGTCAAGGTGCTCGAGATTGACCAGCGCGGCAAGGTCCGCCTGTCGATGCGCGTTGTCGATCAGGAATCCGGCGAAGAGCTGGAAGACACCCGTCCGCCCCGCGAACCGCGTGAACCGCGCGGTGATCGTGGCGGGGATCGTCGCGGACCCAAGGGCGACCGTGGTGGGCGCGGTGGTGATCGCGGTGGCCGTGGCGGCGACCGTGGTGGCCGCGAGCGTGACGGCGCGCCTGCCGGACTCCCGGACTTCCTGAAGGACTAAGCCTGTCCTCACGGACCAACAAAAGACCCGCCGGGAGCAATTCCGGCGGGTTTTTTGTGAGCGTCTGCGATAAGGGGCTGCGATGCTCAAACGTGAACTGATCGATACTGCCGAGATCGCCGATGGCGAAACGCTCGAACTCTATTCCCACGGCCGCGATTTCATGATCGTGCTCGGGCGCAACGAGCTGATGAGCACCCGGATGCGCTATTCCGAGGAACAGCTTGCCGAACTCACGCTCGCACGCCTGGGGATGGATAACCCTCGCATACTGATCGGTGGCTATGGCATGGGCTTCACCTACCGCATGGCGCTGGCAAAGGCGGGAGAGCGGGCGCAGATCGTAGTTGCAGAAATCTCCGAGAAAATCATCGAATGGGCGCAAGGCCCGATGGCGCAGCTGACGGGCGATGGCCTTGGTGATCCGCGCCTTGATCTGAAAATCTGCGATGTCGCCGCACTGATCGATGATGCCAATGATGGCACGTGTGCCAAGTTCGATGCGATTCTGCTCGATGTCGACAACGGCCCGGATGGACTCGTGCGCTGGGAGAACAACCGGCTCTATTCGCGCACCGGATTGGGCAAGGCGCGCGATGCGCTCAAACCCGGCGGCATCCTTGCGGTATGGTCGGCGACACCGGATCCCGCCTTTCGCAAGCGGCTCTACGATACTGGCCTGATGGTCACGGAGTGGAAAACCCGGTCACGCCCCAACAACAAGGGCGCGCATCACGTCATCTGGTTCGCCCAGAAATCCCAGGGTCAGAAGTCGTAGATCAGCGTCACGCGGCTCAGCATGTCGGTCGTCACCGAGCCAGCAGGGGGCTGGGTGTTGTATTCGACTGTGTGCGACAGTCGCACCGATAGCTTGCCAGAAACCTTTGCCACCGCACCGCTTTGCGAGACCAGCGTGCTGTTGCTGTTTTGCAGGATCAGGTTGCTGTTGTTGGTAAGGGTGATGTTCTCTGCGACTTTCCAGCTCAGATCAAAAGCTCCAAGCGCCGCCAACTCATTGCGATTGGTGCCGTCGACGAAATCAGTGCTTCGCCACGCCGGCCCGGCCTTGGCCGAGAGTGTCACGGCGCCATCATCAACCAATTCGTAGCGCAGGCCCGAGGACAGCGTGTAGCGGCCTCTGAATCCTTGGAAACGGTCTTGTTCATACTGCCCGAGTCCGAAAGCAAAGATGCGCTCTGACAATTTGAGGTTGGGCTCGTAAGTGGCGAGATACTGCTCGCGCCCGACGACGCCCTCACTTTCCTGGTAATCGGCCCGGCCGGAAAGGCGATGACGCCAGTTGTAGCCGCGCTTGTTGAGCGTGAGCGCCGCGGTGAACCCGATAACATCGGCATTGCCGGTCGATTGGAACCCGCCGAGCTCACCGCGCCCATCCCAGTTCTCGAATACGCCTGCCGTGCGGATTGCTTCGATACGCGCCACTTCGCGTTCTTGTTTGGCCTTCGCGAGGCGATCATCGTAGGCGAGCCTGATCGCATCGATCTCTGCATCGCTGCCGGGATTGGTCTTGCGCGCCAGTTCCAGCACGGCGCGCACCGTCGCCTCTTGCTCGTCTTCCAGCGCAGCTTCGATCATCGCACGCACCGGAGCGGGTAGGGACTATGCGCCTTGCTCGGGCGAGCCCTGCGGTGTCGCAGGCGGTTCGGCCAAGGCCGGCAATGCGACCAGTGCAGCGCTTGCCGCGATGCTCAGCTTAAGCGTGAACCACACCCCGCAACCTGTCATGCCAAGCGCGCGTCAGCGCACGCGCGGGCCGCCGAACGGCAAGGGGGGCGGAGGCCGACGCACGCCACGCGGCAGCTGCGCCTGATAGGCCCTGCCGCATTGCTCGACGCACTAGGGGAAGCCGGGG
>JBKBMC010000023.1:0-28399 GCA_046296075.1 Erythrobacter sp. | reverse complement strand
CCGCGCATGGGAAGCACAGAGCGGAGCCGAAGCGCGCGTAAGGCTCGCTCTCCCGCGCGGGCCGGGGAGCGATCTGCTGCTCAAGCAGCTTGCAGACGCGTGGGCCGAAATCGGGGTGGAAACCGTGCTGGTCAAGCCGGGCGACGAAGCCGATCTGGAACTGCGTGACAACCTTGCCCGCTATGCCTCGCCGCGATGGTTCCTCAACCAGTTTCATTGCGCGCTCAAGGCCGGGTTGTGTTCCGAGGAGGCCGATGAACTGGTCCGGCAATCGCTCGTGCAGCGCGATGCCGGCGCGAAGGAACGCCTTCTGGCCGAAGCGCATGCTGCGCTGATGCGTGCCGAAGTGTTCATTCCGCTGGGAGCGCCGGTGCGCTGGTCGCTGGTGCGCAGTACGGTGCGCGGCTATCAAGCGAACCAGTGGGGGCTGCATCCGTTGTTTCCCTTGTCGCAACCGGAAAACTGAGAGGCTTTTACGGCGCATGACGCGACGCAGACGGGATATCTCGCAAAGGCTCTCGCCTGCCTTGCCGGTCTGGCCGGGGGATACGCCATTCGCGCAGATCGGCACATGGCAGATGACTGACGGCGCGCCGGTCAACGTATCCGCGCTGACGCTGTCGACTCATTCGGGCGCCCACGCCGATGCGCCCCTGCACTATGCCCAAGGGGCAAGCGATATCGCCAGCGTGCCGCTGGATCCTTATCTTGGCGAATGCCTGGTGGTCGATGTGCGCGGGCGTGGTCCGCTGATCTTGCCGGAGCATTTGCCGGCACTTGGCAACGCAGAGCGCGTACTGCTTCGCACCTTTGATCGCTTCCCCCATGATCATTGGCCAGCGGCAACCGCGGCGATCGCGCCTTCCACAATCGACGCGTTGGCCGCGCAAGGCGTAAGGTTGATCGGGATGGATGGCCCTTCGCTCGATCCGCAGGATTCGCAGACGATGGCGGCGCATCTGGCCGTGCTGCGACACGATATGCGGGTGCTTGAAGGCCTGGTGCTCGATGATGTGCCCGAAGGCCGCTACGAGCTGATCGCGCTCCCGCTGGCGATTGTTGGCGGCGATGCGGCCCCCGTGCGGGCCGTGCTGAGGGATCTGGCATGAGCCTCATCGACCGTGCCCGCGCGCTGGACGCCGCCGATGTGCTTTCCTCATTCCGCGAGCGTTTCTCGCTCCCCGAAGGTGTCATTTACCTAGATGGCAATTCGCTTGGAGCCTTGCCGGTGGCGAGCGCCGCGGTGATCGCCCGGGTGGTGCAGCGCGAATGGGGCGAAGGGCTGATCCGCTCCTGGAACAGCGCGGGATGGTTCGCAATGGCCTCGCGGGTCGGCGGCAAGATCGCGCCGCTGGTGGGTGCGGCTCCCCATGAGGTTATCGCCTGCGATTCGACGAGCGTGAACCTGTTCAAGCTGATCGCAGCCGCTTTGCAGATGCGTCCGGGCCGCAAAGTGATCCTGTCCGAACCCGGCAATTTCCCGACCGATCTTTATGTGATCGCAGGCCTTGAGGCGCAGGGGCTTGCGACGAGGCGGCTGGCGCCGCGTGAACGGTTGGTGGAGGCGCTCGATGATGATGTCGCGCTGCTTCTGCTCACTCACGTCCATTACAAGACGGGCGCACTGCACGACATGGCGGCTCTGACCGCTGCGGCTCATCGTACCGGTGCTCTGGTGCTGTGGGACTTATCGCATTCGACGGGCGCGTTGCCGGTCGATTTGCGCGGCATTGGGGCGGATTTCGCGGTCGGCTGCGGCTACAAGTATCTGTGCGGCGGGCCGGGCGCACCGGCTTTCGCCTTTGTCGCTGAGCGCCATCATCCAGGCCTCAGTCAGCCGCTTACCGGCTGGTTCGGACACGCAGCACCATTCGATTTCAGCGATGATTATGCCCCTGCGCCGGGCGTCGGCCAACTGCAATGCGGCACGCCGCCGGTGCTGGGACTTGCCGCTCTCGAGGTGGGCGTGGACCTCATTGCCGAGATCGGTGTGGACCGCCTTTATGCCAAGTCGCGCGCCTTGTCGGAGTTCTTTCTGGAATGCCTTGAGGAGATGGGCGTGGCGCTCGAACTTGCCAGCCCTGCGGCAAGCGATCAGCGCGGAAGCCAGCTTTCATTCCGGCATCCGGGTGCCTATCCGATCTGCCAAGCTCTCATTGCGCGCGGTGTGATCGGGGATTTCCGCGCGCCCGACGTATTTCGATTGGGCTTTGCGCCTGCTTATCTCAGCTTTGCCGAGATCGCTCAGGCTGCCTGCCACCTTGCCGAAGTGCTGTCTGGCGGCGAATGGCAGCGTGACGAATTCACCGCGCGGGCGGCGGTGACCTGACGCTGCAAGCCTGCCAGCCGGCATTTCCCGAGGAAGCGCGGCTGACCACCATTTCTGAGCCGTGACGGGATCAGCTCAGGCTTGGCGTGCTGGTAACAGCACCCCTCAGCAGGGCTACCGACTAACAAGGTTAGGCGCTGTTAACCGGTTTTTTAGAGCATGTCCGTAGAGGTACTGAGGACCGCCAATCGCGCGGTTCAACAAAGGACCAGAGACATGAAAACGCATCTGCTTCGGGCAGGCATGCTGGCGAGCGCCGCCAGCATTGCCGCGGCCAGCCCTGCCATGGCCAATTCTTCAACCGCGCAATTCGAAGTGCGTCTGCAAATTCAGGCGGCCTGTTCGGTCGTGGCTGGCGCTGCCTCTGATATTGATCTGGGCGCGCAGGCATCAACCGCAACCGCGCTGTCGGGCAACAGTGACATCACCGTGAATTGTTCGCGCAACACGCCGTACTTCATCGGTCTGCTGCCTTCGAATGCCAACGCCAATGGTGCAGGGATCATGACTGCGGCTGGCTCTGCCGACGATGTGCCTTACCAGTTGCGTTCCGCAGCTGGCACCAGCGGCACGATCTGGGGCAACACGGCTTCGTCCTCGGGGGTCGGCAACGGCGTTGCCGGGGTTGGCATCGGCGCTGACCAGACCATCCCGGTCTATGTCACCGTCGACAGCGCCAATTTCACCCCCGCCAGCTACAGTGACATTGTGACTGTGGCGGTGAATTTCTGATCCGCAGGCCAAGGCAAGATGCATAAGCATGCCATTTTTGCCCTGGCGTTGGCAGCATGTCCGGTCGTCCTTGCGACGGCTGGCCATGCTGCTGGCCTGCAGGTTGCACCCGCTCTCGTCGAGGTTCCGGGCCAGTCCGGGACTGTGTGGTTGACCAACGAGAACAACCGGCCCTTGCGCGCGCAGGTGCGGGTTTATCGCTGGATGCAGGACAATAACGAGGATCAGCTCGTCGAGACCGAAGATCTGATCGCCAGTCCGCCATTTATCGAAGTCCCGACGGACAAGCGGCAAGTCGTCCGGCTGGTGCGCTTTGGCGCGCAACAGACGGCTGCTGCCGAGGCCCCGTGCGAACAGAGCTTCAGGGTGATCGTTGATGAATTGCCCGACTTCACAGAGGCCGAAACGCGTCAGGGCATGAACTACGTGCTGCGCTACTCGGTGCCGGTGTTCGTGCAGAACCCCAAATGCACCGCAGTCGCGCCCAAGCTCAGCTGGCAGCTCGTGGTTTCCGGCCAGCGTGTGTTCCTCGAAGTTGCCAACACCGGCAACCAGCGTGCCCAGCTTGCCAATGTCAGGCTGACAGGTGCTGACGGCAACGAGACCATCCTCGCGCCCGGTCTGATGGGCTATGTCCTGCCCGGTGCGAACCGCCGCTTTGCTGTCGAACTCGCTCCGGCTGTCGTGCCGCGCTCGGGCCAAATAGAGGTTTTGCTCAATGGCTCGCCCGTGCGCCAGCCGGTTGTGCTTTCCATTCCGAGCATTTGAAGCTGCGTTGCTGGCTCTGCTGGCGCTGCTGTTTGCGCAGCCCGGTGCGGCGCATGGCGGTACGGCGGCGGAGCGTGCAGGCGAGGCGGTGCCTGATCGGGGAAACATGCGCATTGCGGCTGCCTTCGATGTCGCTGCCGTGCGTCCTATCGGCATTCCCCTGATGCTGGAGGTGACCGTCAATGGCATGGCGCAGGGGATCGCCCCGTTCCGCCTCATTGAAAACCGGTTGTGGGCCGCCCCGCAAACGCTCAGCGCGCTTGGCCTGAAGGTTGGCGAGGGCGAAGCTGCAGGCGCGCCTCTGATTGCGCTTGATCGCGAATATGCCGGGGCCGTCACCTTCGATGCCGGGCTTCAGACGGTGGCATTCATGGTCGAGCCGCGCCGCCTTGCGGTCGGCACCAGCCGCCTTAACTTCGATGATCAGAGCGGTCCTGTTCCGACCAGTGCGACCGGACTGGTGCTTAACTACGATATCAATGCCAATTATGCGCAGGGCAAGCTGGGGGTTAACGGCTTTACCGAGACCCGGTTGTATTCGGGCACCGCCCTGCTTGAGAACACCGCATTGCTTCAGACCGGAGGGCAGGGTTTCGGCCCGCAGCAGAATGTGCTCCGGCTCGATACCACCGCCTCGTTTTCCTTGCCTGACAAACGGCTGACGGTCCGCGCGGGCGATCTTATCACCCGGCAGGCAAGCTTTTCGCGCCCGACGCGACTTGGTGGTGTTCGTATCGGCACTGATTTTGCCCTGCAGCCCTATTTCGTGCCCAATCCTGTGCCTGCTTTTTTCGGCGAGGCGGCGCTGCCTTCGACGGTGGACCTTTTCATCGACGGGCTGAAGCGTTTTTCCGGGCAAGTGGCGCCCGGCCCGTTTGAGATTGGCACGGGTGCCAACCGGGTAAACGGAGCGGGCAATGCGCAGGTGGTGATAACCGATGCGCTGGGTCAGGTCAGCGCGATCGACTTCCCGCTTTACGATACACCGTTGTTGCTTCGCAAAGGCCTTGCCGATTGGTCGGTGGAAGTGGGCGCAGTGAGGCGCAACTACGGCTTGCGGTCTTTCGATTACGGAAAGCAGCCGGTCGCGAGCGCGACGGTGCGCTATGGCGTCTCGGACAATCTGACGCTCGAAGCGCATGGCGAAGGTGGCGATCGCCTTGCCAATGGCGGAGCGGGCCTTGCATGGCTGATTCCCAATGGCGGGGTGGTGGCGGGCTCGGTGGCGGGGAGCACTGACCGGAACGGATCGGGCGTGCGCTATGAATTCGGCTATTCCTTTCTTACCGCCAAGTTCAACCTCAGTGCCACAATGCAGCGTGCCAGCACCGGCTTTCGCGATCTTGCAGCCGTGCAAGGCGCAGAAATCCCGCGTGAACGCGACGTTGTAACAATGGGTTATAATTCAGGACGACTGGGCAGCTTCGGCGCGAGCCTGATCCGCCAGAAACAGCAGAACCGCCGCGAGACATCATTTGTCTCGCTCAACTGGAACCAGACCCTCGCGCGGCGGCTTTTCGTCAACCTTTCCGCCCAGCAAAGCCTGACCGAACGCCGTGATCGCGGCGTTTTCCTGACCCTGTCCCTGTTTGGCAGACAGCGGGACCAGTTCACGGCTGGTTTGCAAGCCAACCAGCAGCGCACGACAGGCTCGCTCGGCTATCGCCGCACCTTACCGTTCGAGGGCGGACTGGGCTGGGCGATTGATGGTGTCTACGGCGATGGCGCAGGACAGGTGGCAGGACAGGTCGATATGCTCGGACAGCGCGGGCAGGCGACGCTGGGTGGGCGCGTGATCAACGGACAGGTGTCTGCCTTTGCCGGGTATTCGGGCGCGTTGGTGGTGGCGGGAGGCGGCATCCATGCCTCGCGCAAGGTGTTTGATGGCTTCGCTCTGGTTTCGACTGATGGCGTCGCTGCTGTGCCTGTAAGCGTCAACAACCGATCTGTCGGCAAGACCGACAGCAAAGGCAATCTGTTGGTTATCGGCCTCAATGCCTTCGAACAGAACCGCATCAGCATCGATGCCGAAAACCTCCCCGCGACGCTGGCGGTGGCCACGACCGAACAGGCTGCTGTCCCGTCCGCTCGTGCCGGAGTGCGTGTGAAGTTCACGATCGAGCCCGTGCAATCGGTGATCGTCGATCTGGTCGACAGCAGAGGCGTGCCACTGCCACTCGGCACCATGGGGCTTATGGAGGGCAAGGAAGATCAGATGCTTATGGTGGGCCATGCCGGGCAATTGTTCATCGAGCGCGCCCAGCCCGGTGCACGGGTTACCCTTGCACGGGCAGGCCAGGCGTGTTCCTTCCGGCTGCCCGAAGAGCTGCCGTCTTCAATGGCTGGAAGGCTTGGCAAAGTGACATGTGAAAGGCTGTATGATGATCTCGTTCGCGCCAATTGACGGCCGCAACCTGCAGCGGCTTGTGCGCGCGGCATATACGCTGCTTGTTATCGTGCTGGTCTCTGTCTTGCTCCCGCAGGACGAAGCCAAGGCGAACAATGTGGTGTGCCTCGTAAACAGCGCGACGCTGAACATGGGCACGGCGAACAACGGGGTTGGCGCAGTCGATTTCACCTGCACCAATTGGTCACAGGGTAATCGCAGTTTTGATCTGTGTATCAGCCTCGGCAACCCGAGTTGGCCCGGCACACCGCAGCAGCCGATCATGCGTGGGCCGAACAATGCCGCACTGTCTTTCAACGTCTTTCGTGATCCCTCCTTCGCTGCGATCTGGACCCAGCAGCAGCCACTGGTGGAACGCGTGTTCATTCCCGGCGGGAGAGGCAACACCTTTTCCGGATCATTCCGCTTCTATGCGGCAGTGGCATCAGGCCAATCGCCGCCGCCCGGCAATTATGAGGCCGCGTTCTTCAACAATGTGATCGGGTTTCTGGCTCGCGGCATGTGCAACGTGACAAGCAACCCCAACCTGTCAGGTCAGCAATTCACCTTGCAGATCAGCCGCGCGGTCACCAACAGCTGCACGGTTGCTGCGCTGGGCGATGCTGATCTGGGCGCGACTCCCGCGACAGGCGGTGCGGTATCGGGATCAACCACCATCAGCGTGCGATGTCCGTCCGGCACCGCTTTCAACGTGGGCATGCGCCCTTCCAACGGCAACAGCAACGGTGCGGGGATCTTGCAGGGCTCCGGCGGCAATACTGATACGCTTGCGTACCAACTGCGACAGGGCAGCGCGGCCGGCCCGGTCTGGGGCGATACTGCCAGCAGCAGCGGCCCCGGCAACGGGATCGGCGCCACGGGAAATGGCGGCGACCAGACATTCCCGGTGTTTGTCAGCGTGCCTACCACCAATGTGGCTCCCGGTACCTACCGTGATACGGTGATTGTGACGGTGCATTTCTGACGGGTGAGCGCGCCCACGGCCGCCAGCTGCGTGCAGGAATATCAGCGATGCTCGGACGAGCTTGCATGATCACGACTTGGCCAAGCCGCCCAGCTAATGACAGACAGCGGTTCGGACATTGTCAGGGGTAGTCATCGCGAGCACCGCGGGTGCGGTCGTCAAAGCACGCGGCACCTGTTCACACGCCAGTCGCAGCCCGTCTCATTCCGCTGCGTCCTTTTGCCCTTCATCGTAATCATCATCCGCGCTGGCTACCCCGCGTGGTTGCTGGTTATTCGCAACCTTTCCTGTGGAGGACGCCGGTGCTTCGGAGACTTGTGCGGCTGGCCCTTGCACAAGACTGGCGAGCGAGGAGCCATCAAGCCCCAACTCGCGCATCAGCCCATCAAGCACGGGGGCCTGCGCGCGGTAAGCCAGCGCGGCTGCCACTGCATCATTGGCCAGATTGCCCGAGCCGCCGCCAGAGCCGCTACCCCCTGCATCATTGGCTGCTCGTCCGCCGTTGGTCAGCCCGTCAACCTGCACGATCTTGATCGAGTCGATAGCCTCCATCGGCTTGGCGCTTTCGCGGATGACTTCGGGCAGGACTTTGAGCAGGGCCAGCTTGGTCTGTAGGCTGATCTGCTCCATCGACAGGATATTGGCGGCTTCGTTGATGGCACGCTGGCCAGCGGCTTCCACTTCGAACCGCACGCGTGCGGCTTCGGCGCGCAGCTTTTCGGCCTCGGCCTCGCCCTCGGCGACACGCTTTTCGGCCTCGGCGCGGTTGGATGCCGCATCGCGTTCCGCTTCGGCATCGACGCGAATCTTGATCGCATCACGTTCGGCCTGCTTGGCGGCTTCGATCAGTTCGATCTTCTTCTGACGCTCGGCGATTTCGCTTTCGCGCGCGGTGGCGACGCGTTCCTCGGCCTCTACCGCCTTGGCGCGCGCATCATCAGCCTCAGCCTTGGCCTGGCTTTCCTCTCGGCTCTTGTTCTGCACTGCGATCTGCTGTTCCTGTCGCGCGATTTCGAGCGCGCGCTGCTGATCGATGCGGGCTTCCTCAACCGCGCGATCGGCCTCGATCTGCTGGGAATCGACTTTCTTCTTGGCCTCGATCCGGGCGATTTCGGCCTCGCGGTTGCGCTCGGCCTGTTCACGGGCGATTTCGGCAGCTTGTGCAGCGCGGCGCACCTCAACCTCGCGCTCCTGCTCCAATCGGGCGTATTCGGCATCGCGGGCAATTTCGAAGCTTTTCTTGTTGGCTTCGAGGTTCTTGCTCTCGATCTGGACGCGGGTTTCCTGCTCGATATCGTTGCGCAGCTTCTTGCGCGCCTCGATCTGTTCGGTGAGCTTGGTGAGGCCTTCAGCGTCAAAGGCGTTGTTGGCGTTGAAGTTCTCGATGCTGGTCTGATCAAGCCCGGTGAGCGAGACCGATTCCAGCTCAAGCCCGTTCATCGACAGATCATTGGAGGAGACCTGCTGCACTTTCTGCACGAAATCGGCGCGCTGTTCGTGCATCTCACTCATCGTCATGCCGGCTGCGACCGACCGCAGCGCATCTACAAACTTGCCCTCGATGAGATCTTTAAGCAATTCGGGCTGCATGGTGCGCTGGCCGAGGGTTTGTGCGGCCATGGCGATCGCGGTCGCATCAGGGCGCACGCGCACATAGAATTCCGCAGTCACATCGATGCGGAGCCGATCCAGTGTGATCAGCGCTTCGGTATCGCGGCGCACCACACGCAGCACCAGCGTGTTCATGTTCACGGGCATGGTTTCGTGGAACACCGGGAAGACCAGTGCGCCGCCGTTCATCACAACTTTCTCGCCACCGAAGCCGGTGCGGACAAAGGCGGTTTCCTTGGTCGCGCGGCGGTACAGCGTTGTCAGGAAGACGATCAGAACAATGAAGACGAGCAGCCCGCCTCCGCCAATGATTGCCATGGTGATCCAGTCCATAAGCCTTCCCTTCAGTTGGTGAGCCCGAGCAGCGGGCTTTCATATTGAACGGCAAAGAAGGTTTCGCCTTCGCGCCGGACGATGAGGACAGTGTCGCCCTCGTGAAATGTGCTGGCATGATCGTGAGGTTCGACCATGACGAAATGGGCCTGGCCGTGGTGGTCGATCACTTTGGCGCGGGCAGGCGAACCTTGCTTTGCGGTGCCAATCTGGATTTCCCCGTCGCGCCGGATCAGATCATCGAGCGTGACGGCGGTCGTCTCGTCGCGCGGCATGATCGCCCCGATTGGCCGGACGGCAAGCCCATTGAGCGGCAGCGCAGATATGCCTGCGACAAGCGCGGCGATACCCGCCGGGAGCGGTGCGCCGAATACCATATCGAGCACCGCTTGCCCGACGACCCCGAGCGTGCCGAACACGAACAGCAGCATCGTCAGCCATATCATCAGCGGCACGCGCCCCAGCCCGAGCAGGCTCGCCAAGCCTTCGCCAAATCCGCCCGCGGCCAGTCCGTCAGCTGCCTCGAACTCTCCCGCACCATCAAGCGCATCGGACAGGCCGAGAACCTGACCAAGCGCAGTCAGCGCCAGCAGGCCGAAAGCAATCAGGAAAGGCAGATTGTGGGGTTCGAGCAAAGCCACGCCTCAGCCCCCTGCTGCTGCGTCGACATGCGGCTTTGCGCGCACGATTCGCGTATCTCGCTGCAGTCCCATAGGGAAAAAGTTAGCCTAGGTGCTTTTCAAAAAACAGGAAATTCGCAGCGTCCGGGCGATTTTGTGATGCGTACTCTCGTTATGAAACGATCTCCGGCAAGGAATCGCAGCTCTTGCTTTTTGTGGGTGAGTGCGCCTGCTAGAGTGGCTGTTATGAGCCAGCCTCCGCCCTTTCATCCGCCCGTCAAACGTTCGGTCGAGATCGCCGGGCATCGCACCAGCATCAGTCTCGAACCGTTATTCTGGGACATGTTGCGCGCGGCAGCCGCGCGCGAGGGCGTCCCGATCAACGCGCTGGTCGCCCGGATTGATGCCGAGCGGATCAAGTCACCGACCCCGCCGGGGTTGGCGAGCGCGATTCGAGTTTGGCTGGTGGTGGACTCGACGGGCTAGTCGTCCACCCGCTCGATATCGGCGCCGACCAGCTGGAGTTTTTCCTCCAGCCGTTCATAACCGCGATCAAGGTGGTAGAGGCGGCGTACCGTGGTCTCGCCTTCTGCTGCGAGCGCGGCGATGACGAGGCTCATCGAGGCGCGCAGGTCCGTCGCCATGACTTCAGCGCCGGTCAGCCGATCGACCCCGCGCACAATCGCCGTGCGACCCTCGGTGGTGATGTCCGCCCCCATCCGGGTGAGTTCCGGCACATGCATGAAGCGATTCTCGAAGATCGTTTCCTTGAGAACGCTCGTACCCTCGGCCCGGCATAGCAGCGCCATCAGCTGCGCCTGCATGTCGGTGGCAAGCCCCGGATAGGGCGCGGTGGTCAGATTGGTTGCCTTCAAAGTGCCGTTGGCTTTGACAGTGATGCTCTTGGCATCCCACGTCACATCAACCCCCATGGCCTGCATGGCGTGGATCGTGGCCATCATCTCGTCAGCACGCGCGCCTTCGAGGCGCACTTCGCCCCCCGTGATCGCCGCAGCGCAAGCATATGAACCGGCCTCGATCCGGTCGGGCATCACCCGGTAGGTCGCGCCGTGGAGGCGCTTGACGCCGTGGATGGTAAGATTGGAGGTGCCGATGCCTTCGATCTCCGCGCCCATCGCAACAAGCATGTTGCACAGATCGACAATCTCCGGCTCGCGCGCGGCATTGAAAAGCCGGCTGGTGCCGTTCGCCAGCACCGCCGCCATCAGCGCATTCTCGGTCGCGCCAACGCTGACCACCGGGAAGTCGAAATCGCCGCCCGGCAGCCCGCCATCGGGCTGCACCGCCTTCACATAGCCCGCCGCCAGTTCGATATGCGCGCCGAAAGCTTCCAATGCCTTGAGGTGCAGGTCGATCGGGCGGTTGCCGATTGCGCAGCCGCCGGGCATCGACACGGTCGCCTCGCCCGCGCGGGCCAGCATCGGGCCGAGCACAAGGATCGAGGCGCGCATCTTGCGTACCAGATCATAGGGGGCAACGGTGGAGGTGATCCGCGTCGCCTCCATGCTCATCACCCGGCCGAAATCCTCGGGCCGCGTGCCCTGGATCACGGTGGTGACGCCGAACTGGTTCATCAGGTGCTGGAACCCGTCGATGTCCGCGAGGCGCGGCAGATTGCGCAGCGTCAGCGGTTCCTCGGTCAGCAGCGCGCAAGGGATGAGCGTTAGTGCTGCGTTTTTGGCACCGGAAATGGGGATGGTGCCGGAAAGGCGGTTGCCGCCGCGAATGATCAGTTTGTCCATGCTCATCGCCTTAGCGAAATGCGCGTTTGGTGCAAATCGCTCGCGCTTACGGCGCATCGGTGATTGACCTTCTTCCCGCATCGCGGCACGACACAAAGAAAAACGCGGGCGGTCGACGTTAGTTTTGATTTAGCAAAGGCGCTCAATGTCCCCGAAACCGATCCGTAAAGCTGTGTTCCCGGTTGCCGGGCTGGGCACCCGGTTTCTTCCCGCCACCAAGGCAATTCCCAAGGAACTGCTTCCGATCGTCGATCGCCCGCTGATCCAGTATGCGGTGGACGAAGCGCGCGAAGCGGGGATCGAACAGATGATCTTCGTTACCGGACGGGGCAAGAGCGCAATCATCGAACATTTCGATATGGCCTATGAGCTGGAAATGACGATGAGCGAGCGTGGCAAGAGCCTCGCTGTGCTTGATCCCACCCGCGCGACGCCCGGCGATATCATCGCGGTGCGCCAGCAGGTTCCGCTCGGCCTCGGGCACGCGATCTGGTGCGCGCGGGCGATTGTGGGGAATGAACCTTTCGCGATCTTCCTGCCGGACGAGCTGATGGTCGCGCGCGAGGGCGGCACTGGCTGCATGAAGCAGATGGTCGAGGCTTACGAGGAACTCGGCGGCAATCTGATTTCCGTGCTTGAAGTCCCGCGCGAGGAAGTCTCCAGCTATGGCGTGATCAGTCCTGGCAACACGCGCGGTACGATCACCGAGGTGCGTGGTCTGGTGGAAAAGCCGCCGGTCCACGAGGCACCTTCGAACAAGATCGTATCGGGTCGCTATATCCTCCAGCCCGAAGTGATGCGGGTACTGGAAACGCAGGGCAAGGGCGCAGGCGGGGAGATTCAGCTGACCGACGCCATGGCGCAGATGATCGGCAATCAGCCGTTCCATGCCGTGACTTTCGATGGCAAGCGCTATGATTGCGGCAGCAAACTGGGCTTTGTCGAAGCGACGCTCGCGCTCGCGCTGGCGCGACCGGATATGGGTTCCGAGGTGCGCAAGATGGCGGAGCGACTGTTGTCCTAGGCCGGGGTGATCCTGAGCGGCAGCGTTTTGAGCCCGCCGACAAAAGTGCTGGTAGCGCGTTTTGCTTCGCCCGCCGTCTCCACCGCAACCACACGGTCAAGCAGGGCTTCGAACAGGATCTTCATCTCCAGCCGCGCAAGATGCAGCCCGAGACATTGATGCGCGCCTGCGCCGAAGGCGAGATGGCGATTGGGCGAGCGTGCCGCGTTGAAGTGGCGCGGATCGGGGAATTGCGCGGGGTCGTGATTGGCGGCGACGTAGTTGATCATCAGCCAGTCGCCTTCCTTGATGTGCTGGCCGCTCAGTTCCACATCCTCGGCCGCAGTGCGCATGAAGTGCTGTACCGGGCTCGTCCAGCGGATCGCTTCCTCGACGATGCCGGGCAGCAGCGAACGGTCAGCCTTGACCCGCGCCCATTGCTCGGGATCATTGGCCAAGGCCTGCATCGCACCCGCCGTGCTGGCCGATGTGGTGTCATGCCCGGCGGTGGCGACGATGATATAGTACCCCGCCATGTCGCGCGGCGGGAGCGGCTTGCCGTCAACCAGCGCATTGGCGATGACGCTGGCGACATCATCGGTCGGGTGCTGACGGCGTTCTTCAGCGAGTGCGGCAAAGTAATCCTCGAAGGTCTTCACCGCGCCCGCCACGATCTGCACAACCTGTTCGGGCGTCATGTTCTCCATGCCAGTGCCTGACAAGTCCTTGTCCTGCCCGCCGAACAATTGCTGCGTGAGCATCTGCATCCGGAATTCGTCCTCCGGCGGCACGCCGAGGATCTGCATGACGACGCGCAAGGGATAGGGGCCGGAGACCTCTTTCACGAAATCGACTTCCGGCCCTTTGGCGATCATGTTCTCAACTGTCCGGGCCGCCAGCGCGCGCAGCTCGTCTTCCAGCTGCGCAAGATTGCGCGGCATGAACCATTCCTGTGTCAGCTTGCGATATTTGGGGTGGATCGGTGCGTCGAAAACGACGAGCGAATCGACCAGCATGTTCGACCCCGTCGCCGCGCGGCTGAATTCGATCGCCTGATTGAAGCTGAACACGACAGGTCGCGGATTGTTGAGGAAGGTCGCGTTGTCCTTCGAAATCCGCATCACGTCATCATAGCGGGTTACGAGCCAGAAAGGTTCGAACAGGCCGGGCGTATCGGGTTCGACCCGTGCCACGGGGGTCGTGGCGCGAATATCGTCGAACAGATCGAGGAGGCCATTCCATTCCCCGTAGGCCTGCGGGCTGATCACCTGCCGCGCGACCTCGGCAGGCAGGGTGACTGGGGCCGCAGCCACTAGGCGGCCACCCCGTCGCGAGCCTTGGCGGCATATTCATCGCGCAATTCGCGCTTGTAGAGCTTGCCATTCGCCTCGCGCGGGAGATCGGGGCGGAAATCGAACAGCTTGGGCATCTTGATCTTGGACAGGCTGGCGCTGAGAAAGTCGCGCAGTTCGGCTTCGAGCTCTGGCCCGGCATCGGCCATGTTTTTCGGCTGCACCACCGCAACAACCTTTTCACCGAGATCGGGACAGGGCGCGCCGATCACCGCAGCATCCATCACCTTTTCATGGGTGACGAGCAGGTTCTCGATCTCCTGCGGGTAGATATTAACCCCGCCGCTGATGATCATGTGGCTCTTGCGGTCGGTCAGGAACAGGAAGCCGTCCTTGTCGAGGTGGCCGATGTCGCCCAACGTCATCCAGCCCTTGGGGTGCATCGCCTCGGCCGTCTTGGCCGGGTCATTGTGATAGGTCGGCAGGTTCTCGTTCTCGAAGAAGATAAGCCCGTCCTGATCGGGGCCGAGTTCTTCGCCTTCCGGCCCGCACACATGCAGCTTTCCGTGAACAGCCACGCCCACCGTGCCGGGCTTCGCCAGCCAGTGTTCGGACTTGACCAGCGTCATCCCGATCATCTCGCTGCCGGCATAATATTCGTTGATGATCGGCCCCCACCATTCGATCATGTCGCGCTTGATCGGCACCGGGCAGGGCGCAGCTGCATGGAGCGCGCGCTGATGGCTGGAAAGGTCATAGCGGGTGCGCACGGCCGGATCGAGCTTGAGGAAGCGCACGAAATGAGTCGGCACCCACTGGCTGTCGGTTACCTTGTAACGCTCGATCGCCTTGAGCGCTTCTTCCGGGTCGAATTTCTCCATCATTACCACCGTGCCGCCAAGCCGGTGCACCACAGAACACCAGCCGATCGGGGCTGCGTGATAGAGCGGGGCGGGCGAGAGATAGACCATCGAGCCATCGGTCGGCATCCCGGCACCCATGACGGCAAGGCCCACGAGCGGCACCACCGCCTGCGGATCGGGATCCTCGGGCGGAGCGGGCCGGACGCCCTTGGGACGCCCGGTGGTACCCGACGAATAAAGCATGACCATCCCCGCGCTCTGATCGGGGATGGGATCGGCAGGCTGAATGGCAAGTGCGGCTGCGAAATCCTCCGCATCTCCGGCATCCATCACCAGCAGCTGAACGCCGGGACATTCGGCGCGGACCGCATCAAGCAAGGGCGCAAATGCCGTGGAGGTGATCAGCAGCCGCGCTTGTGCATCGCGGATGATATAGGCGGCCTCGGGCGCGGTCAGTCGCGAAGAAATCGGCACCAGCATCGTATCTGCGCGCTGCGATCCCCAGATCAGGGTGAAATATTCGATCCGGTTTTCCAGCAGCACAGCAAAGGCGTCACCTGGCTCGATCCCGTGAGCGCGCAGCAGGTGCGCAAAGCGGTTCGATTCCGCTTCCATCGCGCCATAGGTGATCTGCTTGCCCGAGCCTGTCATGATGACGGCGGGGTGATCGGGACGGCGCGCGGCGTGCGCGATCGGGTGCATCGACATGATTTCTCTCCCTGGCCACCACTGCCTCATATGTCTGGCGTGCTGGCGATCTCTCTCGGGACAGAAATCTAGCGTGGGCGAGGCGGATGCCAAGCAAAAACAGTATGGAAATGCTACTTATCCTGCGGGCATGCCATCCCGTGCTGCCGACAAGAAAAAAGGCGGCGGGTAAACCCGCCGCCGATATCGGACACCCTCTCCAATGTCCGGCCCGCTCTTCACGGGCAAACCCTTGTGCAGAAGCGCGAAATTATTCGCCGCCGCTGCCCGTCAGTTCACTGCTTTCTATTGCAGCGAAGCGACGCTCGTCTGCCATCATATACGGAATTGGATTGACTGCAACCCCATCGACACGAACTTCGTAATGAAGGTGCGGACCGGTCGAGCGGCCGGTCGATCCGACATAACCGATCAGGTCGCCTTTCTTCACGACATCACCGGCCGCAACAGCAAGACGCGACAGGTGGGCGTAACGGGTTTGCAGCGAAGCCCCATGTTCGAGGCTGATATAAAGACCGTAAGTTGAATACCAGTCAGCACGGCTCACCACACCATCGGCCGTTGCGTAGACCGGGGTGCCGGTGGGCGCAGCCAGATCAATGCCCGAATGCTTGCGCGTCCCGCCCAGCACCGGGTGGGTGCGCATACCATAGGAACTGGTCAGCACCGAACCCACCAGAGGCATCCGCGACGGGATCGACACAATCGCGCGCTCGGTCGGGTTGGTGGGGCCAGCGCGATCAAGCGCCGTCCAGCTCGAGAACAAGGTACGGAAGCGCTCGTCGCTGTTGTTCAGTGCCTCGCCTTGTGCTTCGCGCAGCGGTTCGGTCACATCAGCCGCAGCGGAATTCGCGGAGGAACTGCTCGCGGCATTCGCGGCGCTGTTGGCAAAAGCGGGGGTGGAGACCGAGAGGATCAGGAACGCGCAGCATACAGCCAGCAGTCCGGAGCATTTGCGCACAAAAATTTTCATCCGGACCCGATCCCCATAACAGGCATTTTGCCTTGTGTGGTTGCGGCGCATCGTTCGCGCTCTGATGGACCGGAGTTATGCAGGCGAGTCGTTAAGAGGCAATCGCTGCATAGAAATCCCGCGACAAACCGGCTGCAAGACGCGCTGAGTCGTTGAATGGCGGCTTAATGGCCCCCTGAAAGTGCTGTTTCACGAGGTTCTGCCACAGCGAAGGGGGATTCGTTTGCGCCATTTCGGCACAGCGCAAAAAATGCTTGGTGCCGTAAGCGACGTGGCGGATTTCATCGTCAAGAATGCGTTTGAGGATTTTTGCGCCGCCGGCATCGCCTGCCGCCTGCACCCGTTCCAGCGTCGCCGGTGTGACATCCAGCCCGCGCGCTTCGAGCACCATCGGCACAACTGCCAGCCGCGCAGCGACATCATGCCGCGTTGCATGGGCTGCTTCCCACAGGCCACCATGCGCGGGCAGCGCGCCATAGTGGCTGCCAAGGCTTTCGAGCTTCCTTGCGAGCAATGCGAAATGCATGGCCTCATCACCTGCGACGTCCAGAAAATCGCTGACGAAGGCCTCACCCATTTCCGCACCGAAACGTCCGGCCATATCAAGCGCGAGATCAATCGCCACGAATTCGATATGCGCGAGGGAATGCCACAGGGCTATGCGCGCGCGTTCCGATCCGAACTTCCCGCGCTTGGGCATCTGGCTGGGAGCCAGAAGCGCAGGTTGATCGGGCCGCGCTGGTTTGTCGGGCATGGCCACATCAAAGGCAAAGGCCAGCTCGCCGCGCCGCCAACGCCTTGCCACTTCGCGGGTGGCAAAGCACTTGGCGCGCGGTTCAGCTGTTAGCAAAGCGGCGCGGATCGCACTGGCGACGGATTGCGGCAAAAGTCAGAGCGCCTTGGCGGCGGCCAGCACTTCCTCTGCGTGGCCCTTTACCTTCACCTTGTCCCAGACCTGCGCGATTCTGCCTGCGGCATCGACAAGGTAGGTCGAACGCACCATGCCCATGTAGGTCTTGCCGTACATCTGCTTTTCGGCCCAGACGCCGAGTGCATCTGACAACCCTCCTTCTTCGGCATCGCTGGCAAGCGGCGCCGTGAGGCCATGCTTCGCGATGAATTTCTGGTGCTTGGCAGGCGGATCCTTGCTTACCCCCAGCAGCACAACACCAGCCGCATCGAAATCCGCCTTCATGGCAGAGAAATCCTTGTTCTCGGTAGTGCAGCCGGGCGTGTCGTCCTTGGGATAGAAAAACACGACCAGCTTTTGCCCCTTGAAGTCCGAAGGCTTCACGCTGCCGCCTTCGGGCGTTGTCATGGCAATATCAGGCATCATGTCGCCAGCGGCGGGGAAAGTGCTCATCCTGTCATCTCCTCAGTTTCATCCAGTATCGCCGTCCCGAGAATCGCTTGCCAGACCCCGGCGACCCTTTGCCTCGCTTCGTGAAAGGCACGCAAGAGCGCATCGTAATCGGCCATGCCGCACGCGCCTGCCATCGCTTGCGCGCCGCACGCTGGCGGTTCCTTGCCGCCGGGCGCAAGCAGCCGCCCCGCCACCAGCATCCGGCTCATCAATTCGTGCGAACGGATAATCTCCACTGGCAGCAGACCTGCCTCGACCAGCGCGGCAATCGCAACCGACAGATCGGGATCAAGCGCCGCAGGGTGACTTTGCGCCAGCGGCGCGCCGTCTGCATCCAGTCCGCGCAATTGCAGGAACTGGACGACGAATTCGCAATCGACCAACCCGCCCCGCAGCAATTTGGCATCGAGCGCACCGCCCGGCTGCTTGTGTTCGGCCATACGCTCGCGCATTTCGACCACCGCGCTGCGCAGGGTCTCCGTGTCGCGTGGGGCGCGGATCACTTCAGCGAGGATGGCTTCGAGCTGCGCGCGCGCCTTGGGCGACCCTTCCAGCACCCGTGCGCGGGCCAGTGCCATGTGTTCCCACGTCCACGCGGCTTCACGCTGATATTTGGCAAAGGCTTCGCAGCTCACCGCCAGCGGCCCCTGATTGCCTTGCGGGCGCAGCCGCGTATCCACTTCATAGAGCGCGCCCTGCGCGGTGGGCACCGACAGTGCAGCGCTGACCCGGCTGGCAAGGCGATTGAAATACTGCGTCGCGCCCAGCGGCCGTTCGCCATCCGAGCGTGCGGCGAAATCGCCGGTGAAGAGATAGACGATATCAAGATCGGAAGCATGGGTGAGCGCTCCGCCGCCAAGTCGACCAAGGCCCAGCACCAGCAATTCGCTGCCCGCAATGCGGCCATGCTTGGCCTCGAACTCGCGCACCGCGGCTTGCATGGCCAGCGCTAGCGCGGCTTCGGCAAGGCGTGACAAAGCGCGGGCTATGGCGAGCGGATCGGCCAGCCCTTCGATCAATTGCACGCCGAGCGCAAAGCGCACTTCGCCTGTGACCACGCGGATCGCATCCAGCAGCGCCTCGTAATCGCGCCGTGCGGCCTTGGCCTCCATGCGCGTTATGATAGCAGGCACATCGCCCGGCAGATCAAGCGCGTCGCGATCGAGCAGCGTGTCGAGCAATTCGGGCCGCCGTGCGAGCTCATCCGACAAAACCGGCGCTAAAGTCAGGGTGGCAACCAGCCGGTCGAGCAGCACCGGCTGTGCGGCGAGCAGCTGGAACAGCGTGATCGCCGAGGGTACCCGTTCAAGAATGCTTTCCCATCGCGTGATTGCGCGCATCGGATCATCGCTGGCGGCAATCGCGGCGATCAGCAAAGGCTGAAGGACTGCAAAGGCGCGCAACGCCTGCGGTGTGCGCAGGCAGGCAAAACGGCCCTCGCTCCAGCTTTCGATCCGGCTGGCCAGCGCTGCGGGGTCCTCAAAGCCCAGCTCGGCGAGCCACGCCGTGAGATCGCTTGCCTGCGTCGTGGAGGGTGCGGGGGCAGGGCGCGCGCCGATAAGCTGTTCGTAGATGCTCCCCGTGCGCTGTGTCAGTTCCGCAAGTTCGGCGACCAGCGCTGCACCATCGGCAAGCCCGTCGAGCTGCGCCACATTATCCATCGCCGCACCTTCCGGCAGGCAGTGGGTCTGGCGATCATGCACCATCTGCAAGCGATGCTCGATTTCGCGCAGCCGATCGTAGCCCGCACCGAGAATGGCCGCATCTTCCGGGCTGATGCGGCCTGCGGCGGCGAGCGCATCAAGCGCGGCGCGGGTGCCGCGCACCCTCAGCGAAGGGTTGCGCCCGCCGTGGATCAGCTGGTGGGTCTGCGCGAAGAATTCGATCTCGCGGATGCCGCCGCGTCCGCGCTTTACATCAAAACCGGGGCCGGGTGCCGGCGGGCCATCATGGCTGTCGCGGATGCGGCGGGTGAGCTCGCGGATTTCCTCGATCGCGCCGAAATCGAGATGGCTGCGCCACACGAATGGTCCGATTTCCTCAAGGAATGCCTCGCCCGCTGCGATATCTCCGGCAGCAGCGCGGGCGCGGATGAATGCAGCCCGCTCCCACGCCAGCGCAGCCCCTTGATAATGAGCGAGCGCTGCCCCGCGCGACACCGCCAGCGGGCTGATCTCGCTTGCCGGGCGCAGCCGCAGATCGACCCTCAGCACGTATCCTTCGGGCGTGTTTTCCGAGAGCAATGCTACCACCCGGCGTGCATAGCGATTGGCTGCCTCACCCGGATCATCGCTTGTCCGGCGCGGCAGGCAGGCGGGATCATAAAGCAGGATCGGATCGATATCCGAGGAATAGTTGAGCTCGCCCGCACCCTGTTTGCCCAAGGCGAGCGCAATCATGCCCGCGCTGCTGTCTTCGCCGGTACGCTCGGCAATGGCGGTACGGATGGCCCGATCCAGCGCGCGGTCGGCAAAGGCGGAAAGTTCGCCAACAACGCGCGCCAGCGGAAAAGCGCCTGCCAGATCGCCGATCGCCACCAGCGTGGCCAGCGCCAACCGCTCGCGCCGCAGGGCAATGCCGGTATCCTCGTGCGCGCCCAGTTCGCGCGTCCAGGCGAAGGCTGAATTTGTATCGCCTGCCGCCAGCATCTCCGCCAGCGGCGGTTGACGTTCCAGCGCGCGCCCGAGAAAGGCCGCATGCGCCCGCGCCCGCGCCAGCGCGCCGTTCCAATCGGGTGACAGCTTCTCTCCCATCGCCTGCTTCCTTGGCGGCAGCCAGCCGCGCTCGCAAGGGGCTGCGTGTCTTGCGTGCGCGCTGATGCTCTGCAAGGGATGCGTAGAAGCATGGGCAATTCGCAGGGGACAATCATCGCCATGGCCATCAGGAAATTCTCGCTCGCCGCCGCGCTCGCCGCCGCCACGCTCGGGCTCTTGGCGTGTGACGAAATCGCACAAGTTACCGGCGAGAGCGAACTCGACATTCCCGACATCGCGCCTGGCGACATCTCCGAAGACACCATGCGCGAAGTTACCCGCGTCCTCTCAAGCGACGAATTCGAAGGTCGCATGCCCGGCAGCGCAGGCGAGGAAAAGACGCTTGCCTACCTGATCGAACGCTTCAAGGCGGCCGGTCTTCAGCCCGGCAACGGGACAAGCTGGCTACAGGAAGTGCCGCTGATGGAAATCACCGGCCGCAACCACGCCCCGCTCGCGATCACCGGCGGCAAGACCCCGCTGTCCTTCAATTTCGCAAAAGACTGGGTGGGTGTGACGTTCCGCGAAGAGGCGAAGACCAGCGTCACCGATAGCGAGATGGTATTCGTCGGCTATGGCATCAACGCCCCTGAAAAGGGGTGGAACGATTATGCCGGCGTGGATGTGCGTGGCAAGACGGTGGTGATTCTCGTCAATGATCCCGATTGGCAAGCCTCCAGTCTCCAAGGCCCGTTCAACGGCAAGGCCATGACCTATTACGGGCGCTGGACCTACAAGTACGAAGAGGCCGCCCGGCAAGGTGCTGCGGCTGCTTTGATCATCCATGATACCCAGCCCGCCAGCTATGGCTGGAACGTGGTGGAAAGTTCGTGGACCGGCCCGCAGGCTCACCCGCAATATGGCGATAAGGCTCCGCCTCTGACCCGGATGAACGGCTGGGTCCAGAAGGATGCGGCGCGCGCCATTCTCGCCGCTGCCGGACAGGATCTGGCCGCGCTCACCAAGGCGGCGGGGCAGAAGGGGTTCAAGGCCGTGCCGCTCGGGCTGAAAGCGGCGACGAGCTTTGACAACACCACCCGCAAGTTCATGTCGCACAATGTCATCGGCATTCTGCCGGGCAGCGAGACGCCTGACGAATATGTGCTGCACACCGCGCACTGGGATCATCTCGGGCGCTGCACCCCTGCGCCCGACGGTGATGACATCTGCAACGGCGCGGTCGACAATGCGACGGGCACTGCTGCGCTGGTCGCCCTGGCTGAAGCCCATGCCAAGGCGGGCCCGCCTCGCCGCAGCCTCGTTTTTCTTGCCGTGACGGCGGAGGAGTCCGGGCTGCTTGGCTCGGCATGGTACGGCGCCAACCCTGTCTTCCCGCTCGCGCAGACTGTGGGCGGGGTCAATATGGATGCCTTTCTGGTGGCTGGCCCGGCGAAGGACATCACCGCGGTTGGCGGCGGCAAATCGCAGCTTGATGCGTTCCTGACGGCCGCGCTTGCTGCGGACGGTCGCACGGTCACGCCCGACTCCTCGCCCGAGGCGGAATATTACTATCGCTCCGACCATTTCTCGCTCGCCAAGCGCGGTGTGCCAATGCTCTATCTCGACGGCGGTGAGGATCTGATCGAAGGTGGCCGCGCAGCGGGTGCCAAGGTGGCGGAGGACTATCGCGCCAATCGCTATCATGGTCCGAAGGACGAATTCGATCCGAACTGGAACTGGGCCGGTGTAATGGCCGATCTCCAGCTCTATTTCCGTATCGGACGGAGCCTTGCGATGAGCACCAGCTGGCCGAACTGGAACGACGGCGATGAATTCCGCAGCATCCGCGATGAAAGCTGCGCCAAGGGCACGAAGGGCTGCTGATGGGCGCTGCACTGATGCCGCCCGAATGGGCGCCGCAGGACTGGCTGTGGATTGGCTTTCCCCATCTCGCCGACGAATGGCCGGGCTGGCTTGAGCCCGCGCAGGAGCAGATGGCGGCTTTCGCTAACGCCGTTGCCGAAAGCGGGCAGGAGGTGCGTCTGCTGGTGCGCGATGAAGCGAACGAGGCGTGCGCACGGGCGTTAGTGAGCAGCAGGGTCACGTTGGAGCGGCGCGCCTATGGCGATATCTGGCTGCGGGATACCGGTCCGCTGGTGGTCCGCGAGGCGGATGGCACCCGCATTGCCCGCCGGTTTGGCTTCAATGGCTGGGGCGGCAAGTATCTGATGCCCGGCGATCAGGAGATTGGCGCGGAACTCGCGCACGATGCGGGGCTGACCGTCACTCATACGCCTGTGATTCTCGAAGGCGGGGCAGTTGATGGAGACGGCACCGGGCTGGTCGCGACGACTGAGCAATGCCTCCTCAATCCCAACCGCAACCCGCAGATGAGCCGCGCGGAAATCGAGGCGGAGCTGGCAGCGCAGCTTGGCTTCACCCGCGCGCTGTGGCTGGGTGATGGGCTGATCAATGATCACACCGATGGGCACGTCGATAACCTCGCTCGCTTCGTTGCGCCAAATCGGTTGGTGGTGCCCGAGGCCACCGGCAAGAACGATCCCAATGCTGCAATCTATGCCGATGCGGCAGCGCGGGCCGAAGCTTTCGGGGTCGAAGTGGTGCGGATTCCCTCGCCCGGTCTCATCATTCGCGACGGGGTGATCGAACCGGCGAGCTATGTGAATTTCGCCATCACCACTCATCTGGTGGTAGTGCCAACCTTCGGATCGCCGCATGATGCCGACGGGGTTGCAGCCATTGCCGCCTTGTTTCCCGACCGTGACACCATTGGCCTGCCCGGCGAAGCGGTGCTGGCAGGCGGCGGTGGGTTTCATTGCGCCAGCCAGCAAATGCCAGCGGCATAGGGCAGTTTTAACCCTTTGTTAGCACTTCAGGGCGCATTTCAAGCACCATGGAACGTGCCCAATCTCTTGCTCGCAGCGCCACTCTGTCGCTTGTCGATCAGCGGATCGACGCGTGGGACGTTGCGCGCAGTGCGATTGTCCTCGGCTGCGCCACCGCGCTGATCATGGCCGGTCGGTTCTTGCCGTTCTGATCACACGAGCCGCAGTACCGCCGCAACGGCGGCTGCGCCCAGAACCAGCCCCACGCAGGCTCGCCACACGGGATCGCTGATCCGTCCTGAAACCATCGTGCCCATTCGGTTGCCACCGATAATCACTGGCAGCATCACCAGCGCGAACAGGGGTAGCTCCCAGCGCAGTATGTTAAGCCACGCCGCGCTCGCAATGCCCGCACTGGCGGCGATGGTGAAGATCAGCAGCATCGAGGCCTTGATTGTCACCCGGGGCAGCGCGCGCCCTGCGTAGTAAGGAACCACGGGCGGGCCCGGCATCCCGGCATAGCCCGTCATCAACCCGCTCAACACGCCCACACCGCCGGTTACCCAGCGCCCCGGCACCGCGCTGGTCCGGCGTGGCAGCAGGATGGCGAGGAACGCGCTGAAGGCAATCAGTGCAATCACCACGCGGGCAATATCGGGGCTGGTCGAAAACAATGCCCACAGCCCAAGCGGCGTCGTCAGCACTACCAGCGCGCCGATTACCCACGCGCTGCGCTCCGATTCGCGCACCAGCATGCGGATTTCGGTGAGGCCGATGAACAGCGAGAGGCAATTGCCCAGCACCACCGCCTCGACCGGAGGCAACGCCAGCGCAAGGATCGGCACCAGCAGGATCGCCATGCCGAATCCGGTCAGCCCGCGTACAAAGCTTGCCCCAAACGCTGCCAGTATCGCGACCGCGATCTGCGCCAGCGTGAACCCGGCGATAGTCTCCACCCGCGTCAGCCTAGCTGTGCAAATCGGGCGGCGTGGCTTCGCCTTGCAACATGGCGATAGCTTCGCCGAGCGGCATCACCTTCTGGTGCTCTGCACCCAAAGTGCGCACCGCGACAGTGCCTTCCTCCGCTTCGCGCTTGCCGACGACCAGCAGATGCGGGACCTTGGCGAGCGAGTGTTCGCGTACCTTGTAGTTGATCTTCTCGTTGCGCAGATCGGTCTCGACGCGCAGGCCTGCCGCTTGAAGCTTCGCTGCCACCTCGTCCGCGTAGGGATCGGCGTCCGACACGATGGTCGCCACCACCGCCTGCACCGGGGCGAGCCAGACCGGCAGTCGACCGGCGAAGTGTTCGATCAGGATGCCGATGAAGCGTTCATAGCTGCCGAAAATCGCGCGGTGCAGCATCACCGGCCGGTGCTTGTCGCCATCCTCGCCGATGTAGTTGGCGTCGAGGCGTTCCGGCAAAACCCGGTCAGACTGGATCGTGCCGACCTGCCAGGTGCGCCCGATCGCGTCAGTCAGGTGCCACTCGAGCTTGGGCGCATAGAACGCGCCTTCGCCGGGCAGTTCCTCCCATTGGAGGCCGTTCGCGGCGACGGCGTCGCGCAATTCCTGCTCGGCCTTGTCCCAATCAGCGTCGCTGCCGAACCGCTTTTCGGGGCGCAGGGCGAGCTTGATGTCATAGGTGAAGCCGAAATCGCGGTAGACGCTATCCGCCAGCGCGATGAAGGCCTGAACTTCACCGATGACCTGTTCTTCGGTGCAGAAGATATGCGCATCGTCCTGCGTGAACTGGCGCACACGCATCAGCCCGTGGAGCGCGCCATGCGGCTCGTTGCGATGGCAGCAGCCCATTTCGCCCAGCCGGATCGGCAGATCGCGGTAGGAGGTGATCCCCTGCTTGAACACCAGCACATGGGCCGGGCAGTTCATCGGCTTGATCGCCATCCATGCTGCGTCCGCAGTCACTTTGGGAGAGGCTGCGCCGCCTGCCTCATCCACTTCGGGCACCATGTCGGGCACGGCAAACATGTTCTGCGCATACTTACCCCAGTGGCCTGATTGCTCCCACTGGCGCACGTCCATCAATTGCGGGGTCTTGATCTCGCGGTATCCAGCCCCGTCCATCTTGCGGCGCATGTAGGCTTCGAGTTCACGCCAGATGCGGTAGCCCTTGGGGTGCCAGAACACCGAGCCGTGGGCTTCTTCCTGCAAGTGGAACAGGTCCATCTCGCGGCCCAGCTTGCGGTGATCGCGCTTGGCGGCTTCCTCAAGGCGGGTGAGATGCGCTTGCAACTGCTTCTTGTTGAGCCAGCCGGTGCCATAGATGCGGGTGAGCTGCGCGTTGTTCTGGTCGCCGCGCCAGTAAGCGCCGGCGACGCGCATCAGTTTGAAGGCATCCGGATCAAGCTTGCCGGTCGAGGGCAGATGCGGCCCGCGGCACATATCGAGCCAATCATTGCCGCTCCAATAGACCGTCAACTCTTCGGTGCCGGGGAGTTCCTTGGCCCATTCGGCCTTGAAAATTTCGCCTTCCGATTCCCACTTGGCGATCAGCGCCTCGCGGCTCCACACCTCGCGGCGCAGCGGCTTGTCGGCGCGGATGATCTCGCGCATTTTCTCCTCGATCGCGGGAAGATCATCCATGCTGAATGGCTCGCGCGTGTCAGGCGCCTTCACGTCATAGTAGAAGCCATCGTCGGTCGCGGGGCCGAAGGTGATCTGCGTGCCGGGAAACAGCGCCTGCACCGCCTCGGCGAGGACGTGGGCGTAATCATGACGTGCGAGTTCGAGCGCATCGGCCTCATCGCGGGCGGTGATCAGGGCCAGTTCGGCATCGCCATCGAACGGACGGCCAAGATCGCGCACTTCCCCGTTGACCCGCGCGGCGAGTGCCGCCTTGGCAAGGCCGGGGCCGATTGCGGCGGCGACATCCGCAGGAGTGCTCCCCGTGGGCACTTCGCGCACCGAGCCATCAGGCAGACTGATCTTGAGCAATTCCGTCATCATCTTGCGTCCGTCTCGTTTGGCGCGCGCCTTGGCATAGTTGCGCGCACACCGGAAGAGCGGTGTTGCAAAGATCGGCTTCGGGGAGGACACCGCACCGCCCCCGAGCCGGGCGGCGGGTTCTGCGGGTTTAAAGCGCAGCCCTCCGCCCGGGAATAGTCCGGGTGGTGGTTGTTACACGGGTAGTGACCGGCTTGCGCATGGCGGCTTCCTTAGCGGTCAATGTCTGCGATGTCATTACCCTTGGGACGCGGTCAGACCTCGAGCCCGCCCGCGCCTGCCTCGGCGGAAATCCGCTTCGTTCCGGCCAGCTTGGCCGCACGCTGACGAACCCCGCCGGTAAAACGGTATTCTGTCGTCGCACGGGTCGGGGTGAGTTCCACTACCATGTAGCCGCGCTGGGCGGTGTCAGCCCACTTGAGCCCTTCATTCGTGCCGACCAGGGCCGAGGCCAAGTCCGCGGGCGGGATAAAGGACAGGTAACTTTCGAAGCCCGGCGAGGACACGCTTTGCACCCCGAATTCGATGCCTGACCGCGCGCCTTCGTGGCTCAGTTCGAAAGCCCAGCCATTATGCGTGTCGCCTGCCAGCACCAGAAGATTGGCATTGGCTGCAAGCGCTGATTCGAGCAGCCGCGCGCGGGCTGCGGGATACCCATCCCAAGCGTCCATATTGGCAGGAAGGCCCGTTTTACTGGCAAGGCTTGCTGCGGTCAGCCGTTGCCGGACATAATCGGGTAGGGCGCTGCCCAGCTGATCGGCCAGCCCTGCCGGCGTCCCGAGATTGCCCATAAGCACCTGCTGCACCAGCACCTGCCAAACGGTGCCGCCCTTGGCCGAGGCTGCCATCCCTTCGGCCAGCCATTGCTCCTGCTGTTGCCCGAGCATGGTGCGCGACGAATCGGCCCAGTCACCGTCGCGGAACGCGACCAGCGCTTGCATCGCTGCTTGCGGATCTGTCCTCCCCGCGAGAACCGTGCCGAGATCAAGCTGCTTGTCGCGAGCGAGCAAGCGGGTCTCCAGCCGGAACAAGGTCGCCAGATCGCCGACCTGATAGGCGGCATAAGGTTCATCTGAAACCGGCAGCCATTCGCGGTTGACCTGTATCGCGATGGACTTGCGTACATCCCATGCGCCTTCGGTGGCGGGATCGTGGTTCTGTGCTCCGCCATGCCAGCTGTCATTGGCGCTTTCGTGATCATCCATGATGCAGATCATCGGCATGATCTGATGGATGCGGCGCAGATCGGGATCGGCGCGGTAGGTCGCATAGCGCAGGCGATAATCGGCGAGGGTCACGATCTCGTTCTCGGGGGCGAGCACACGGTCGGAGGCAGCTTCCTGAGCAGTCGGATAGGTGCCTTTTTCGTATTCGTAGAGGTAATCACCGAGGTGCAGCGCAAGGTCGCAATCCGCAACTTCGGCGGCGTGGCCATAGGCGTTGAACCAGCCGAAGCCGTAGTTCGAGCAGGAAAACACAGCGAGGCGGAACGTCGCAGTCGGCCCTTGCGGCAGGGTGCGGGTGCGGCCCGTGTCGGAGACCGATCCGTCGGGCGCCACGAAGCGATAGAAATACCATTGGCCGGGGGCGAGACCGCCCGCCGTTGCCTTGGTACACCAGTCGCGCGCGGGCGAAGCCGTCGCCTCGCCACTGGCGAGCGGGTGGGTGAAGTCCTCCGATGCGCTGACTTCCCAGACGAGGCGCGTGTCGGCATCGGCGACAAAGCGCGTCCACAGCAGCACCGAATTCGCCGCAGGCTCGCCGCTTGCCACGCCGTGGGTGAAGCCGGTGCCGAAACTGCGCGCCGCTAGCGGTGTTGCGGCGAGCGCAGCCGAGGCACCTGCAAGCGTGAACAGGTTGCGCCGGGTCAGCGCGGCGGGTGATGTTGCCGGAAGGCGGGTGGTGTGATGCTCGGTCATGGACATGCGCGCTAACCCTCTCCCGTTGCGATGATGTTACAATCGGCCATGCCGACAATGGTTGCGCTTCACGCAAAGAGCAAGGCAAGAGAGGCGGTATGAGCGAACCCCGTTTCCACACCCTGCCGGATGGCCGCCGCATTGCCTTTCGGCACACCCGGCCTGCACCAGCCTGTGCCAGTCAGCCCACGCTGGTGTTCCTGCCGGGCTACATGTCCGACATGAGCGGCAGCAAGGCCACGGCGCTG
>JBKBMC010000022.1:0-28432 GCA_046296075.1 Erythrobacter sp. | reverse complement strand
GCCGCCAAACGGGTTGAAGTAGTTCTGCGTGTTGGTGAGACTGATCGTCCGCGTGCTTGTCGGCGCGAGCTGGCTGAAGATCCAGCGCCCATTTTGATGCGGGTTGGTGGAAACGCGTTGCTCGGATTCGCGGTTTCCGGAGGCGACATTCCGCGTGTAGACAACCGCCGGAAGATAAGGGCGCCACTGTGTCGCCGGATTGCCTGGATCAGGGATCAGATCGACATCCATGTCGTAACGCGGAGTCAGCAAAGTCTCGCTCGTGCGGCGTGTGGCCCGTTCCTCGATGCAGGCGCGGTCGCCATCCGGCCAACGGATCAAACGATCCGTCTGGTTATCATTGACCGGCGCGCTGAAGGTACCGCCTGATACCGGTGCGTCGCCGGGACCAGAGCCTTTTATCGGACGCAGATCATAATCGATCGGCCGGTAGATCCAATGTCGTGCGGTGTTGGTGTTGACCCCCGGCTGATTACCGGCATTGGGATTTACCCGGACAGTTTCCGTTTGTTCTTCCCGGAAATTGTTGAAATCGCGCGGCGTAACCCAGCAATTGCCATTGGCGTCACGGGCGATCGAAAACTCTGTGCCATTACGCGTGCGGATACGTGTCCTGCTGCGCGGTAGGGCGCTCGCTGACGGATCCCAAGCGCTCCAGGCTGTGTAAGTGTCACTCCAGTTCTCGCGCGGCAGGCTGGTCGGGCAGTTTTCCGATGGCGCCTGATAGCGCGGGCGAGTCTGGTTGGTACCGCCCAAGTTACGCCAAGTGCTGTTGGTAACTGTCTGGCTCGGTGCGTTGCCCTGTGTCTGCCAGGTGTGAATCCCGTCAGGCTCGCGCGAATCATAGGTTCCGAAATCCTGGACCCAGTCGCGGTGCAGCAGCATGCCGACATTGACCGTGTGCGAGTAGGGGACAAAGCCATAACGCACGTTGGCGCCCGCCGGCTTGGCTGCCTCAAGCGTATCGTAGAATGACATAACCGCATTGGTCAGCGCATCGATGCGCCGGATGCTATCACCCGGATTAGGGTCATTCATTGATAGCGTCGTATCCAGCACCAGCATGACATCGGTGTTGGGGAGATTGAGATCCGCTGTGCAGGCGACCGACACTTGGACGCTGTCCGACCGGAACAGCGCCATCAAAGTCATCGGTACCGAGGTGGATGCCACACCCGTAACCCTACCATCGGTGCTCGCGGAGTACTCGACAGCAAGACCGCTGGTGCCATACTTTCCCGCAGGAAAGTTCATGTTGAAAAAATTCTCGCCAGTCGTCCGGTCTTCACCAGTCCATTTCACCCCGCGCATCGAGCGACGCGCAGCAAGAGCGCCCGCATCGCAAGCGGATTGCAAACGAGACTGCGTGAGATAGACGCGGCTCATGTCTACTGCCCCACCGATTGTCGCAATCAGCGGCACGAGCGAAGCCGCGGCGATCACCAGTGTGTTTGCCGAAGTGTCTCGCAGAAGCGCTCGCAAGAACGGTCTGCGCCGCAATATTCGCTGGCTCATTCCTTAACACGCCCTTCATCCAGGCACGCGACCCTAAGCGTGCAAGTGACTATGTAGACGCGATTTATACGCGCAAATAGTGAGCGGAGTCTCAAGCCACATGGTTAAGGAAGGGGTAAGCATGACCGAAAGACTACGTAATTGGCGCAGGGTCTCGTTAAGGGACACAATGCTTGCCAGACCTCGTCACTCCGGCTTAGCGGCGAAGTGATGGCTGTGATTGATCAAGACCTCTTGCCCCCTGCGTCGCGGATCGCGGTTGGCTATTGCCCCGCGCGGCATCGCAGCGCCTTGACTGCGGTTCTGGCACTTGATCATCGCCTGTCCCAGCTTGTTGCCCGGACGAGCGAGCCAATGCTCGGACAGATGCGGCTTGCCTGGTGGCGCGAAGCCTTGCAGCGGCCTGCCGCCGAACGTCGACGGGGCGATGTGGTGCTTGACGCCCTCTCAGACACTTGGGAATCTCAATGCGAAGCGCTGATCGGCATGGTGGATAGCTGGGAGCATCTTCTACAGCCCGATCCGCTTGACGAACATGCAGCGCTGGCATTTGCCCGGGGGCGCGCTACTGCTCTGGTTATCGCTTGCGGGTTGCAGGAGCCTGATGCAGCCTTCGCCTCTGCCATGACTGCTGCACGCGTATGGGCAATTGCCGATCTCGCCGCCAACATTTCCCATGGCGAAGAGCGCGCCTTGCTCATCCGGCTGGGGCTTCGCGAGGCCAGCCAGCGCGGACGACTCAATGCGAAAACCCGGTCTCTGGCGGTGCTCGGTGCGCTCGGGCACCGTGCACTCCTGCGTGGTGGCCGTCCCCTTATGGAAGGGCGCGGCGCCGCAATCCAGATCGCAAAGGCCGCTATCATTCTGCGCTGATTTGATTAATACAATAATATCAGATTGATATGCCGGAGTTCAAACGATGCAGCGAACAATTCTTGGAGCAGTGCTGGCATTACTGCTGGCCAGTGCCGGGTTGTTCTGGTGGCAGGGCCGCGCCGAGGTAGAGGCCAATGCGCCGCCACCGCCAGCGCTTGCGCCCGCCCCGCCGGATGACGCGCTGCCGTTGGCCGATCCGGGTGACATGACAGGGCCGACCCCGCCGGAAGTGAGCAAGCGCACCCGCGAACAGCTGCGGTTTGATCGCTATGATCGGAACCGCGATAACATCATCAGCCGCAACGAGTTACTGGCCGTCCGCACCGATGCATTCCGCAAGCTCGACAAGGATGGCAACAATCTTCTGACCTTCGAGGAGTGGGCTGTCGCCACAGTCGATAAGTTCGAAGGTGCGGACACCGACAAGGACGGCAAGCTTACGCGTGCGGAGTTCGCCACCACCGCGCCCAAGCCCGTGGCGAAAAAGCCGGCTTGCAAGTGCTGATTCAGGCGATCACCGGGGCTAGCGTCTCACTGATCCAGCGGGCCAGATCGGCCTTGGCGCGTTCGGTATAGGCTTCCTTGCGCTGCTTCTTGCCAACCTCGTGGAGCGGCGGGAACAGCCCGAAATTGACATTCATCGGCTGGAAGGTGTCGGCTGCGGCATCGCCGGTGATATGGCTGAGGAGGGCACCCAGTGCTGTGGTTGCGGGCAGCGGCTGCCACGTTCGCCCCGCGAGCTCGGTCGCCGTCATCAAGCCCGCAACCAGACCGATCGCCGCACTTTCGACATAGCCTTCGCACCCCGTGACTTGCCCGGCAAAGCGGATATGCGGCGCGGCGCGCAGGCGAAGCTGGCGATCCAGCACTTCCGGCGAATTGAGGAAGGTGTTGCGATGCAGCCCGCCAAGGCGCGCGAATTCGGCATTCTCCAGCCCCGGAATGGTGCGAAACAGCGCGACCTGTGCGGCATATTTCAGCTTCGTCTGGAAGCCTACCATGTTCCACAGAGTCCCCAGCTTGTTATCCTGCCGCAATTGCACCACGGCATAGGGCCAGCGCCCTTGCGGGAATTCGGGCGAGGTATCGAACGGATTATCGAGGCCCACGCCCTTCATCGGGCCATAGCGGAGCGTTTCCACGCCGCGTTCGGCCATCACTTCGATTGGCATGCAACCATCGAAATAAGGCGTGTCTTTCTCCCACTCCTTGAACTCGCCCTTTTCGCCTTCGATCAGACCGCGGTGAAAGGCGAGGTATTGCTCCTTCGTCATCGGGCAATTGATATAATCGCCGCCCTCGTTTGAAGCCTCGGTCCGCTTGTTCCAGCGCGACTGGATCCAGCATTTGCTCATGTCGATGCTATCACGATAGACGATCGGCGCGATTGCATCGAAAAAGGCAAGGCGTTCGGCGCCGGTCGCACGCACAATGCTGCCTGCCAGAGCCTCGGCAGTAAGCGGGCCGGTAGCGACAATCGTGAGGCCAGCTTCAGGCAAGGCATCCACCCGCTCGCGCACAATGGTGACATTGGGGTGCTCGCGCAGGGCCTTCTCGACCTCGGCCGAAAACACATCCCGGTCCACCGCCATGGCGCTACCCGCCGGCACCCGCGCGGTGTGCCCCGCACGCATGATGAGGCTGCCGAGTTCGCGCATCTCGTGATGCAGCAGCCCGACGGCGTTCTTGGTATCATCATCGGAACGGAACGAATTGGAGCAGACCAGCTCGGCCAAGCCGTCGGTCTGATGCGCCGGGGTCATGGAACCACTGCCGCGCATTTCCGACAGCCGCACTTTCACCCCTGCCTGGGCAAGCTGCCATGCCGCCTCGCTCCCCGCGAGGCCGCCGCCAATTATGTGCACATCATGTGTCTGAGTGGTTGCAATCATGGCGAGCGAGGTAATTGCGTGTTAGCTCAGCCGCAAGCATTTGTGCGCTGACATGGCGTGGGGAGGAGCGACTTATGGCAAAACAGGCGCTGGTCGAACACCGCCCGTGGTTGCTGGCCAGCGTAGCGGCGGCCTGTGCGTTCTATTTCCTTGCCGATAATCCTCTCGGTGAAATCTGGCTGATTCTGATCAAGGGGTCCGCCGTCGGACTGTTGGCGACCTACGCGTGGCGGCGGGCAGGGCAGGGGCTGGACGGAGCGATCTTTGTGCTGGCGCTGGCGCTGTCAGCAGCGGGAGACATGGTGCTTGAGCTGGATTTCAACGCAGGCGGCGCACTGTTCCTCGCCTCGCATCTTGTGGCGGTAGGGTTCTACCTGCGCCACCGCCGTGTCCGAACCAGCCCGAGCCAGCGACTGCTGGCGGCGGCGCTGCTGACAGGCACCCCGCTGGTGAGTTATCTGCTCAGCCTGCGTCCCGATGTTGCGCTCTATTCGGCAGCGCTTGGAGCGATGGCGGCTGCGGCATGGCTGAGCCGCTTTCCGCGCTACCGCGTGGGCACGGGCGCAGTTCTGTTTATCGTCAGCGACTGGCTGATCTTCTCACGGATGGGCTCGCTGAGCCTTGAGCCTCTGCCGACCTATCTCATCTGGCCGCTGTATTATGCGGGCCAGCTGATGATCGCGACCGGGGTGGTGCAGACGCTGAGGGGAGAGCGCCCCGTCAGGTGACGGGGGGCTCTTCGCTGGTTGCTGACGCTTCGGCCTCGGCTTCGGCTTCGTCGTCACCAGCACCTTCGATCAGCGCAGCGCCAACGATATGCTCGCCCTTGGCGACATCGAAGATCCGCACGCCCGACGAACCGCGCCCGGAGATCGCAAAGCCCTTAAGGCTTTCGAACCCGCCTTCGATCAGGTGACGGAAATCGATCCCGAGCCGGATCAGCTTGGCCTGATCGGTCACCAGCATCAATTGCGATCCGTGATGTACCGCAAAGCTGGCAACGACCGGCCCATTGCGATCCGGATTGCTTTCAGGCTGGCCGATATTGGTGATCCCCTGGCCGCCGCGCCCGGTGGTGCGGTATTCATAGGCTGACGAGATCTTCCCATAACCATTGGCCGTGATGGTGAGGATGAATTCCTCAGCCTCAGCCATCGCCGCTTGTCTGTCAGCGGGGAGGGTAGGGGCGTTTTCATTGTTCTTCCAGACCGCCGCGCGCAGATAGGCCTCGCGCGTTTCCATATCAGCGGAAAGCGGATCAAGCACGGCAAGGCTCACAACCTTGCCGCCTTTCTTGAGGCTCATGCCGCGTACGCCAATGCCGGTGCGGCTCTTGGTCTCACGCGCATCGGTGGCGGAGAAGCGGATCGCCTTGCCGCTGTCGGACGCGAGGAAAATCTCCTGCTCTTCCCGGAGAAGCTGCACTCCGATCAGCCTATCGCCCGAACCTTCGACAAAGCCCATCGCATATTTCCCAGCAGTGGGGATATTGGCGAAGGCATCCATCGAATTGCGCCGCACCATGCCCTGCTGCGTGGCGAAAACGATGTTGAGATTGGCCCACTCGGTTTCATCCTCTGGCAAGGGGAGAACGTTGGTGACGCGCTCATCCTCGCCCAGCGGAAGGAGATTGACCATCGGCCGACCCTTGGTGGTCGGTCCGCCTTCGGGCAGCTTCCACACCTTCATGCGATAGACGCGGCCCGTATTGGTGAAGAACAGCACGGGATTGTGCGTACTGGTGACAAACAGCTCGACAATCGCGTCCTCGTCCTTGGTCGCCATGCCCGAGCGGCCCTTGCCGCCGCGCGCCTGTGCCCGGAACGTGTTGAGAGCAGTACGCTTGATGTAACCATCATGCGTGACGGTGACGACCATTTCCTCGCGCTCGATCAGGTCTTCATCTTCCAGACCGTCCCAGGCGGGCGCGATTTCGGAAAGGCGCGGGGTCGCATAGGTAGCGCGGATTTCCGCCAGCTCCTCGCGCATCACGGCATAAAGCTTTACCCGGTCAGCGAGGATCGCAAGATATTCCTCGATCGAAAGCGCCAATTCCTTCAATTCATCGCCGATTTCATCACGGCCCAGAGCTGTCAGGCGGTGCAGACGCAGTTCGAGGATGGCCTTCACCTGCCGTTCGGAGAGGCGGTACGTGCCTTCGCTTTCATCGGCTGACGGCTCGATCGCTTCGACAAGGCGGATATATTGCGCAATGTCACCGATCGGCCATTCCTTGGCGAGCAGACGCCCGCGCGCTTCCGCGGGATTGGCCGCAGTGCGGATCATCGCCACCACCTCATCGAGGTTGGAGACGGCCACCACGAGGCCTAGCAAAAGGTGCGCACGCTCGCGCGCCTTGGCCAGTTCGTACTTGGTGCGCCGGGTGATCACTTCCTCGCGGAACGTGATGAAGCTGGCGATGATGTCACGCAGCGTAAGCGTTTCAGGGCGGCCGCCACGGATGGCCAGCATATTCGCCGGGAAGCTCGATTGCGCAGGCGTGTGCCGCCAGATCTGATTGAGCACCACTTCGGCAGTGGCATCACGCTTGAGGTCAACCACCACGCGCACGCCCTCGCGCGAGCTTTCATCACGGATGTCGACGATGCCCTCGATCCGCTTGTCCTTGGCGGCTTCGGCTATCTTCTCAACGAGGTTCGATTTGCCAACCTGATAGGGGATCGAGGTGAACACGATCGACTGGCGATCATTGCGCCCTGTTTCGATCTCGTGGCGGCAACGCATCAGGATCGAACCGCGTCCGGTGGTGTAGGCCGAACGCGCGCCATGGGTGCCGAGGATCAGCGGCGCAGTGGGGAAATCCGGGCCGGGGACATACTGGATCAGGTCTTCCGATGAGATCGCCGGATTGTCCATGTAGGCAAAACAGGCATCGATCACTTCGCCAAGGTTATGCGGCGGCACATTGGTCGCCATACCTACCGCAATGCCGCCGGCACCATTCACCAGCAGATTGGGGAAGCGCGCAGGCAGCACCGTGGGTTCCTGCCGGCTGCCATCATAGTTCTCGGTGAAATCGACCGTATCCTTGTCGAGATCATCCAGCAGTGAGTTGGCTACCCGTGCCAGGCGCGCTTCGGTGTAGCGCATCGACGCAGGCGGATCCGGGTCCATCGACCCGAAATTTCCCTGACCATCAATCAGCGGCACCCGCATCGACCAAGGCTGGGTCATGCGCGCAAGCGCATCATAGATCGCAGAATCGCCATGCGGGTGGTAATTACCCATCACGTCACCGACGATCTTCGCGCTCTTGCGATAAGGTCGCCCAGCGACAAACCCGCCTTCCTGACTGGCGAACAGGATACGGCGATGCACCGGCTTCAGCCCATCGCGCACATCGGGCAATGCGCGGCTGACGATCACGCTCATCGCATAGTCGAGGTAGCTCGACTTCATCTCGTCAACGATGTCGATGCGCTCAAAACCGCCCATCGGTGTGGGCAAGGGGGAATCGATAATGTCGCTGTCGTCGCTCAAGGTTCAGACCATTTCTGAAAGAGGGTGGCGCATTCCGGGCGCACGGGAATTGGGTTCAATGTAGGCTCGCCTGCCTCAATGCGCCACAAGCACACAGGAACATTACCCAAACATCGGACGATTTTTCCACATTTCCAAACCCCCATCGCGTGAATGCATGCGCCAGCCACCATTCAAAGCCCGTTCAGCCCGGCTTATCTAGGAGGAATTGCAAAATCGCCGTCATGCGTCCAAGAGCAGCGCGGCATTACCGAACACGGGCAGCAGGCCGAAAGGCCATTCTGCCATGGTTACTTTGGGAGATATCTTGCAATGACTTCGCCTATCCTTGCCCACCGTCCCCTGCGCATCGGACGCCAGCTGGCACTGGCCGTTGCGCTTGCCAGCGGCACCGCGCTGGTTGGCACTTTCGGTTTTGCCGACGTTGCCCATGCCCAGAAGAAGAATGACAAGGGCGCTGCAAAGCCCGTCTACTCCAAGGAATTCGTGGAGGCTTACAAAGCGCTGGAAGCACAGGTAAACGCTGGCACCGACTTGCCGACGATGCTGCCGAAGCTTGAAGAACTGATCGCGATGGCGGCTTCGCCCGACGAACAGATTCAGGCGGGGCAGATTTCCTATACCGCAGCATTGAAGGCGGAAGACGACAAGCTTCAGTTGCGAGGCCTCGAATTGATGCTCAACAGCGGCAAGGTTCCCGCCGAGCAGCTGGGTCAGTTCAATTACATCGCCTTCCAGCTCAATTACCGCATGCAGAACTCGCCGCAGGCGCGGGTCTATCTCCAGCGCGCTATCGACAACAAGTTTGCCACAGAACAGCTGTCCGATGCGATCATGAAGTATCAGATGGCGCAGCTTCTGATGGGTGAAGGCAAGTTCGATGAAGGCTTTGATGCGCTCAAGGTCGCCATGGCCGCGCGCAAGGCCGAAGCTGGCACGATCGAACAGGGGTGGTTCGGCTACGGCATCAAGACCGGCATGGACAACGAACTGGCGCCGCAAACTTTCGAGCTGCTCCAATTGTGGCTCGAAGAAGATGCACGCGCACTGATCTGGCGTGATTCGATCACGATCGTGCGCAATCTCGCGCTGCTTGATGACCGCGGCAATGAAGAAGCGTTGCTCGATCTGCTGCGCCTGTCGCGCGAAGTTGGTGCGCTGGAACGCGGGCAGGATTACCTCGCTTTCGTGGAACTGGCGCGCGCGGCGCGTTATCCCAAGGAAGTCAAGGAGATGATCGACAAGGGCTTTGCCAGTGGCGCTGTCAATAAGAGTGACACTTGGGTGAATGAACAGCTCGCGGCGGCCAACCGCACGCTGGTAAGCGACCGCACCGAACTGCCGGCCACCGAAACCGCCGCCAACAAGCCCGGCGCGACCCTTGCGCAGGTCATGAACGCAGCTCGTACCTTCCTCAGCTATGGCGAATACGCGAAAGCGGCAGGATACTTCGAGAAGGCGCTGAACATGCCCGGTGCTCCGCGCGGGGAAGTGCTGCATCGCCTCGGCATGGCGCAGGTTGCGATTGGTGATCACGCCGCAGCGATCGAGACCTTCGCCAAGGTTGACGAGGCTGGCCGCGCGCCTGTGGCCATGCTGTGGACGGCCTATGCCAAGCAGAAAATGAACGGTGTGCAGATAGGCGGGTGATCCGCAGGCTCCACCGTTGAACGCGAGAACGCCGGCCGCGAGGCCGGCGTTTTCTGTTTATGTCGGCGTGCGCAGAGATTTCAGAAGTGCTCGCCGCGCAGCACTTCAACATCCCACATCGAGAACAGCATCTTGTGGCTGGTCAGCAACGGAGCGAGCTTCTCCGCAAGCACATGGGCTTTGGCTTCGGGAGCGATGGTCACGATCAGCGATTTGTCAGTCACGATCAGGCTATCCCCACGCCATTCGCCATGATGCCCCTTGCCACCGGCAAGCGCGATGATGCTCCACCCGATAATGCCTGCTTCCTCGATTGCATCTGTGACCAATCGTTCGAGCGGCGCATCGGCGAGGATTTCGATCCGTTTGCGGATGATGGTCTTTACCATGCGTTCCTCTTCTAGCTTGCCAGCCAAGCTGCCAGCGTGGTCATCAGCCCGATATTGATGATAATGTTGAACGGGAACGTGACCGAAAGCGACATCGTCAGATAAATACCGGGATCCGCCTCAGGCACTGCCATGCGGATAGCAGCGGGCACGGCAATGTAGCTGGCGCTTGCGCACAATATGGCAAAGGCGGCGGCCGAGCCCGCATCAAGCCCGATCACCGTCGCACCGGCCACACCGATTACACCATTGATCAGCGGGATGGCTATCGCCAGCCCGACAAGCCTCACCGTCATTGCGCGCGAGGCAATCAGGCGGCGGGCCGCGATCAGCCCCATATCGAGCAGGAACAGACACAGGACGCCGCGAAAGCCCGCTTCGAACATCGGGCGCACTTCGTCATAGCCTTGCGGGCCAGCGATCAGGCCGATCACCAGTGAGCCGAGCAACAGTACCACCGAAGCGTTGAAGAACACCTCGTGCAACATGCCGCCTCGGCCCGCCGCTGCGCCGCGCGGGCGGGTGGCTGCACCCTGCGCTGCCGCCTGCTGGCCCGTCCGCACCAGCAGGATGCCGGCAAGGATTGCCGGCGTCTCCATGACGGCCAGCACCGCAACCATATAGCCAGCGACCTCCATCCCGCTCGCCGCGATGATTTCGCTGGCAGTTACGAAAGTCACCACACTGACCGATCCATAATGCGCGGCCACCGCGCCTGCATTGGTCTGATCGAGCTGGCCGAACCAGCGCAGCAACGCATAGATGGGGAAGGGCAGAAGAAAGCTCGCGACAATCCCTGCGCCAAGCGCGGTAAACGCATCAATTCCGAAACCGGATTTGGCCAGCGCGACGCCGCCCTTGAGCCCGATTGCGATCATCAGATAGATCGACAACGCTTTGGCAATCGGATCGGGAATGGCGAGGTCCGATCGCGCGATCGCCGCGAGCAAACCCAGCACAAAGAACAGGATAACCGGCGAAGTCAGGGTCGCAAGGGCGGCAGTTTGCATGATTTTCGCCGATAAGCCTGAGGCCTGACTTGCGCAAGCATGCAAGCGCGCTTGCTTTTTTGGTAAGCCAGCGGCGTTGCCAGCGTGCGTCGGCGCTCCTAAATGGGGCCAATGAACGATCTTGCCAGCACCCCGCAACCACAACAGCCCGCCGAGCGTCCTGCTCGCCAGCGCAAGCCTGACTGGATCAGAGTGCGTGCCCCCGTCAGCGAGGGCTACAATGAAACCCGCAAGCTGATGCGCGAACTCAATCTTCACACCGTGTGCGAGGAAGCGGCCTGCCCCAATATCGGCGAGTGCTGGACCAAGAAACACGCCACGGTGATGATTCTCGGCGATGTCTGTACGCGGGCCTGCGCGTTCTGCAACGTCAAGACCGGGATGCCGCGCGCGGTTGATCCTCTTGAGCCGGAGCACACGGCCATTGCAGCCGCCAAGATGGGGCTTCAACACATCGTTGTTACGAGCGTCGACCGCGACGATCTGCCCGATGGCGGGGCCTCGCAGTTCGTCAAGGTGATCGAAGCCTTGCGGCGCACCACGCCAAAAACCACAATCGAAATCCTCACTCCCGATTTTCGCGGCAAGATGCGCCGTGCGGTCGAGATGATCTGCGAAGCCGGGCCGGATGTGTACAATCACAACCTCGAAACCGTGCCGCGCCTCTATCCCACGATCCGCCCTGGTGCGCGTTATTATGCCTCGCTGCGGCTGCTGGAGGAGGTGAAGGCGCACAATCCGCTGATCTTTACCAAATCGGGCATCATGCTCGGGCTCGGCGAACAGCGCCTCGAAGTGCACCAGGTGATGGACGACATGCGGTCCGCCGAGGTCGATTTCATCACCATGGGTCAGTACCTCCAGCCCACCCCAAAGCATGCGAACGTCGAGGAATTCGTTACGCCCAAGGCATTCGATGCCTATGGCGCGATCGCGCGGGCCAAGGGCTTCCTTCAGGTGGCATCCAGTCCGCTGACGCGTTCAAGCTATCATGCCGGAGATGACTTCGCGAAAATGCGTGCTACCCGCGAGGAAAAGCTCGCGCGGGAGAAGGCGCGAGCCTGATGCCCGGCATCCGTGAGACCCGACGGCTTCCTTACAGCGCCGAGCAGATGTTCGATCTGGTCGCCGATGTGGGACGCTACGCTGAATTTCTGCCGTGGGTCATCGCCACGCGCGTGCGTAGCAATTCGGACAGCGAAATGGTTGCCGACATGGTGGTGGGCTTCAAGAGCCTGCGCGAAAGCTTCACGTCACGAGTCAGGAAAACCCGCCCGCTCGAAATCGACGTGCACTATGTCGATGGGCCACTGTCAGACCTCGACAATGTCTGGACGTTCCGCGCCATCGATGAGAACACCTGCGAGATCGATTTTCTTGTCGAATTCACCTTCAAGAACCGGATATTCGAGAAGATCGCCGGTCAGTATTTCGACAAGGCATTCCGCAAGATGGTGGAAGCTTTTGAAACCCGCGCCGCGCAGCTTTACGGCAGTAGCAATTCCAGCGCGCAAAGCGTAGCCTGATGGCGGATGGTGGCGCGTCCATCGGGGCCTTCGCCGCCTTCGAAAAACTTGAGTTCGCCTTCGGGCTCGCCATCTGCATTGCGCGTGATGCGGGCGAACACCACGGTGCCGACAGGCTTCAGGGCGGTTCCTCCACCGGGCCCGGCAACACCGCTGATTGCGACGGCTACATCAGCTTTTGAGCGATCAAGCGCGCCCTTGGCCATCGACCAGGCACAGGCAATCGAAACCGCGCCGAAAGTCTCGATGATATCCTGTGCAACACCCAGCATTTCCATCTTGGCTTCGTTGGAGTAGGTTACAAACCCGCGATCAAGCACTGCGGATGACCCCGCGATTTCGGTGATGGCGCCTGCCACCAGCCCGCCGGTGCAGCTTTCAGCCACCGCAACCTTGCGGCCCTGCGCGGTGTTTTCCTCAACCACGCGGGCAGCCAACGCAGCGATATCATCGGGGACCAGGTGAAACGCCATCAGCTTTGCCTCTCAGCGCTTGTTCTTGATGATTTGCGAAGGGCAAATGTTTGCCTCGCTGATTGGGGCAATCTCGAGCACGAAGCCCATCAGTCCGGCAACATTGTCGACCGGCAGGGGGCTGAGCAATTCCATCGCGCGTTCGATCTTGCCGCAGCTTTCGGGCTTGATCTCGCCAGCGATCATCTGGCCCACCATTCCATCAACGAGTGGCCGCAGTGTTTCAGGCGGGAGTGTCCTTGCAAGGCCGGCAAGATCAAGATCGCTGGCATTACCCGCACTTTGCTGCGCCGCCAGCAGAACCTGCATGGTGCGCATCGCGCCCGGCCACGCCGCATTCTGCCGCGCCCGAAAACCGGCAATGAACTGCTCTCCGCCGCGCGCGACAAATCCATCTCTGGTGAACCGCGTGGCGCAGGATGTGCGGGCAGCATCATAAGCAATCGGCAGAGCATAGATGATCGTGTCGCCAAGATCCGCGGGCGGCACGCAGGCTTGCTGTGCATGCGCAGCCTGACCATGGGCAAGTGCCGCAAGAGCGAGAGCCGGAGCGAATGTTCGGGTAATCTTCATCTTGGTCAATCCTGTTCAGGCGCGTTTCAGGAGGACAATCGCTTGCGCTGCGATGCCTTCTTCGCGGCCGGTAAAACCGAGCTTTTCGGTGGTCGTTGCCTTGATGCTGACCGCATCTTCACCCACGCCCATGATCCGGGCAACTTCGGCACGCATTGCGGGGCGGTGCGGACCGATCTTGGGCGCTTCGCAGATGAGCGTGAGGTCGATATTGGCAATGCCATATCCCGCCTCGCGCGAAAGGCTCACCGCATGTTCGAGGAATTTCGCAGAGCGCGCGCCCTTCCATTGCGGGTCGCTTGGCGGGAAATGTGTGCCGATATCACCTGCGCCGATCGCGCCCAGCACCGCATCCGTTATGGCGTGAAGCGCAACATCGGCGTCGGAATGGCCCGCGAGGCCCTTGTCATGCGGGATCTGCACGCCGCACAGCCACAAGTCCTCGCCCGTCTCAAGGCGGTGGACATCATAGCCTTGGCCAATGCGAAATGCGGGAGCGGTGGTGTCCACAAAATCCTCGGCAAATGTGATTTTCTTCAGACGCTCGTCCCCTTCGACCAGCGCGACTGAACCGCCGCTGACTGCCAGCACCTGCGCATCATCACCGGCATCCGTCGGGCCATTCCAAGCGCGGTGCGCGGCAAGGATATCGGTATAGCGGAACGCCTGCGGCGTCTGCACCCGGCGCAGCGCCTCGCGCTCTGCCTTGCCTGCCATCAGCCCGGCGCCGTCAGCAAGCGCGAGTGAATCAACGACGGGAAGAACCGGGATCGCTCCCGGATAATCAGCCAGTGCTTTGGTCAGCCGGGATATTACCTCGAGCGGCAGATCGGGCCGCGCCGCATCGTGAATCAGCACGGATGGCGGGCTCGACGTTGCTAGCGCCTCGAGCCCCGCGCGAACCGAATCCTGACGGGTTGCTCCGCCCCGTGCGAGGGTGAAAGGCAGGCCTGACAGCGCAGCGCTTGCGGCGTCCTCGCCATCATCGCTTGTCACCACGATCAGCGGGGAAGCTCCGGCTGACAGCAGGCTTTCGGCCGAATGGCGCAGAACTGGCTTGCCGCGCCAGTGGCGGAGCTGCTTCGGTGTATCTCCACCGACGCGCAGCCCCTTGCCAGCAGCGACGATGATGGCTGCAAAGAGGGGAAGGGGAGGCGCACCTGCCATAGCGGCGCAGCGCTTAAGCGCTGGACGGGCTTTGCGCAATCCACTATGCGCTGCCCATATTTTAGGCAGAGCCCCTTGCAATGACCCCGCTCCCCACTCCACCGGCGATGAAGCCGATCCAGATTGGCCCCGTCGTGGTGGCCGAGCCGGTTGTGCTCGCGCCAATGACCGGGGTGACGGACATGCCGTTCCGCACGCTCGTAAGGCGCTACGGCTCGGGCCTCAATGTTACCGAAATGGTGGCGAGCGAGGCGGCGATCCGCGAAACCCGCGTCAGCACGCAAAAGACCGCGTGGGACCGGATCGAGGAACCGGTTTCGATGCAGCTGGTCGGTTGCGATCCTGCCAGCATGGCCGAGGCGGCGAAGATCCAGGAAGGCAATGGCGCGGCGATCATCGATATCAATTTTGGTTGCCCGGTACGCAAGGTTGTCGGCCAGTTCGCCGGTAGCGCTCTCATGCGCGAAGTACCGCTTGCGGTGAAGCTCATGGAAGCGACGGTGAAAGCGGTAAAAGTCCCCGTCACTGTCAAGATGCGGATGGGCTGGGACCATACCAGCCTCAACGCACCTGAACTCGCACGCATGGCAGAAGACCTGGGCGTGCAGATGATCACGGTCCACGGCCGCACCCGCAACCAGATGTACAAAGGGCACGCCGATTGGGCCTTCATCCGCAAGGTCAAGGAGGCGGTGAACATCCCTGTCATCGTCAATGGCGACATCTGCGGCATTGCCGATGCGGCCCGCGCGCTCGAACTGTCGGGCGCAGACGGTGTGATGATCGGACGCGGCGCCTATGGCCGCCCGTGGCTGCTTGGCCAGATCATGCATTGGTGGCGCACCGGCGAGGCCTTGCCTGATCCGTCCGTCAACGAGCAATACGCCGTGCTGGTTGAGCATTATCACCGCATGCTCGATCATTATGGACGCGATACCGGCACCAAGATGGCCCGTAAGCATCTCGGCTGGTACACCAAAGGGATGCATGGCTCTGCCGAGTTCCGCAATATGGCGAACTTCATCGACGATCCCGATCAAGTGCTCGGCGAGATCGAGCGCTTCTACACACCTTTCCTGATGCAGCAGGCCGCCTGAACGTGGCTTACAGCAAAGCGCCGGGTGAAGCAGGGACCGCTATTCTGCCCCCTGCGGACTTATCCCAGCATCCCAGCGCCCGTTCGCAGATCAACGGATTGGTGTTCGCGCTGCTGCTTGTCGATGGGGAGGGACGCATTGCCGAGGTCAATCATGCGGCTGAAAACCTTCTTGGCACCAGTGCCAAACGGCTGGTTGACACGCACCTGACCGAACGGCTCGGCATTAGTGATCCGCGCGTGGCACAGCGGCTCAATGCCAATGATGCGGCTCTGGTTGTGCGTGATCTGACGCTGGCGCTCGGAGAATCTGAACTGCGGGTCAATCTGACAGCCTCTCCTCTTGGCAATCATCCTGGCTGGCGGGTGATTACGCTGTCGGCGCTCGGGCATGAGGATAATGCCTCCGATCAAAGCGGCGAGGCGATGCTGAGTGCGCCCGCCATCCTCGCCCACGAAATCAAGAACCCGCTGGCAGCCATTCGCGGCGCAGGGCAGCTCGCGGAACGCAAGCTTGCCCCCGAAGATCGCAAGCTGGCGCGGATGATCACCGATGAGGTTGACCGGATCGCCCGCCTGATTGACCGGATGCAGGCGCTTGGCAGTACCCGGATCGGCGCGGTCGAGCCATGCAATCCTTACGAAGCGATCCGTTCGGCAATTGCTACCGTGCAGGCAGGTGGTGGCGAGGCAGTCGATATCCGGGAGGAGTTTGATCCTTCGCTACCACCCGTACTTGCCAATCGCGATGCGCTTGAACAGGTACTGATCAATCTCATTTCGAACGCACGCGATGCAGCGCTGCTTTCGCCCGGTCCGGCCGAGATCACGGTGCAGACCCGCTTTGTCAGCGGCCTCGCTTTCAGCGCGATCCGCATGGGTGAGGCGATCCCGCTGCCGATCGAAATCACCGTATCCGATAATGGCCCCGGTATTGATCCCGCACTGCGCGATCATGTGTTCGAGCCCTTTGTTTCGTCCAAGCCTTCGGGGCAGGGCCTTGGCCTCGCTTTGGTGCGTAAGCTGGTGCGCGATATGCGCGGCAATATCAGCCATGATCGCGATCTCCGCAGCGGGCTGACTCACTTCCGCATCCACTTGCCGCAGGCGCCGCGCCGGAGGCCGGGCTGATGGGTAAACGCATGCCCAGGCAGGTGTTGCTTGTCGAAGATGACCGCGCCATCGCGACAGTCATCACCGCCGCGCTGGAAGATGAAGGCTTTGCCATCACTCATTGCGTCAGTATCGCCGAACGCGATCGATTGCTTGCGCAGCGGCGCTTCGATGTCATGCTGACAGACGTGGTTCTGGAGGATGGCGATGGCCTCGAAGGGCTTGCCACCGCGCGCGAGCAGGCTGGCGATCTGCCCGTGATCGTGCTGTCGGCTCAGAACACACTGGATACTGCGGTACGCGCGAGCGAAAGCGAGGCGTTCGAGTATTTCCCCAAGCCGTTTGATCTTGATGAACTGGTTCATGCGGTAAAACAGGCTGCAAACGCACGCAATTCGGGCAGCCTCGACGAAACTGGCACAGCTGGAGAAAGCGAACGGATGCCGCTGGTCGGGCGCAGCCCGGCCATGCAAGGCGTCTACCGCATGATCACGCGCGTGCTGCGCAATGATCTCACCGTGCTCATCACCGGAGAAAGCGGCACCGGCAAAGAACTGGTGGCGGAAGCAATCCACCAGCTTGGCAATCGCCGCACCGGGCCGTTTGTTGCGGTCAACACCGCCGCTATTCCCGCCGATCTTGTCGAGAGCGAGCTGTTCGGGCATGAGAAGGGCGCATTTACCGGCGCTGTCGCGCAGGCGATCGGCAAGTTCGAACAGGCCAATGGCGGCACGCTGTTCCTTGATGAAATTGGCGACATGCCTGCCGAAGCGCAAACCCGACTGTTGCGAGCCCTGCAATCGGGGCGCATCCGGCGGGTTGGCGGACGGCAGGAGATTGCTGTTAACGTTCGGATCATTGCGGCTACCAACCGCACGCTGGCACCGATGATTGCCGCGGGCACGTTCCGTGAAGACCTGTTCTATCGCCTCAATGTCGTCCCGATCGAATTGCCCCCCTTGCGGGACCGGCGCGAGGATATCGAGGCACTGGCCCAGCACTTTCTTGTCCTTGCAGCCGAGGATGGTCTGCCGCGCCGCCATCTGTCAGCGGAGGCTATGAAGCGGCTGGAGGCGCGCAACTGGCGCGGTAACGTCCGCGAATTGCGCAACGTCATTTACCGGCTTGCCCTCATGGCGCGTGAGGATGTGATCGATGCGCCAAGCGTGGCCGACATAATCGGTGACGAAACCCCGGCACCACCGCCTTCGAGCCCGGTTACCGATTGCGGAATTGCTGCGGCAGTGACCGGCTGGCTTGCCGAAGAAAACCCTGCGCCGGGTACCATCTATCGCCGTGTGCTTGCCGCTTTTGAACGCCCCCTGATCGAGCATGCACTCGCCCGCACTGGGGGCAACCAGCTGCGTGCCGCCGAGTTGCTCGGCATCAATCGCAACACCCTGCGCAAGCGGATCAGCGAACTCGATCTTGAAACCGGGCCGGTCGCGCGGCTTAAATGAGGCGATTAAACTCTCCCACATCACTTTAGCCTTGCCTGATTGCCACACCAGTGTTGTAAGGTTGCAACGATGGTCGGTCTCCCGCGTCAATCTCCCCCGCTTGCTCTCAACCGCCCGCCACGATGGTGGCGACGGTTTGCCTTGTCTGCGCGGAGGGCCAACATCTTTGGCTGGCTGGAACTTGTGGCAGGCCTCGCGCTCGTCATGGCAATCGGCGCGACCTATCTTGCCTATGCACGGACACCTGGAGAGGCCAATCTGCTGCCGACGATGCAGGTTTCGCTGCTGCTCATGGCAACACTGGTTCCGGCGATGACACTGCTGGTGTTGTGGGGACGCCGGCTGGCGCTCAGGAGGGCAGCTGGCAGTACGGCGCGACTTCATGTGCGGCTGGTGTTCTTTTTCTCGATGGTGGCGGCGCTGCCTACGCTGCTTGTCGCAGGGTTTGCTGCCTTCCTGTTCCAGACCGGTGTCGATTTCTGGTTTTCCGATGATTCACGCGGGCTGATGGAAAATGCCAATGCGCTGGCGCAGAATTATTACGACGCGAACCAGCGCGATGTGCAGCAGGAAACGCTGACAATGGCGAGCGACATGCGCCTGATCCTTGAACGTTTCGATATCACCGACCGCGACTTTCCCGATTTCTACGCCCTTCAGGCGCAGGGCCGCAAGATTTCCGAAAGCGCGATCCTGCAACGCATGGGTGATGGCTCCTTGCGCACCGCAGCGATCCTTAACCTCACCGAAGACAACAGCCCTCTTGAATTCACCAAGGCCGCGCTCCCGCGTCTTGATGCCGGGGAATTCGTGGTCGTCTCGGGCAATCCTGAACGGATCGAAGCCCTCTCTGCAATTGATCCGACAGCGGGGATATTCCTCTATAATGCGCGCACCACCGAGGAATCGATGTTCAATTCCTGGACGCGGGCGCAGTCCATCGTGGTCGCCTATGAACGCCTGACAGGCAGTGCGCGCACCCTGCAACTGCGCTTCAACATTGCGCTGGTGACCGTAAGCCTCTTGCTGGTGGGCCTCGCCATCTGGTTTGCGCTGCGCTTTGCTGACCGGCAGGTTGAGCCGCTCACCAATCTGGTGGGCGCTGCGCGCGAAGTGGGGCAGGGCAATTTCGCGCTGCGGGTGGATGGACGCACCGGTCCGGACGAGATCGGATTGCTCAACCGCGCCTTCAACCGCATGACCGCGCAGCTGGAAAAGCAGACCCAGGCGCTCGTCAGCGCCAACCGCCAGATCGATGATCGCCGCGCCTTTACCGAAGCTGTGCTGGAATCAGTGACGGCGGGCGTAATCTCGCTCGATGACGAAGGGCGCATTACGCTCATAAACAGCTTTGCCCAAAGCCTGCTCGCCCCGGAACGAGCCGAGGCTGGGGCAATGATCGGGCGCGCGCTTGAAGAGATCTCGCCCGAACTGAGCCAGATGGCACGCGAGGGCAAGGGCAGGGCAGTCATCACACACGCCAAGGGCAGCGAATTGCTGACTCTGGCAGTGCGCGTGGCACCGGGCAGCCGCGGCTATGTGATAACCTTTGAAGACATCACCCGACAGATCCTCGATCAGCGGCAGGCCGCCTGGTCGGATGTCGCCCGGCGCATCGCGCACGAGATCAAGAACCCGCTCACCCCGATCCAGCTTGCGACCGAGCGGCTCAAGCGGCGTTATGGCAAGCAAGTTGGCGAGGATGACCGCGCGCTGTTCGACGAGTTGACCGACACGATCCGGCGCCAGGTCGATGATCTGCGCAAGATGGTCGACGAATTCTCGTCCTTCGCGCGCCTGCCCAAGCCGGTGTTCCGCCGCGAGGATGCCGTCGATCTTGTTCGGCAGGCGGTGTTCCTTCAGGAAGTGGCGCATTCAGACATAGGGTTCGCGATCTCCAGCGAAGCGATCACTGATCGGGAGATCCTCTGCGATCGTCACCAGTTCGGGCAGGCGATGACCAACGTGCTCAAGAACGCGGTCGAGGCGATCGAAGCCCGCGCTGCCGATGCACGCGGTGCCTATTCAGGGAAAATTGCCGTGATCATGAAGGATCTCGGCGAAACCATCGCCATCATAATCGAGGATAATGGCATCGGCCTTCCTGCCGATCGTGAGCGCATTATCGAACCCTATGTTACCACCCGCGAAAAGGGTACTGGTCTTGGCTTGGCAATCGTCAACAAGATCATAGACGAGCATGGCGGCGAGATCAGCTTTGCAAGCAGCGCAAGTGGCGGCACGCTCGTCACCTTGCGCTTTGCCCGTATCCCGCCGCTAGCGGGGGGAGGCGCGGCATGATGGCCCGCCAAATCGCTCTTCCTGCCCACCGAACCACCGCAAAGGCACATTCTGATGGCGCTTGAAATCCTGATTGTTGATGATGAACGCGACATTCGTGATCTGGTCGCGGGCGTGCTTGGCGATGAGGGTTACGTCTGCCGCACTGCAGGCGACAGCACGGCAGCGCTTGCCGCGATCGACGAGCGTCGTCCCAGTCTCGTTCTGCTCGATGTGTGGTTGCACGGCAGCAAGATGGATGGGTTGGAGCTGCTTGATGCGATCAAGGCGCGCGAGCCCGATTTGCCAGTGATCATCTTTTCCGGTCACGGCAATATTGACACTGCGGTATCCGCCGTCAGCCGCGGCGCGATGGATTTCATCGAGAAGCCGTTTTCCGCGGAACGCCTGCTGCTGCTGGTCGAACGCGCTACCGAAACCGAACGCCTACGCCGCGAAAATTCGCGCCTGCGCGAAGGAAGCTGGGGCGGGGGCGAATTCACCGGCAATTCGCCGGCAATCAATTCCGTGCGTGCCACGCTCAAGCGCGTGGCCAATACCGGCAGCCGGGTGCTGATTTCCGGACCGGCAGGCGCGGGTAAAGAAGTCGCCGCGCGGCTCTTGCACGCCTGGAGCGGGCGCGCTGACAATGCCTTTGTCCTCGTCAATTCGGCCCGCATCACGCCTGAACGGTTCGAACAGGAATTGTTTGGCGAGGAATCGGGCGGCAAGCAGGTCCGCCCCGGACTCCTCGAACTCGCAGATGGCGGCACGCTTTATCTCGATGAGATCGCCGATATGCCGCTCTCGACACAGGCGCGCATTCTTCGGGTGTTGACCGATCAAAGCTTCGTTCGGGTCGGCGGCACCCGTCAGATCGGAGTCGATGTCCGCGTGGTGTCCTCCACCACCCGCGATCTTACCCATGAGATGGAGGAAAAACGCTTTCGAGAGGATCTGTTCTACCGCCTCAATGTTGTGCCGGTGGCCATCCCGCCGCTGGCGCAGCGGCGCGAGGATATTCCCAGCCTCGCCGAACATTTTTTCACCCGCTACGCCAATGATCAGGGGCTTGCTCCGCCCGAAGTACTCCCCGATGCCATGGCCGCGCTCCAGGCCTACGACTGGCCGGGGAATGTCCGGCAGCTGCGCAATGTGGTGGAGCGAACTGTCATCATGACCCCGCGCGAACGCCTGACGCAGGTCGAGCGCGACATGCTGCCGCCTGAAATCACCGGCAAGCAGGCCAATGCCAGCGGCGAGACAATCCTTGCCATGATGGGAGTGCCGCTCCGCGAGGCGCGCGAAAGCTTCGAGCGCGAGTATCTTGCGGTCCAGATCAGGCGGTTTTCGGGCAATATTTCGAAGACAGCTGCATTCATCGGCATGGAGCGTTCGGCCCTGCACCGCAAACTCAAGCTGCTTGGGATGGTCGATCGTCGCAGCGCGGAAAGCGATGACTGAGCGGCAGCCTGCCACGCCCTGGGAACTGCGGTTGCATTGAATCATTGCGTCTGTGGCCTTGACACGTCATCTTGTGCGCCTGCGGGCGTTCGGATGAACGGTCTCGCCAAATTGCCGGGTCCCTGAAAGGCCGGCCAAGAACAGGAGCATTGAACATGTCCACCGGGCGAACTCTCTCTCCGCGCCCCCGGCCCACCTCGAGTGAGGCAGTTCCCGCAAAATCTGGCGGCAGCGGCAACACATCAAGCGGACGGCAAGCCAGCCTGCAAGATGCCTTCCTCAACCTGCTGCGCAAGAACAAGGTGCCCGTCACCATGTTTCTCGTGAAAGGTGTCAAATTACAGGGCATTGTCACTTGGTTTGACAATTTTTCGATCCTGCTGCGCCGCGATGGCCAATCGCAACTGGTCTACAAGCATGCCATATCAACCATCATGCCGAGCCAGTCGCTCAACCCCGATCAATTCCAGCAACGTGGCGGTGGGAAGAATGCCAAGCTGTTGCAGGACATTTTCCTCAGCCGCGTCGCCGAAGCGCATGTGCAGGTCACGATGTTTCTGGTGAACGGTGTGATGCTGCAGGGGCGCATTGCCGCTTATGATCTGTTCTGCATGATGCTTGAACGTGACGGCGCGGTGCAACTCGCCTATAAGCATGCAGTCTCGACCATCCAACCCGCGCAGCCGGTGGATCTCACCTCCGATGACGAGGATGGCGAAGATTATGATGATGAGGCCGACGACTGAGCTTTGATGAAACCCTGATGGACGAGGTAACGCGCGGCGCGCGTGCCCTTGTCCTGTGCCCTGATATCAGGGCATTGCGTTACGATATTGATGCGGCAGAACGGCTTGAGGAAGCCAAAGGGCTGGCGCTGGCAATCGGCGTGGTGATTGCCCATGCCGCGATCCTGCCCGTACGCCAGATGCAGCCCAATACCCTTTTCGGTTCGGGTCAGGTCGAAAACATTGCGATCTGGTGCGAACAGCATGAATGCGAGCTTGTCATCGTGGACGGCGCTCTGACGCCAATCCAGCAACGCAATCTGGAAACCCGCCTGAAGCGCAAGGTGATTGACCGGACGGGCCTGATTCTGGAAATTTTCGGAGAGCGCGCCGCAACCGCAGAAGGGCGCTTGCAGGTCGAACTTGCGCATCTTGATTACCAGCAGAGCCGGCTGGTGCGCAGCTGGACCCACCTTGAACGCCAGCGCGGCGGCTTTGGTTTTCTCGGCGGGCCCGGCGAAACCCAGATCGAGGCTGACCGGCGGATGATCCGCCAGCGCATGGGCCGCTTGCGGCGCGAGCTTGAACAGGTCAGGAAAACCCGCGCGCTGCATCGCGAACGGCGCGGGCGTGCTCCCTGGCCGGTGATTGCGTTGGTCGGCTACACCAATGCCGGTAAATCGACCCTGTTCAACCGGCTGACGGGCGCTGACGTCATGGCCGAGGATCTGCTGTTCGCAACGCTCGATCCCACCATGCGCGCAATCCGCCTGCCGGGAGTGGAAAAGGCAATCCTTTCCGACACCGTCGGCTTCATCTCCGATTTGCCGACACAGCTGGTTGCCGCGTTCCGCGCCACGCTGGAAGAGGTGACCGGCGCCGATATCATCTGCCACATCCGCGACATGGCCAATCCCAGTCATTCTGCACAGAAAAAGCAGGTGATGGAGGTGCTTGCCGATCTCGGCGTAGTCGATGACGAAACAGGCGTCAGCGCTGTTCCGATCCTGGAGGTTTGGAACAAATGTGATCTGCTCGATGATGATACGCGCGCGGAACTGACCGAGGCGGCAGCGGGGCAGGGGGCAGTGGTGCTTTCGGCCGTGAACGGGGAAGGAATTGAGGCGCTCGAGGACCGGTTGGCTGAAATGCTTACCGGCGGCGCGCAGGAGGTAACGGTCACCATTCCTCTGAGCGATGGTCGCCGTATGGCCTGGCTGCATGCGCACGGCGAGGTCATTGCAGAAGCCGATGTTACAGAAGCGGGTGCTGGCCCACTACGCCGCGTGACAGTACGGCTCAACCCCAAGGAACTGGGTCAATTCGCTGCCTTGTCCGCGTAGCTCGTCAGACGCCTTTTTCAGCGGCTTTGACTTTCAGCCACAGGCTTTCCTGCTCTTCGAGGTTCAGCGTAGCAAAGCGCCCTTCGGCAAGCGCTTCCATCCCCTTGAAACGGCGTTCGAATTTGGCATTGGCAGCGCGCAAGGCCTCTTCTGCAGGGATGCCGTGGGCCCGCAGGAAATTGACCACCGCGAACAGCAGATCGCCCGCTTCCTCAAGCTTGGTCTCAGGCAGCGCATCCTTGAATTCAGCAAGTTCCTCGGCAATCTTGGCCTCAGAGCCAGCGGGATCGGGCCAGTCAAAGCCGGTGCGCGCGGCGCGTTTCTGAAGCTTTTCCGCCCGCAACAACGCCGGAAGCGCCAGAGCAACGCCGTCAAGAGCGCTTTCTACGCCTTTGTTCTGGCGTTCCTTTTCTTTGAGGTCTTCCCATCGCGCTTCGTCCATCGTGCCGGTCTGATCGCCGAAGATATGCGGATGGCGCGCTTCCATCTTGGCGCTGATGCTGGTGGCGACATCGTCAAAACCGAACAGTCCAGCTTCTTCGGCCATGCGGGCGTGAAACACGACCTGGAGCAGAAGATCGCCAAGCTCGTCACGCAGGTCTGCCATATCGCCGCGAGCAATAGCGTCGGCGACCTCATAGGCTTCCTCGATCGTATAGGGTGCGATCGTCGCGAAGCTCTGCGCCAGATCCCATTCGCACCCATGCTCAGGATCACGCAAGCGCGCCATGATCGCAACGAGCCGGTAGATGGGGGGAGGAGTATTCGGATCGCTCATCCGCGAAGGCCTCGATTTAAGATTGATAATATATATTATGTTAAATACAACCAGTGCGTCTAGTAGGCCACAGACGCGAGTGCCCTCACACCAACCAACTCACGACAACAAACGCGCCGAGGAAAATCGCGATCCAAACCAACGCCATCCTGACAACCTGGCGCGCGCCGAGCCGGAATGATGCAAAACCGCTTGCCACAACGACGAGCCAGCCAACCAATGCCACAAGCGAGATCATCTGCCCTTGAGACCAGTCGTTCATGCCAATAGCTCCAATCCATCATAGCCGACTGTGACAAAGGCCGGAACTTCGTCACACAATGTCCTGTAATCCATACTCTTGTCGAGATGGCTAAGGACCACACGACCAGCCTTGCAGCGTTCGCCAAGCTCGATAGCCATAGCGAGATGCGCATGCGTTGGATGGGGTTCGCGGCGCAGACAATCGCTCACCAGAATATCGACCTTGTAGAAAAGTTCGATCATCTCATCAGATATTTCACTAAAATCAGTAGCATACGCGATGGACTTGCCATCGGCTTCAAAACGAAATGCAGTGGTTTCGCCGCTGCCATGAGCCATCTGACACCAGTCGATGCCAAAGCCCGCGATCATGCGCAGACGATCAAGCGTGTCGATGGTGCAGATGGTCGGGTAGCCATCCTGCCCGGCAAAGACATAGCCAAAGCGTTGCCGCAGCCGCCGCACGGTCTCAGCCGAGGCAAATCCCGGTATCGGACCTGCGCGGCCATAGCGCATGACACGCAGATCATCGATGCCGTGGCAGTGGTCGGCATGATCATGCGTCCAGAACACTGCATCAATCGAAGGGATGCAATTGGCCAGGAGCTGTGCCCGGCAATCACTTGATGTATCGACCAAAAGCCGTGCGCCCGCATCGCTTTCGACGATTATGGAGACCCGTGTCCGCCGGTTTCTCGGCTCGTCAGGATCGCAGTCACCCCAGTCGCCCGTACCATCCGGCCCGCCGACCCGAGGCACCCCTGTAGAGGTGCCGGAGCCGAGCATGATCAGTTTCACAAGGCAGCCTTGCTGAACAGACGGGCGAAGTTGGCGGTCGTCTGCCGCGCAAGAACTTCGGCGGAAACCCCGCGCAATTCCGCGACAAACCGCGCAGTATCGGCCACAAATGCAGGCTCGCACACCTTGCCACGATTGGGCACCGGGGCAAGAAACGGACTATCTGTTTCAACGAGCAAACGATCATCAGGAATGATCTTTGCGACCTCCTGCAAATCCTTTGCGTTCTTGAAGGTTACGATGCCCGACAACGAAATGGTCAGCCCCAGCGCCAGCACTTTCTCCGCAAAGTCCTGTGAGGCTGTGAAGCAATGGATCAGCGCAGGGAATGTGCCCCTGCCCATCTCCTCGGCAAGGATGGCGTGGGTATCCTCTTCGGCATCGCGGGTATGGATGATGAGCGGCAATGCGGTTTCGCGCGCAACATCAATATGCATACGAAACAGGGACTTCTGCACGTCCCTGTCGGACTTGTCATAATAGTAATCGAGCCCGGTCTCGCCGATCGCGATCACTTTGGGGTGGTGCGTTGCCTCCAGCAAGGCAGCGCGTCCGAGATCGGCATGGGCATCAGCCTCATGCGGATGAATGCCGACGCTGGCGAAGATATCCGGCTCGCGCGCGGCGGTGGCAATCACCTGATCCCATTCGCTCTGGCGGGTGGAGATATTCAAGAAGGCCCCTACCCCTGCTGCCCGTGCGCGGGCGATCACCGCAGCCTGATCCTCGATGAGGCCCTTGTATTCAAGGTGGCAATGGCTGTCGATCAGCATCAGGCGCTCGCCCCTTCTTCGGCGGGCAGTTCGAGACGCGGGAACAGCGGTGTCGGCGGCGCGACAGTGAAGCCGCTGCCGACAAGACGGTTGAACCATTCGCGGTGTTCGAGCGCGGCAAAGCTGCGCTCACCGTCGGGAATGCCGAGCTGGTCGAGCAGCGCCGCAGCCTTTTCCGGCACCACAGGCTGGATCGCGATGGCCAGATCGTGCAGCGCCATGAAAAGCGTTTGCAGCACCGCCCTCATCCGTTCGGGATCGGTTTTCTTTAGGCCCCAAGGCGCCTGCTCGTCGACATACTGGTTGCAGGCATAGACCGCGCGCAGCCAGGCCTCGATCCCGGTTGAGAAGGACAGCGCATTGAATTCACGCGGGAGTTCCGTCTCGCATGCAATCTTGACGGTTGTCAGCAGGGCGGTGTCAGCATCGGCCAAAGCGAAGGCCTCAAGCGTCCCATCCATGTTCTTGGCAATCATCGAAAGCGTGCGCTGTGCAAGGTTGCCGAAGCTGTTCGCAAGCTCAGCATTGGCACGCAAAACAATCGCTTCAGGCGAATAGCTACCATCCTGTCCGAAGGCGACTTCGCGCATCAGGAAGTAGCGAAGCGCATCGACGCCATAGGTTTCCGCGAGTTCCAGCGGATCGGTAACATTGCCGAGCGACTTCGACTCCTTTTGCCCCCGATTGAGCAGGAAGCCGTGCCCGAATACCTTTTGCGGCACTGGCAGGCCCGCGCTCATCAGAAAGGCGGGCCAGTAGATCGTGTGGAAGCGGACGATATCCTTGCCGATCAGGTGCAGGCTCGCCGGCCAGAATTCGCGCATCATTGCTGTGTCATGGGGATAGCCGAGACCGGTCAGGTAGTTGGTCAACGCGTCGACCCAGACATACATCACATGATTGTCCGAACCCGGAACCTTGACACCCCAGTCGAAACTGGTGCGGCTGACAGAAAGATCGCGCAGGCCCTGTTCGACAAAGGCTATCATCTCGTTGCGGCGACTGACCGGCTCAAGGAAGCCGGGGGTTTTCAAGAGCTCTAGCAGAGGTTCCTGATACTTGCTCAGTCGGAAAAACCAGCTTTCCTCGACCGTCCATTCAACTGGCGTGCCCTGCGGGGAAAGTTTCTCCCCGCCCTCGCCTGCCACCAGCTCGCTTTCATCATAGAAAGCCTCGTCCCGGACCGAATACCAACCCTCGTAACGATCAAGGTACAGATCGCCGCTGGCGGCCATCCGCTCCCAGATCGCCTGACTTGCGCGGTGATGATCGGCATCGGACGTGCGGATGAATCGATCATAGGAAATGCTCAAAGCGTCGCACATGTCACGGAAATAGGCGGACATTTCATCCGCCAGTTCACGCGGAGTGCGGCCCTGCTCTTCCGCCTTGCGCGCCATTTTCAACCCGTGTTCGTCGGTCCCGGTCTGGAACCGCACCGGTCGTCCCATCAGACGCTGGAAGCGCGCAATCACATCGGCCGCAATCGCTTCATAGGCATGACCGATATGCGGCCGTCCATTGGGATAGCTGATGGCGGTGGTAATATAGAAGGGGGTTACGTCGAGGTCAGCCATGGGCCGCTTCGCTAGCGGGGGCTGCGGCCACAAGCAAGCTACCGATCTCGAAGGGCAGCATGGCGGGATCGAAATTATAGGTCGGTGCTTGCGCCGCCAAGTGCACCAGCGCGGCATGAGTCTCGATCAGCCGGGCACGATGCGCGGCATTGCCAGTCGCTCGCGCCTGCCGGGCGGTGAGTGATTGGGCCAGTTCCAGCACTGCCTGAA
>JBKBMC010000021.1:0-28665 GCA_046296075.1 Erythrobacter sp. | reverse complement strand
ACACCCGCTACCGCCGAACCCCCACCCCCGGCCCCTCCCCAAGGGGAGGGGAGATTCATGATTCGTCCCCCGCCGCAGGCACCACCTTGGCCAGCACCGCCTCAACCTGCACTTGGCTGCCGGCGCTCACGGCAAGCCCCTCGATCACCCCGTCGAAGGGCGCGGCAAGGGCGTGTTCCATCTTCATCGCCTCGAGCACCAAGAGCCGCTGCCCGGCGGTGACAGTCTGGCCTTCGGCGACATCGACCGCGATGACCTTGCCCGGCATCGGCGCGATGATCGCGCCATCGGCGGCGGAGGCTTGGCCGGTGCCGTCATGGCGTGCCGGGCTGAACACCCCTGACCAGCCGTCATTGTTGCTTACGAATATCCCATCGGACTTCGCGCGAGCAATCGGCACATCCCATATCGACTGGGTGCTGACATCGACCTCAGCCACTTCGCTGCCGTGCCGGACACGGACTGAAAGGGGCTTAGGGGCGGCATTCAATCGGAAGCCCGCCAGTCGGGGGCGCCATGTATCGTCAAGATCCAGCGAGTCCTTCGCCTGCTTGCCATTGGCGAGTGCGGCAATCAGCAGCCCTGCCGCCTGGAGCGCATCGTCGGGCGCAGTTGTCGGCGGGATCAGGTCTTCGAGATTGCGCTCAATAAATCCTGTATCCAGCTTCGCTGCCTTGAAGTCCTCAGCAAGCGCAAGGTTGCGCAGGAAGCCAGCGTTCCACTTTACCGGGTAGCAATGCGAACGGCCAAGCTGTGTCGCTAGCGCCTCGATGGCTTCGAGCCGGGTCGGACGGTGGCAGATCATCTTGGCAATCATGGGGTCGTAGAAGGGTGAGACTTCCGCGCCTTCTTCGACTCCTGTGTCCACCCTCAGGTCGCCGTCCCGCCGGTTGCGCTGGGCCAGATAGAAGTCCTCAAGCCGCCCCGTGCTCGGCAAAAACCCCTTGGCCGGGTCTTCCGCATAGAGCCGCGCCTCAATCGCATGGCCGTTGATCGACAGCTCCTCTTGGGCGAGGGGCAGCGGCTCGCCGCTCGCCACGCGCAGCTGCCATTCGACCAGATCGACGCCGGTGATCTCCTCGGTGACGGGGTGTTCGACCTGAAGCCGGGTGTTCATCTCCATGAAGAAGATGCGATCCGCCCTCAGGCCTTCGCTGGCATCCGCGATGAATTCGATCGTGCCTGCGCCTTCGTAATCGACCGCTTTCGCCGCGCGCACGGCGGCGGCGCAGATCGCTTCGCGGGTGGCCGCGTCCATGCCGGGGGCGGGGGCTTCCTCGATCACCTTCTGGTGGCGGCGCTGGAGCGAGCAGTCGCGCTCGAACAGGTGGACGACGTTGCCTTGGGCATCACCGAACACCTGCACCTCGATATGGCGGGGCGAGGTGATCCACTTTTCGAGCAGCACTTCGTCATTGCCGAAGCTCGCCTTGGCCTCGCGGCGGCAGCTTTCCAGCGCGGCGGCGAAATCGGCGGGGGCATCGACCTTGCGCATCCCCTTGCCGCCGCCGCCTGCGACCGCCTTGATGAGGACGGGATAGCCAATGGCCTCGGCTTCCTTGGTTAGCCGTTCGAGCGATTGATCCGCGCCGAGATAGCCGGGCGTAACGGGCACGCCAGCCTCGATCATGCGCGCCTTGGCCGCGTCTTTCAGACCCATCGCGCGGATGCTGGCGGGCTTGGGGCCGACCCAGATCAGGCCCGCGTCGATCACGGCCTGCGCAAAGTCGGCGTTCTCCGACAGGAAGCCGTAGCCCGGATGGATCGCATCCGCCCCGGTCTGCTGGGCCGCCGCGATGATTTTCGTGCCGACCAGATAGCTTTCGGCAGCTGGCGAGGGGCCGATATGCACCGCTTCGTCGGCTTGGCGCACGTGTAGTGCCTTGGCATCGGCATCGGAATAGACCGCGACCGTGGCGATCCCCATGGCTCGCGCGGTGCGGATGATGCGGCAGGCAATCTCGCCGCGATTGGCGATCAGAAGCTTGGTGATCATTGTGCGGGAGCCTCCGGTGCGCCGATGGCTGCGCAGCGGGCAGGCTGCTCCATCGTGAAGCTGGTGTTGGCGATTTTCCATCCGTCCGCGGTTTTCACAAGGCTCATCGAATTGATCCCGCAATGGGTGGTCTTGCCGCCTGAGGTAAAGCGATAGGGTCCCCACACCTGCGCCATGTCACCATCGACCAGAACCGTGTCGTAGCGCATGAACTCGTCGAGCCCCGGCGGGGACTTCAGCCAGTTTTCAAGGTGTCTGGCGACCGGCACAATGTCGACGCGCGGGGCATCGGACTTCATCCGGTTGTGGATGAAGATCACGCCTTCGGGGAGCATCTGGCGGGCGAGGGCTGTCTTGTCGTCGTTACGCAGCGCGGCGAAGAAGGCATCGGCGGCGGTGATGGCTTCAGCCTGTTCGGGCGTAGGCTCTTGGGCAGCAAGCGGCGCAGCGGCAAACAGCGCGGCAGCGGTGAGAACGGCTTTCATGCCAGCCGGATTAGTCCAGCTTTGTGGCAAAGGAAACTGTTTCCCAACCTCGTCTTCCCGGGCTTGACCCGGTATCCCGCTCCCTTCTTCCTCGGGCAAGAAAAGCGCCCCCCCGGGATCAAGTCCGGGGAGACGGGGAAGGGGCAGGGGGCCGATAATCCGCAATCCCCCAGTGGATGCCGCCTTGCGGCATTTTCTCGCGGTTGAGCACCGAGGATGCGAGGGCGCGTAAGCCATACAGCGCCTTTTCCCAGCGCGGCACGAAGGTGCGGCTCGCCCACGCCTCGGTCCCGCGCGCCCTGACCTTGCGGCCGATCGCGCCATAAATTCGAGCCGCTGACAGCACCGCCCAGCGGCTGCGGAACGGCAGCTTGGCCGCGCCCACGCGCGCCGCCGCCTCATGCTTTTCGACCAGCGCCACCAGCCGCGCGACCATTTCGGCCAGTTCCTTGCGGTGATGCGGCTTGGTATGCTGGCCAGGTTCGATATCCTGTTCGACCAGCCATTCGACTGGCAGATAGCAGCGCCCTGCCGCATCATCTTCGACCACATCGCGCGCGATGTTCGAAAGCTGGAAGGCAAGGCCGAGATCGTTCGCCCGGTCGAGCGTTTCCTGATCGTCTGGATCAACCCCCATCACCACCGCCATCATCACGCCGACCGCGCCCGCCACATGATAGCAGTAGCGCAGCATGTCGGCTTCCGTGCGTGGGCGCCAGTCCTCGGCATCAAGCTGGAAACCCGCGATCACATCCTCGGCCATTTGCGGCGTAAGGCCCACTTCGGCAGCGACCACGCCGAGGCAATCAAAAGCGGGATCGCCCGTCGGTTCACCCGCGAAGGCAACCGCGGTCAGGCGGCGGATCAGCGCGAGGCGATGGGCGAGGTCGGACTGATCGCCGAGCTCGCCGCCCATGTCCTGATTATCGGCAATGTCGTCTGCCCGGCGGCACCACGCGTACAGCAGCCACGCCCGCTCGCGGGTTTCCTTGTCGAACAGGCGTGCGGCGGCGGAAAAGCTTTGCGAGCCCTTCTTGATCGATCGCCGCGCATGTTCGACCAGCGCGGCGCGGGTGGCGGTATCAACCTGCATGGAAGGCACTTATAACTCTTCGGCCTTCATGCGAAAGATCGGGGTGTGCGGCTGGTAGGCCGCCATCTTGGCGAGCAGTTCGGTTATCGTGTCAGCCGCAATCAGGATGTTCTGGTGGGCAGGGCGGACAAAACCGACTGCCGCCATCTTCGCGTTGAAGGCCAGCAGATCATCGTAGAAGCCGAAAGAGTTGAGAATGCCCACCGGATCGGAGTGATAGCCCAGTTGCGACCAGCTCATCGCTTCCCACAGCTCGTCCATCGTGCCGACCCCGCCGGGCAGGGTCACAAAGCCATCGGAAAGATCGGTGAACCGCTGCTTGCGTTCGTGCATGCCTGAGACCGTGACAAGCTCGTCGCAATCGTGGTTTGCCACCTCGGCGCGCACCAGGCTTTCGGGAATGATCCCGATAACCTCGCCGCCTGCTTCCTTGGCACCGCGCGCGACGGCGCCCATCAACCCGAGCTTGCCACCGCCATAGACGACGCCAATGCCGCGCTGCGCCAGTTCCGCGCCGACATCATAGGCGAGGCTGAGATAGCGCGGATCAGCTGGCGAGGCCGATCCGCAATACACGGCGAGACGTTTCACGCGCGATCCTTTGATGATCAATCCGGGTGCAGCGCCTAGCGCCTGCTCTTAAATCCGCAAGTCCCAGCGAATGTCCCTTCCCGTTCCGGGGAGGACCGTCATGCCCCGACCTTCGCCAAGTCCTCCAGCATCAGGCCCGCCGTTGCCTTCGCGCTGCCGACCACGCCGGGGATGCCGGCGCCCGGATGGGTGCCTGCGCCGACGAGGTAGTAGTTCTCGATCACATCGTCGCGGTTGTGGCCGCGCAGCCAGGCGCTCTGCCAGAGCACCGGCTCAAGGCTGAAGGCGCTGCCCATGTGGGCGTTGAGATCGGCCTTGAAGTCCTTGGGCGCATAGCTGAACTTGGTCACGATCCGATCATGGATATCGGGGATCAGGCGGCGGCCCAGTTCGTCGAGGATCATCTTCTCCAACTTCGGCCCGACTTCGTCCCAGTTGACCGGCATCTTGCCCATGTGGCTGACGGGAACGAGCGCATAGAACGTACTCTTGCCCGCGGGTGCCATGCCCGGATCGGTCACAGTCGGGTGGTGGAGATAGATCGCAAAATCTTCCGGGATCACACCGTTTTTGTAGATGTCATCGAGCAGGCCTTTGTAACGCTGCGCGAACAGGATCATGTGATGCGGGATGCCGGGCCAGGTGCCTTCGAGGCCGAAATGCACCACGAACAGCGACGGCGAAAAGCTCTTGCGCCCCAGCGATTTCGCCATCTTTTGCCCGCGCTGCGAGCCTGACAGCAAATCCTTGTAGGAATGCATGATATCGGCGTTGGAAGCGACGGCATCAAACCGCTGACGGAACCCGCTTTTGGTTTCGACCTCGCTCGCACGGGTGCCCATGGTATGGACCTGCACGACCGGATCGCCCACCCGCATCGTGCCGCCGAGCCGCTCGAAATGCCGCACCATCCCGGCAATCAGCCGGTTGGTGCCGCCGCGCGCCCACCATACGCCGCCGTCTTTCTCCAGCTTGTGGATCAGCGCATAGATCGACGAGGTATTCATCGGATTGCCGCCGACCAGCAGCGTGTGGAACGAGAGCGCCTCGCGCAGCTTTTCGTTTTCGACATAGCTCGAAACCATGCCGTAAACCGAACGCCACGCCTGTTCCTTGATCAGCGCGGGCGCGGCCTTGAGCATTGATTTGAAATCGAGGAACGGCTTGGTGCCGAGCTTGAGGTAGCCTTCCTCGTAAACGCGGGCCGAATATTCGAGGAAGCGAGCATAGCCTGCCACATCCGCCGGATTGAGCTTCGCGATTTCGGCGTTGAGGCTTTCCTCGTCGTTCGAATAATCGAAATTGGTGCCATCGGGCCAGTTCAGCCGGTAGAACGGCATGACCTTCATCAATTCCACATCTTCGGAAATGTCGTGGCCGGTCAGCGCCCACAATTCCTCAAGACAAGGCGGATCGGTGATCACCGTCGGGCCGGCATCAAACGTGAAGCCATCCTTTTCCCAGAAATAGGCGCGGCCACCAGGCTTGTCGCGGCTCTCGATGACGGTGGTGGCAATCCCGGCCGATTGCAGGCGGATCGCCAGTGCCATGCCGCCAAAGCCCGATCCGATGACGCAGGCGCTACGCCCTGCATAAAGTTCAGCCGAAGCCGGATCGATCCCCTTGGGCGCCTTGCCCCGCGGCGTCAGATTGAGTTTTGCATCGGCGTTCATGCCGTTTTCTCCACTTTGAGAGGTATTCCGCGTGAAACCAGCGCCCGCATGGCCCGCCCGATAGCTACGGGCGGCTTGCCATAGAGGATGCGCAGGCGATCGGGCCAGGTCGATTGACCGGCATAGAAGCGTTCCACCAACCCGCCCGACAGAGCATAGAAATGCTGGAACACCACAACCCGTTCCTCGGGTTTTGCGGCTTCGAACAGCATCCGGCTCAGCAGCCGGTAATATCCCATACGCCGCCAGTGCTTGCGCGCGCGCGCTTCGCAAAAAGTGGCGAGCGCTTTGCCCGAAAGATCAGGCTGGCGCGCGATCAGCCGCGCGATGGCCAGCGCGTTGTCGACAGCGAAAGGCAGTGTGTAGCTGGTGAGCGGGTGCGAGAAACCGCCGCGCGCGCCCGCAATGGCCACGCCGGGGATCGCGATCTCGGCCTGGGCGGCGACGAAATCCCCGCCGCTGATGACCGGCAGCACGCCGGTTTCCTCGCCGATCACAGTGCCGCGCCATCCCTGTGCGCTGGCATAGGATGCCACACGGCCACGCAGCACATCGGCATCAAGCCGCGGCTGATCGGCGTAATAGGTATCCTCGATGAAGACTTCATCTTCGGACAGGGGCAGCACATAGACAAAGCGGTAGGCGCCGCCATTGCCCGCAGGCGCGACCTGATCGACCTTGGCATCCATGATGATCGGGCGGGTCAGACCATGCGGCGTCTCGCACTTCAGATGCTGGCCGAGAAACACCTGCCAGCCGCCGGCGAGCTTGGCCGAGGGGCGGAAGTGGCGACAATCGACGACCCGGCTGGCTGCGATCCGGGTGCCGTCACCCAGCGTCACCCCGGTCCCATCAAGCGCAGCCACCCGTGTGTTCAGCATCACGCGTTCGGGCGGCAACTGGCTGACAAGGGTCTTGTGAAAATCCTCGCTCGAAAGCGAACAATAGGCTGTGGGCAAGGTGCGCGTGTAATCGGGAAAGGCAATATCATAGCCTTCCTCCCAGATCTTTTGCGCAAAGGGCGATAGCAGCGCTCGCCCCGCTTGCGGCAGATCGCTCGCAAACCAGCTCCAGCGATGATTGCCGCCAAAGGTCGCACCATGTTCGATCAGCAGGTAACGGCAATCGGGAGCATGGCGTTGCAGCGCCAGCGCCAGCAGTCCGCCCGCCAGCCCTCCGCCCACAATCACCAGATCGCAGACAAGCGTTTCGCGGCTGGCCGCGTCGCCGCCGGGCGATGCTTGGGATGCGGTGGAGCGTGCAGAATCATTCATGCCAGCAAGGCGTTTAGGGGAGCGTGGCCGCGCGGGCAATGATCCGTGCGGAATTGCTTTTGCACGCTTGGCCGTTCTGTGCACACGACGGGCGCTCTGGCCCCCGCATGTCAATTTGTTGCGGGAAACAATAGGATGGCCAGCCGTATGCATAAGGAACTTGCCGGAAGGATGGTCATGACAATGCCTCGCTCTGCAACCGTGGCCCTGGTGGTTATTCTCGCTCCTGTGCTGGCGGGAGTCCTCGCTGTGCCGGCACAGGCGGCCGAGGCGGACGATGATGGCGCGCATGCCACCCGCGAGAGCGAGGCCTTTGATCTGGCGCAGGCCGTTCAGGATGCGTCCCCGGCAAAGCGTCAGGGCGGGCCACCCGAAGGCATGCCTTCGGTGTTTGATGACAACTGGGTGAATATCGGCATGGGGGTTGGCCTGATCCCGACCTATGCCGGTTCGGATGATTACTTCGTGTTTCCCCTGCCGCTTGTGACGGGGCGGCTGGGCGGCATCGGGTTTCGTCCGTCAGGCGCGGGGATGAATTTCGATGTGCTCTCACCCCAGCCGACTGTTGTGCAGCAGAGCAAGGCGCCGCAGTTCTCGCTCGGCCCGACCTTCCGGTTCCGCGTGGAACGTGCGGTCGATAGCCGCGATCCGGTCGTCGAGGCGTCCGGCAGGCTCGACACCGCGCTCGAACTGGGGGTGACAGCAGGAGTGAACTTCCCCGCGGTGCTCAATCCCAATGACTCGCTGACTGTCGGCACGGCGATCCGCTGGGATGTGCTGGGCGCACACAAGGGGCAGGTGATCGAACCGACAGTGGCCTATCTCACTCCGCTCAGCCTCGGGATACTGGTGCAATGGAGCGCGGCGCTGGAAATCGTCGATGACAATTTCGCGCGCTATTACCAAAGCGTAACCCCGGCGCAGTGCGCGGCAAGCGGCCTGCCGGTGTTCAACGCGTCAGGCGGCGCTAACCGCTTGGGAACGGCGCTGATCCTTGCGGTGGACCTTGATGGGAATGCGCTGAACGGCGGGTTCAATATCTTTGCACTGGGCGGCTATGCACGGATGCTGGGCGACGGGGCGAACACGCCGTTCACGCGGCTGCGCGGCAAGCCCGACCAGTTCCAGATCGGGCTTGGCGTGGGCTACACGTTCTGAGACTTGCCGCCTATTCGCGGGCGCTGCCAGCTAACGATGGAGAAGGTTCCGGCGTTAGCTACCCGCACAGCTTTACTTGCCTTTGGCGACGGGCTTTGCGCCCTTGGCGCCGTCGGCCAGCGCCGGTCGGGGCGCGGGCATCGCGGCGCTGCGGTTCCCCGTCTTGAGGTAGGTATCGAACCACTCCATCATCCGCAGATTGTAATCATAGCGACTCGCGGCGCGGGCATTGCCGTGCCCTTCGCCCGGATAGAATACCAGCCGCACCGGCACGGCGGGCTTGCGGGTCTTGATGTTGCGATAAAGCTCCAGCGATTGCGCCGGATGGACGCGCGGATCGCTGTCGCCATGCATGATCAGGATCGGCGTGGTCGACTTGTCGACGTGGAAGATCGGGCTGCGATCGAGCAGGTGATCCCATTCCTCCCACGGCCACTTGCGCTCGTGCACGAGATACATTTCGTTCGGAATATCGGTGGTGCCGAATTTCGAAAGGTTGTTCGAAATCCCGACAAACATCACGCTCGCGGCGTATTCTGCCGAGTAATAGGTCGCACCCCAGGCGCTGGCATAGCCGCCGTATGATCCGCCGGTAATCCCGGTGCGCGCCCCATCGGTGATGCCATCGGCCGCCAGCGCGCGCTTGGCATCGACGATATCGTCAAATTCCTTGCCGCCGTAATCGCCCTGATGCTGCTTGGCAAAGGCGACGCCATAACCGGTCGAGCCGCGATAATTGGGCATGAACACGGCATAGCCTTTGCCCGCAGCGACATGGCCCGGCTTGGAATAGCCCGTTTGCCAGCCATTGCTGTCATGCGCTTCGGGGCCGCCGTGGACATTCATGATGGTGGGCGCGCCGCCTTTGCGCGGAACACCGCCGACCGGCTCGATCAGCACGCCTTCAATCTTTTGCCCGTCGCGCGCGGTATAGCTGTAGGCGCGCTGCGCGCCGAAGGTGATTTCCGACAGCCAGGGATTGTGGCTCGTCCAGCGCTGGAACTGGCCGCCTGCAAAGCTGAACAGTTCCGAAGGATGCTGCGGCGCATTGGCCGCAAGCACGATCCGATCACCGCCCGCATCGATCGCGGTGAGGATCAGTTCGCCCGGATCATGTTCCTCGGCCACAGTGCCATCGGCATTGTAGATGCGCAGGCGCGATTGCACGCCCTTGTGGATGATCGCGGCGAGCCTGCCATCGGGCAGCCACTTGGCATCAATCGCCGCTTCGGCAGCATCGGGGTTGAGCGCGCGGAATGTGCCGGTCGCCACATCCACCAGATGCAGCGTGGTGGGCGCGGGATCATGCTGGTCAACCCCGGCAATCAGCGAGAGCTGCTTGCCATCGGGTGAAATCTCGACATCGTCGATCTTGCCCAATGTCTCCACCACGGCGCGCACCTTGCCGCTGGCGAGATCGAACACGTTGACGCGCTTGCTGGTATAGCTGTCATCCACCAGCGGGGTCGGCGCGGTTTCGATGATCGCCGCCTTGCCATCGGGCGTCAGGCGGAAGGCGCTGACATGGCCGGGCACGGCAATCTGGCTGGGCGAGGCATCCATATCCGCCCCGATCCGCGCGGCGAACATCCGCGCCATCGTCATCTCTTCCTCGTAGACCCGCGCATCGAACCCGGCCTTTTTCTGGGTGTCGCGCTGATCATCCACCGCAGCATCGGTGAGCATATAGACCATGCTGCCATCCGGGCTGAGGCGGTAGGCGCGCACATGGCTGTCCTTCAGACCCGCGAGTTTGCGATAGGCACCGCCATCGACCGGCACGCCCCAGACGCTGCGCTTGTCCTCGCCCTTGGCCCACAGGAACGTGACCATGGTGCCATCGGGCGAAAAGGCGATGCTGCCGGGATTGATATCCTCGGGCAGGAACGCGCGAGCCACATCGGGCGCAGTCGCGATCTTGAGCACCTGCCGCGTCGTGCCGTCTTTCTCGCCCGTGGTCACATCGGGCAGGCTGGCGGTGGTGAAGGCCACGCGGCTGCCATCGGGGGCAATGGCCATGCTGCCGAGGCTCTGGATGCGGGCGACATCCTCGGGCGTCATCGGGCGGGCGTAGGCGGCGGATGCGGCAAGCGAGACGGATGCAAGCAGGGCGGCGGCAAAAACGGGCCGGTTCATGATGTGCAATATTCCCTTGTCGTTGGGTTCAGCGAGACGGGTTGTGCCGCCCATCCCATAACGAGCATGCCGTGAAAGGCAAATCCGGCTACCAGGGTGAGCAAGCACAAGGAAGCTTGCCAGCACACGGACAAGCGCGCATCGTGAACGGGCAGAGGGGAAAATTACATGAAGCACTGGATCAGAAATCTGGCAGCGCTGGGCGCTGCGGCGGCTACCGTGGCGGGCGCGCCTGCGCTGGCCGAAACCGTCGCCATTCGCGCGGGCAGCGTGATCAGCGACGCGGCGAGTCAGCCGACCGGGCCTGCGACGATCCTTGTCACTGACGGGCGGATCGCTGCGATCACCCCCGGCCACGGGGCCGTGACCGCCGACCGCGAGATCGACCTGTCATCGAAAACCGTCCTCCCCGGCCTCATCGATCTGCACACCCACCTCACCGGCGATCCCGGTGGCGATTTCTGGAAAGAAGCGGTGGAGCCGGACGAATGGGGCGTGGTCGTCGGCGCGAAGAACGCGCGGGTCACCGCGCTCGCCGGGTTCACCACGGTGCGCGAGGCTGGCAGCGGGCGCGATACGGCCTTTGCTCTCAGGCGCGGAACGGCCGAGGGCCTGGTACCGGGGCCGCGCATTGTTGCCGCTGGCCCGGCGCTGGCGATCATCGGCGGCCACGGCGACGTCAATGGCTTCCGTTCCGAGGTCAATGAACTGCTCGATTCCGGCTTCACCTGCACGGGTGTGGTCGAATGCGCCGCCAAGGTGCGGCTTGCGAGCCAGAACGGCGCCGACGTGATCAAGATCACTGCCACCGGCGGCGTGCTCTCGCAGCAGGGGCGCGGGCTTGAAGCGCATTTCACCCCAGCCGAAATGAAAGCGATTGCCGACACTGCGCACTCGCTCGGCCTCAAGGTGATGGCCCATGCGCACGGCGCACGTGGGATCCAGCAGGCCGCCGAAGCCGGGATCGATTCGATCGAACACGGCACCTATCTCGATGAAGCTGCGGCCAAAGCGATGAAGGCCAATGGCACCGTGCTGGTGCCGACCCTCATGGCGCTCGAGGGCGTGGCTGAAGGGCTGGGCAAGGGCGTCTACACGCCCGTGGTCGAGGACAAGATCAGGGCAGTTCAACCCTTGATGGCCTCGCTGGTCAGCCGTGCCCGCCAATATGGCGTGACGGTCGCTTTCGGCACCGACGCTGGCGTGTACCAGCACGGCCGCAATGGCGAGGAACTGGCGCTGATGAAGAAACAGGGCATGACCGACCGCGAAGTGCTCGCCAGCGCCACAACCGTCGCGGCCAAGGTGCTCGGCATGGAAAGCGAGATCGGCCGTCTCGCCCCCGGCTATTCGGCGGATATCATCGCGGTGGACGGCAATCCGCTGGCCGATGTGACGGTGCTTGAGAAGGTCGGCTTCGTCATGGTGCGCGGCCGGGTGATTGAATAGCGCGCGGCCGCATAGGGCCACTCGACAGCCTCCGGCAAAGCTTCTAAAACAAGCATATCCCCGGGGAGCCTGCTGAGGCTGAGAGGTGGGTGTAAGCACCCCACGACCCGTCGAACCTGAACCGATTAGCATCGGCGGAGGGAGTGGGCTGGTCGTTTGTACCAATGCGCCCGCGCTCTATCCGCCTTGAGGAGAGAGCAGTAATGGCCGACATCAACAGCCCCGTCGAAATCGGCGTGACCACCGGGCCGATCCGTGGCAGCCGCAAGGTCTATGTCGGCGCGCGCACCGGCTCTGGCATCCGCGTCGCCATGCGCGAGATTGATCTGGAAGGCGGCGAACCCAGCGTGCGGGTCTATGACACCTCCGGCCCCTACACCGATCCTGCCGCCCATATCGACATCAACGCTGGCCTTGCCCCACTGCGCCGCGACTGGATCATGGCGCGCGGCGATGTCGAAGCTTACGATGGGCGCGAAGTGAAGCCCGAAGACAACGGCCAGCTTGGCCCTGATCGTTCGGGCGGCGTCCCGCAGTTCCCCAATGCCGTGAAGCGGCCCCTGCGCGCGCGTGCCGGCATGAATGTCAGCCAGATGCACTATGCCCGCAAAGGCATCATCACGCCGGAAATGGAATATGTGGCTGAGCGCGAAAACCTCGGGCGCGAGATGGCCAAGGATCTGGTGCGCGACGGGGAAAGCTGGGGTGCGGAAATCCCCGATGTCATCACCCCCGAATTCGTTCGCAGCGAAGTCGCGCGCGGCCGCGCGATCATCCCCAACAACATCAACCACCCCGAAAGCGAACCGATGGCAATCGGGCGCAATTTCCTCGTCAAGATCAACGCCAATATCGGCAATTCCGCCGTCGCCTCGAACGTGGCGCAGGAAGTCGACAAGATGGTGTGGGCGACCCGCTGGGGCGCGGACACGATCATGGACCTCTCGACGGGCCGCAACATCCACGATACCCGCGAATGGATCATCCGCAACTCGCCCGTGCCCATCGGCACCGTGCCGATCTATCAGGCGCTGGAAAAGGTCGGCGGCATCGCGGAAGAGCTGACGTGGGAAATCTTCCGCGACACCCTGATCGAACAGGCAGAGCAAGGCGTCGATTACTTCACCATCCACGCAGGCGTGCGTCTGCCCTATATCCCGATGACCGCCAAGCGCGTCACCGGGATCGTCAGCCGCGGCGGCTCGATCATGGCGAAGTGGTGCCTCGCCCACCACAAGGAGAGCTTCCTCTACGAGCATTTCGACGAGATCACCGAAATCATGAAGGCCTATGACATCGCCTATTCACTGGGCGATGGCCTGCGCCCCGGATCGATCCGCGACGCCAATGACGAAGCGCAATTTGCCGAGCTCTACACGCTTGGCGAACTCACCAAGCGCGCCTGGGAGCAGGACGTGCAGGTGATGATCGAAGGCCCCGGCCACGTGCCGATGCACAAGATCAAGCAGAACATGGAAAAGCAGCTCGAGGCCTGCGGCGAAGCGCCTTTCTACACCCTCGGGCCGCTCGTCACTGACATCGCGCCGGGGTATGACCACATCACCAGCGGCATCGGCGCGGCACAGATCGGATGGTACGGCACCGCGATGCTCTGCTACGTCACCCCCAAGGAGCACCTCGGCCTGCCCGACCGTGACGACGTGAAGGTCGGCGTGGTGACGTATAAGCTTGCTGCCCACGCCGCCGACTTGGCGAAGGGCCACCCGGCGGCACAGGTCCGCGACGATGCGCTCAGCAAGGCGCGTTTCGAGTTCCGCTGGCGCGACCAGTTCAACCTCAGCCTCGACCCCGAAACCGCCGAGCAATACCACGACCAGACGCTCCCGGCGGAAGGCGCGAAGTCGGCGCATTTCTGCTCGATGTGCGGGCCGAAATTCTGCTCGATGAAGATCACGCAGGAAGTGCGCGACTTCGCCGCCAAGCAGAATGCCGCGCCCGAAACCTTTATCGCCGCCTCGCCAGAGGAAGCGGAAAAGGGGATGCAGGAAATGAGCGCCAAGTTCCGCGAAGTGGGCAACCAGCTCTATGTCGGAGCCGGAAACCGCGAGCACGACTAGAGCCTGACCCGGCCCCTTCTCTGCATCGGGAGGGGGCGGGCAGGGGCCTTCAACCGCTTACCACCCCCACGGCGCGGGCGGCGGGTCAACGGGGCGGGTGAGATCAAACTCCACCCGGAACAACCGCCCTGCGCGGCTCAGTTGGTAGGCATAGATCGCAGGCGTCACCTCGACCTGCCAGACGTTGGTAACCGACGCGGTGAGGCCATTGGCGCGGAACATCGCGATGCTTGTCTCATCCACCGGGAAAACCTGCGCCCCTGCGCTGCCGCCTTGCGCCGTGTCCCCGCCATACATCGTCACCGCATCGGCTGAGCCATCTTCATGGCGGTGATCATGCTTCAGCCGCAGCCCGGCATCGGTCCGGGTGATGAGCCAGGTGCGCGAGCGGTCCCATGTCCCGTCTGTCTCCTGAACATGAAACGGGATCGCCATGCGGGTGGGCGAGCATTCGCGGAAATGCACCACCATAGCCCGGCCGACCATATCGGCATCGGCCGCATCGGATGAGACAAGGCGGCCCGCATAGGCCTTGCCGCAATGGCGCGCGAGCGCGGCCATGAAGCGGGTTTGCGCATCATTCTCGGCCGCCGCAAGCGGAACGGGCGCTTCGGAACCGCCCGGCGAGGCGCACCCCGCCAGCGCAGCAAGTGCCACGGCAAGGCATGGAGCGAGGAACGGAGCGGGGGTGCGAAGATCAGTCATGCCCTGTCCTGACCTGCCGGAACGCAAAAGGCAAACGCGCCGATACGCGCCTTAGCTGTTCTTCATATTCTCCAGCCCCTTGATCGCGCCAGCTTTGAGGCTGGGCTGGCTGGCGTTCTGCTTGGGTCCCTTGTCCGCCTTGGGCTTACGCGCTTCGCGGCTCTTCTTCTGTTGGCCCTTGGCCATGAGGTTTTCCGATCACGGGGCGAAATGCCCCGCTGGTAGGCGTGGGCCTGTTGGGGGGCAGTGTCAATGCGGGGGAACTCCCCTCCCCGTGGGGAGGGGCCGGGGGGGGGGGCTCCACGCCGTGCGGGCAGAGCAAGGGATCGGGCGCCGAACCCCCATCCCCAACCCCTTCCCCCTTGGGAAGGGGCTTGCTGCTCGATCCCCATACAAGGAGCGGGTGACCTTCGAAGGTGAAGGGGTAGGCGCAGCAGATCCGAAGCGCTGGCGCTCGCCTGCGCCCATGCAGGGTTCCGCGCAGAGACGCAGAGAAGAAAGGGAGACGCAGAGGGGGCGCTTCCCCTATCAAGAACCTCGGGCCAGGCCTTTGAAAATGTAATACAATATCTTACCGCTCCGGGACGAGCTTCTCAACCAACGCTCTGAGCTCGCTCGGCGTCGTGTGTCCCGCAACTATCTCGTGGTATCCTATCCCTGCCTTGCGAAGAGCTTCTCGCTTTACGGCATCGCGGGCAGCTGCACTATTGCCGAGATGATGGCCCTTCCCTTGATACTCCAGAGTGTGGCGCACACAGCATTTGTCGTCCATGAGTGCAAAGTCGACACGCTTTGAATTCACTGCAAGATATGCGTTCTTATCCGGGCTTGCGATGAATTCGCCAAGGCTGACCTGCGCCATAACTTGCCAACCCGAGTTGCGCGCGATCACGGCTTTATCGAGTGCGGAAAAGACTACTGCTTCCGAACGGTTCAATAATGGACGTTGGGCAAACTCAGCTTTGCTTACGATCTTGAGTTGCTCGGCAGCAAGATCTGCGGACTCCAGCGTGGGGTGGCGTCGCTGGGTCGGAATTGGCTCTGTTCGCCTTTTGGCGCTGTTGCGCTTCCGCCAATAGGCCTTGCGCTGTTCTCTATCAAAATGCGCCGTGATGCGCTCAACACCCATCCCCAGTGCTGCCCCAATGGAAAGCACAATAAAGAGTGCAATTGGTCGAGCCAGAAGGAAGTCGAAGGTCTCCATTCGCTGCCCCAATAATCTTCCAATACGAGAACTGTAATAGCATCATTTCTTTAACTCAATCCGCGCTTTGGGCTCGTGCTTACTTTTGAACCCCCGTTCCCTCCCCCTTTTACCTCACCCCATCCCAACCAGCACCCGGTCCAGCGCCTGCAAGAACCGCGACCGATCCGCCTTGCTAAACGGCGCAGGCCCACCCCCGACCCCGTCCATCCCGGCCCGCAGGTCCGCCATGATTGCGCGGGTCGCGATCGCGCCGCCGATGCTGGCAGGCGTAAACTCCTCGCCATTGTGTTTCAGCACCCGTGCGCCGGCTTTCAGGCAGCGTTCGGCGAGCAGGATGTCTCCGGTGATCACGACCGAGCGGGCATCGGCGGCCTCGGCGATCCAGTCGTCGGCGGCGTCGAAGCCATCGCTCACCACCACGCGCTTCACCCGCGGGCTGTCGGGAATGCGGAAAGGGGCGTTGCTGACCACGCGCACCTCGGCGCGGAAGCGCATGGCGACGCGGTAGATCTCGTCCTTGACCGGGCAGGCGTCAGCATCAATCAGAATGGTCACGGGTGACATGGCGAGAGTCTAGCCGAGGGCGGCGGGCGGCGTAAATGCCAACCTCTTTCCTACTCCCCCACGCTCAGTCATCCTCCCGCGATGACCCGCGCCCAATCCACACACTTGCCCCGCACCGCGTCCGGCACGCCCACCGGTCCCTTCGGAAGGCAGGTTTTTCTGTCCAAGACAGTGTCTCAATTGTCTCCAACAGAAAGCTTGGAGGCGGCTTGGCTGAACGAGCAGGGCATCAGCGCGTTGCACGATTCGCGCGCAGCCGCCGTTTCGGAACCGCACACAAGGGGCGAAGCGGGCGTTTGGCACCCGCTCCGCCACCGCACCGCAAACCGGGCATTGCGGGCACGATTAGGTGATCGGGCAAAGCTGTGCTACATGCCCTGATGCTGACGTCGAAATATGCGACGGACTTCGAAATTTGTGCCTCGCCGCTTGCCATCTGGCTTCCAAGCTATCCGGCCCCGGCGTTAACCAGACGACGACTTCCTTTCATCCAACGATACGACGCACTTCCCACCTGCATTGTGCCGGTGGGCAACCCACTCGTTCTTGAAAGGAACGTATCATGGCCAAGACTGGCACCGTAAAATTCTTCAATTCCGACAAGGGCTATGGCTTCATCCAGCCGGATGATGGCTCGTCCGACAGCTTTGTGCACATCACTGCCGTGCAGGCAGCCGGGATGCACTCGCTCGATAAGGACCAGCGCGTCAATTACGATCTCGAAAAGGGTCGTAATGGCAAGGAAAGCGCGATCAACCTGTCGATGGCTGATTGATCCTGCATCATGGTGAAGGGGGCGTCGCAGGCTGCGGCGCTCCCTTTCGCCGTGGGTACCGAATACCGCCTCTCCTCACTCCTCTTGCACAAGGGCCTTTCGCAATGCTTCACTCCTATGAATTTTGCAGCGAACGGGCCGATGAAGCGCTGGCGCTCGCCGAAGCTGCCACGCTCGACAATGTCCGCCACCGCGAATTGCGCTCTGAAAAGAGCTGGCGCGGGCTGGCCGAACTGGCGCGCAGCACGGCTGAAGGGCGCGTCAAGGCGGATCGCGAACGCGCCGATCGCCGTGCGGCTGAAGCCGCCGTCGCAGCCGAGGCCGACGCTTAGCCCGCCTGGCATCCGGCTCATCCGATTTCGCTGGAAAGCGGGGCATGCACGGCCCATATTCCTCTTGGGTAACGAAAAAACCATAAGAGAGGAGACACGCCCCATGAGCACCATGCAGTTCCAGTTCAACACTGATTCTTCAGTGATGGGAACCGAAGAGGTTGCCACGCGCATCGAAAATCAGGTGCGCCACCGCCTTGCGCGGTTTGAAGACCGGCTGACCCGGGTCGAAGTCCATGTCACCGATGTGAACGGGCGCAAGCATGGCGCGGATGACAAGCATTGCATGATCGAGGCGCGCCCGCGCGGCGGCAAGCCGATCAGCGTTACCGGCAAGGCGGCTGATGTCGATGCGGCGGCACGGATTGCGGCGGGCACGATGGTTGAACGGCTTGAGCGGGTGTTCGGCAAGGCGGAACGCCACCGCCATGATACGCCCCCTGACAAGGTGATCTGACTTTCCCTGCGAGCGGGCTATCCGGTGGCGGTTGTGCTGCCGGTTATCCCGCATTCGGCGAGCACGGTCTCGATCTGTTTTGCCACCCCGAAAAACCCTGCGCGCGCATGCGGCCATGTGGCGCGTGACAAGGCGGGCAGCAGGGTGACGATGCGGCCTTTCGCGGCAAAGGGCGCGAGTTCGGGCCACAGGGCATCCCGGCTCCAGCCCTGCGGCAGATACGGCACGGCAATGCGCGCAACCTCGTGCCCTGCCAGCACTTCGGGGAAGTTCGCGCCCGCTCCCCATGTGATGGATGGACAGCCGAACCGTGCGCTGGCCTGGGCGACTCCGCCTGCCACTGCGCCTTGTGCAAAGGCCTGTGCGAGGTGCGAAGCCCCGCCCGGCGAACGGGCGCCGGCGCGTGTGGCGCCAATGACCAGAGCGGGCGTCGCGGGCAGATCAAGCGGGGCGGCGTGGGCGGCTTCGTCATGCAGCAGCAGGGCGAAAGGCTCCGCCAGATCGGCAGCGGTGATCGCGCGGGGCAGGTCAAGCGCGGTGCGCGGGTGATCGACAGGCTCTTGCAGCGGTTCGGCATCCTCGATCAGACCTGCTGCTTTGAGCGGCCCTTGCGGATGCTGCGCGGTGTAGCGCGCGATGTTGTCGGCCCGCGCGAGGTAATGCTTGCCCTTGGTATGGAGTCCGCCGACCCAGCGCCACGATAGCGTGTTCGATGCCGCATCGCCGTCGATCAGATGGCGCAGGAAGAAGTCCGCGCCGAGATGCCAATCGAGCCGGAGCGTGAAGATCCAGATGCTGGCAAACCACATCCGCGCGTGATTATGGAGATAGCCGGTCTCGATCAGCTCGCGCACCCAGTGATCGAAGGCGGCGATGCCGGTGCGGCCTTCTGTCGCTTCGCTATAGGCCTTCCCCAGCCCGGCATTTGCTTCGACAGCGGCGAGTGCGTGATCGCGTCCGGCGAGGTAATTCACCCACACCGACGGGCGCTGTTCGAGATACCCCTTGAAATAGATGCGCCAGAACACTTCCGCGATGAACTTCTCGGCGGTGCGCGGGGAATGCTGGCCTAGCACAGAATCAACCACTTCGGTCTCGCCCAGCAAACCGGCATGAAGCCAGGGCGAAAGTTGCGACACATTGCGCCGCGCGGTGCCCATTGTGCCTTCGTCGCTGTTGCGATGCTCGGCATAGAAGCGGCCTGCGCGCGGCAAGAATTCGGCAAGCCTGCCAAGGCCGGCAGCGCGGGTGGGTTCGCAGTGCATGGAGCTTCTAACCGTTGCGCCGCGTCATGGTTCCACGGTGTAGCAGGGGGTGACACGGCCTGCCGGTGCGGGCTAGACTGGCGCCCTGACCGAGGGGGAGAAATCATATGTCAACGCCGTTCCAGCCCACCCGCCACATTGTCGCAGCGTTTGCATCCGTGATGCTGCTGACCGCCTGCTCACCGCAGGGGGAAGAGGGCATCACCACCGAGGAGGCACCTCCGTTCGATGGCATCACGTCCGAAGAGGTGATCAGCCTGTCAGGCACCGAACCTTTCTGGGGGATCACGATTGACGATGATGTCGCGACCTATAACAACCCGGAAAATCCCGAGGGTAGCGTCTTCGAGGTAAGCCGCTTTGCCGGTAACAACGGGCTGGGCTTTTCGGGCAAGCTCGATGGCTCTGACGTGACCATCACTGTCACCCCCGGCGAATGCAGCGACGGTATGAGCGATCGCACCTATCCGTTCACGGCAACTGTCAAACTGGGTGAAGATAATCTCGCCGGATGCGGCTATACCGACAAGCAGGGCTTCACCGGCGACGCAGCGCCCTGAGCCGCGAACAAGGGGAGGGGGACGGTAACATGATCCACACCGGAGGCTGCCTGTGCGGCAAGATCCGCTACACACTCAATGCCGAGCCGCTGCTGTGCGTCACCTGTCATTGCAAAAATTGTCAGCGGCAGGCGGGCAGTGCGCTCTCGATCATCATTGGCGTGCCGGAAGGCGCGGTGGAGATCGCCGGCGAGGTAACGACCTATAATGACACCGGTGACAGCGGCGCGACAGTGCGTCGCCAGTTCTGCAACACCTGCGGTTCGCCTGTGTTCACCCGTGTCGACAGCCCGCCCGGCATGATGTTCATCAAGGCCGGAACGCTTGACGATACTTCGGGCCTCAGTCCCGCCTTCCATTGCTACACCAAGAGCAAACAAGACTGGGTGGATCTGGGATCCATCCCCGCTTTCGAGACGGTGCCCGAGGGGCTTTGAATGCAGCCCCTCGGGTTGCTTTCCCGTCAGAAAAGGCCGGGCAGTTCGATCTGTGCAGCACTGGGATCGCGAGATATCAGCATGTCGCGGCTTTGCTGCATTTTCCACATCGTCCCGGTGCTGCTGACAATCGGTGTGCACGAGCGCCCGGCAAGGAAATCGAGCGCGGTGCGGATCGAAGCCTCGTTCGGATCGCCCAAGGCCGCGCTGATATCGTCATTGGCGCGGCAGGTGTTGGGCATGATGCTGGCAAGGCCATTGAAGTAATCGCCGCGCCCGTTGGCATCGACCGTCTGGAAGCTTACGGGGCGGATCCGCAGATCGCATTGCGCGAAATCGAAGGCAGCCTGACCCACCGGCTTGCCGAAGGTGTTGGTGCCGATCAGTGCGATGTTGTTCCCCACATAAGGCAGCAGCGAGTTGATGACGACTTCGCTGGCCGAGGCGGACGCGCCAGTAGTGATGAAGGCGATGCGGGTCGGATTGATCGCATTGGGTTCGGCCAAGGTGTTGCGCGAGCGGTTCTGCGAGTCCTTTTCCGGCCGCCACAGCACACGGGCCCATAGCTGCCCGACCCGGCCCTGACTCAGCAGATCGCCGAGGATATCCGCGCTCGATGTGAGACCGCCGCCATTATAGCGCAGATCGATGATGATCTGGGTCACGCCTTCGCTGCGGAACTGGCCGAATGCTTCGCGCATCTGGCGCTGCGCATCTTCGACAATGAAGGTCCGCAGATTGAGATAGCCGACCTTCGTCCCACCATTGTCGAGGATCAGCGAGCCGTAGCGATCGGACACTGGATCTAGAGAGAACGCAGTCTTGGTCACGCTGCGCTCCGTCACCGTGCCGCCACGCGGACGGAATTGCAGAACGCGGGTGACACCTTCGTCATTCGGACCCAGCGCATTGGACACGGCCTGCGCGCCTCCTGAAGCAAACAGGCTGGAGACAGTCTGTAGATTTGCCGAAGTGGTGCCGATCGCGAGGATTTCGGTGCCGCGATCCAGCCCCGCTGTGAAGCCCGGCGTGCCTTCATATCCCTCCACCACGAACAGCCGACCAGCGGAGGAATCAAACCCGAGCCGAATCCCGAAGCCAGCGCTCGATCCGCTCTGGATCAGTGCGGTTTCTTCGGCGATCGAGGTCGCAAAGGTGAAGCCGCGATCCCGGTTCTGCGCGCGTGCCGGGGCAACGCGAGCATCAATGAAGCTTTGCAGCGTGGTGAAATCAGCCGGATTCACCGTGGCCAGCAAGTTCGGGAAAAGGTACCATTCGTTAAGCAGCGCGTTCACCGCATCCTGCTGCGAACGCAGCGAACATGCTGCAGGTGTCGGTGTCGGGCTTGGGGTAGGTGTGGGGCTCGGCGTGGCCGTTGGCGGCGTGATTGATCCGCCAGAAACCGAACCATCGCCACCACCGCAGGCAGCAAGGGCAAGGGCAAGCGCGGAAACGAGCGCGCGGGAGTAAGTGACGCGTGCGACCTTCATTTTTTTGCAGGCTCCAGGGAAAAGTGATGCAAACCGATGTGTGAGAGTAGGAAATCCATTGTTTCCAGTGTCTTGATGTTGCACTAGCGATTTCACGAGCGCAAGCGCAACATGCAGCAGGCAATGGGAAAAATCGCCTCGCAAAGTCGATTTTTGGGCCGATGCGCGCACTTTTCCGCAGAAACCGGAGCAAAAGCGCTTCTGCTCTCTCGTCTCGGGCGCAGCTTGGGACTAGCACAGGCCAAATGAAAAGACAGAATCATGCCTGATTTTCCGGAGTTTCTTGGATCGGCCCTGCCGCCTGCGGCCCGCCATGCGGGACTGGCGATTGCGCGGCTTGGTTCTGCTGCCACTTTCGCACGCGGCGGGTTTGCGCTGACGAGCCCGGCATTCCGCGCCGGAGAGGAGCTTGATCCCAGCTTCACCGCTGAGGAAGAAGACGCTGTTGCCCCGCCGCTCGAATGGAGCGCACCGCCTGCCGCAGCGCAGGAACTGATCATTATCGTGGAGGAAGCTTCCACCACCGCTGCCGAACCCGCCTGCCACTGGTTGGTATGGGGATTGGCCGGACAGCGCGGCAAGCTGCTTGAGGGGGAAGTGCCGCCGCGCACCGGCAAGAACGCGCGCGGCAACTCCGAATGGCTGCTGCCTGCGCCTGCCCCTGGCGAGCAGAAGCATTTTGTTTTTCAGATTTTTGCGAGCGAGCTCCCGCTCATCCTGATGCCGGGAGCAAGCCGCGCCGATCTCATCGCCGCGCTGGAAGGTAATGTCACCGCCTGCGCTTTGCTTTATGCACCTTTTACCGGCTCATCCGAAGATGACTGGGAGGATGATGAGGAATTGCTGTAAGATTTCGTGCAAGTAGGGAGAATACCATGGCTACGAAAACCAACGCACTGCAAAAGCCGGTGCAGCTTTCCGCCGATCTCGAGGCGGTGATTGGCAAGGGTCCGATGACCCGCGCCCAAGTGACCTCCAAGGTGTGGGAATACATCAAGGCCAATGGCCTGCAGGACACCAAGGACAAGCGTCAGATCAACCCCGATGCCAAGCTTGGCGCGGTGATCGGCAAGGACCAGATCTCGATGTTCAAGATGACGGCTGCCGTCTCGAAGCATCTGAGCTGATCTGCGGCTTGCTCCTGCGCGGGGCAAGCGCAAGCCAAACGGCGTGCAGGGCGGTTGCGTCCTGCGCGCCGCTTTGTGTTCCGGTCAGGGCCGGGTCGAGCCGCCTTTCTCGTCCCGGCTGACCCACCACGCCAGCCAGATGATTACCGGCTGCGCCACCATCCGCGGGACATGATAGGCCAGACCCAACCCACCATCGGGGCGTGCCATATCGAGCGCAAAGTGATGGATATTGGCGGGCCAGACACACAGCGCGTAGAGCGCAAGGCCCCATCCGGCCCAGTGCCGCAGCCGTGACGAAAAGGGCTGCATCAGGCCGAGTGCGCCTGCGATTTCTGCAACCCCTGTTAGCAGCACCACGGCTTCGGGTGCTGGCACCCATGCAGGAGTGATGGTCAGGAAAGGCGCTGGCTTCACCAGGTGGACGATCCCTGCCACGAGATAGAACGCCGCCAACACCCAGCGCAGGATGGTGCGCGTCATACGCCCGGCTCCCAGCTCGGCGGGGCGAGCGTGAAACCGGCAAAATCAAAGCCAGGGACGACCACGCAGGATACCAGCGTATAGCCTGCCGTGCCGGTCCCGGTGGAATGCGCCGCCTGCCATGCGCCGTTGGGGACAAGCCCCTGCAAGCTTTCACCCGCCACGACATCGCCGCCCAGCATGGTCACCTCGACTGGTCCTGTATCAGTGGCGGAAATCCTCAAGGCCAGCGGATCGCCGCCCTGCCACAGCCACAGCTCGTCCGCATCCACGCGGTGCCAATGCGAGGCTTCACCGGCCTTGAGCAGGAACAGGATCGCCGTGCCGCCGGCGCGTCCATCCGGACCCGGTGCGCTCCGCCAAGTTTCTCGATACCACCCGCCTTCGGGATGGGGCGAAAGCCGCAATTGTTCGATGAGTATTTGCGCGCTATCGCTCATGGAGTTTGCCTTTCCTGGCTCTCGGGCCGCCTTATCGGGAGTTCATCCACGCATGCAAGCCACCTCACAGCGCGCCGCACTTGCTCTCACTCTCGCACTGATGCTGGCAGCGCCTGCCGGGGCGCAGCGCATCACTGAGGAACAAGCAGCCGCCACCGCGCGTGCCGCGCTGGAAGCCGCGCCCGTGTTTGACGGGCACAATGACACCCCGGGCCAATTGCGCTCGCGCTATAACAACCAGATCAATGATTTCGACTTCACCGACACTCTGACTGCTGCCAGCCCCGAAGGCGAGCGCGAAGCGATGCATACTGATCTCAACCGCCTGAAGATTGGCAAGGTCGGCGCGCAGTTCTGGTCGGTCTATGTCCCGCACAATGCCAATGAAGCGGCGGCCGTGCAGCAGACTATCGAGCAGATCGATGTCACCAAGCGGCTGATCGCGCGCTATCCCGCTGACATGCGCTATGCCGAAACTGCCGAGCAGGTCGAGGCAGCGATGGCGGAAGGGCGGATCGCCTCGTTGCTCGGGATGGAAGGTGGCTATTCGATAGGATCGAACCTTGGCGTGCTGCGGCAGTTCTATGCGATGGGCGCGCGCTACATGACGCTCACCCACAACAGCAACACGCCGTGGGCCGATGCGGCGACGGATAGCCCCAAGCACAATGGCCTGACCGATTTCGGCAAGGATGTAGTGCGCGAGATGAACCGCATCGGCATGCTGGTCGATCTCAGCCACGTGAGCGAGAAGGTGATGCATGATGCGCTGGATGTGGCGCGCGCGCCCGTGATCTTCAGCCATTCCGGGGCAAGGGCGATTGCTGGCCATCCGCGCAATGTGCCCGATAGCGTGCTCCGACGCCTGCCCGATAATGGTGGGGTCATCATGGTGGTAGCGCTGCCCGGCTTCATCAACGAAAAGCTGCGCCAGTGGAATGCGCGGCGCGCGGGCGAGGTGGCGCGACTGCGCGTGGAGCACCTTGGCAATCCGGCCGCAGCCGAAGCCGCGCTCAAGGACTGGCTGGCTGCCAATCCCGAACCCAAAAGCCCGCTCAGTGATGTCGCCGATCACATTGATCACATCCGCAAGGTCGCGGGCATCGAGCATATCGGTATCGGCGGCGATTATGACGGCATGCCCTCAGGCCCGGTGGGCATGGAGGATGTCAGCGGCTACCCGGCGCTGTTCACCGAACTGGCCAAGCGTGGGTATTCGCAGGTCGAACTCGAACTGATTGCCAGCCGCAACATCATGCGGGTGATGCGCGATGCGGAAAGCCATGCGCGCAGCGTTGCCGATCAGCCGCCGATCGAAACGCGGATCGCTGTGCCTTAGAGCGTGTTTTCAGTCAGGTAGTATAACGCGGCGATTGCGGCAGCTGCAAACTATTAATCCGCTCCCATCAAAGCAGGAATAATCCATGCGATGCTCATCGCAATAACTGCAAGCCCCAGGCTGATGCCCAAAACATACCGCATATGGCCTGATGTTTCGCCAGCACGTGCATCATCTGTTGTAATGCGCGTTTCTTCTGATTCTTGATCCATGTTAACATATCCCTCTTTGATAATTTCAAATCTATTGAAGGGATGATGTTATCACTTTTTTGCACAAATGTCCTGCCATTCAACGCGGCAAGGCCGCGTTGAACGGATGATGTCATAGCGATCACGGATCATACGGCGGCGCCGCTGCTATCCTGCGAGGGTTTTCAGGCAGATGCCGCCTTGGCGCAGGGTTTGGGGATCAATCCCGCAACAGCTCGTTGATCCCGGTCTTGGAGCGGGTCTGCGCGTCCACCGTCTTGACGATCACGGCGCAGTAGAGGCTCGGCCCCGGAGTGCCATCGGGCAGCGGCTTGCCGGGCAGCGAGCCGGGAACGACGACAGCATAGGGCGGCACTTCGCCCATGTAGACCTTGCCCGTCGCACGGTCGACGATCTTGGTCGAAGCGCCGAGGTAAACGCCCATCGAGAGCACTGCTCCTTCACCCACGCGCACGCCTTCTGCGACTTCGGCGCGCGCGCCGATGAAGGCGCCATCGCCGATAATGACGGGTTCGGCCTGAAGCGGCTCGAGCACGCCGCCGATCCCCGCACCGCCCGAAAGGTGCACGTTCTTGCCGATCTGCGCGCAGGAGCCGACGGTCGCCCAGGTGTCGACCATCGTGCCTTCGCCGACATAGGCGCCGATATTGACGAAGCTCGGCATCAGAACTGCCCCCTTCGCAACGAAGGCGCCGCGCCGCACCACCGCGCCCGGAACCGCACGGAAGCCTGCCTCACGGAAACGCGCATCGTCCCATCCCGCGAACTTCAGCGGCACCTTGTCAAAGGCCGGGGTCGAGGCGCAGCCGCCATCCACCACCGCGTTATCATTGAGCCGGAAGCTGAGGAGCACCGCCTTCTTCAGCCACTGGTTGACCTTCCAGCCCCCATTCCCGTTAGGCTCGGCCACGCGCGCTGCGCCGCTATCAAGCAAAGCGAGGGCTTGTTCGACCGCTTCGGCCACGTCCTTGCTTGCAGGCGTAATCTCGGCGCGGTTTTCCCAGGCGGCTTCGATGGAGGTGATGAGGCTGTCGGTCATGGTGGCTCCGTCGCGGGTGTCGTTACGGCGCTGCGCCTAGCGCTCCCGCGCCAAGCCGACAACCCTTACTCACTCATCCCCGCAGCGAGTGCGAAATCATAGGCGCGGTCCACCAGCGGATAGACCCTGTCGCTCATCGCCTGCGCGTGGGCCGAGGATGCGGTGCCGTCGATCACGCGCTTCTTGATGCCCTGCATGATGCCAGCGAGGCGGAACAGGTTATAGGCGAAATACCAGTCCATCGGCGGGACGGGAAATTGGGTAGCGGCGACGTAACGCTCCACCGCTTCATCCTGCGAAGGAATACCGAGCGCTTCCAGATCAAGATCAAGCAGACCCGCGCGTCCATCCGCCGGATTGTGCCAGTTCAGCATGAGATAGGAGAAATCGGCAATCGGATCGCCCAGCGTCGAGAGTTCCCAGTCGAGCACTGCGATCACCCGGGGTTCGGTCTTGTGGAAGATCACATTGTCGAGCCGGTAATCGCCATGCACCACGCTGGATTGGTGCTGCGGCGGGATGGTTTCGGGCAGCCATGCGATCAGCCGCTCCATCTTGGGCATGTGCTCGGTTTCGGAAAGCTTGTACTGCTTGGTCCAGCGCGTGATCTGGCGCGCGCAGTAATCGGTTGGCTTGCCGTAATCGCCGAGGCCGATTTCGTCCGGCTTGCGCAGGTGGAGCTCGGCCATCGTATCGATCAGCGCATGATAATGCGCGCGGCGATCCTCGGGGGTCATACCGGGCAACGCCCCGTTCCACAGCGACCGGCCGTCGGCCATGCTCATCACGAAGAATTTTGATCCGATCACCTCCGGATCATCGCACAGCCCATAAGTGCGCGGCACCGGAAAGCCAGTGGGGTAAAGCCCGGTCATCGCGGTGTATTCCCGGTCAACCGCATGGGCGGAAGGCAGCAGTTTGCCGAAAGGCTGGCGGCGCAGCACGTAAGACGCGCCGGGCGTGTCAATCCGGTAGGTCGGGTTCGATTGCCCGCCCTTGAACTTGGTGTAGCTGATCGGGCCGGCAAACCCTTCGACATGGGTTTCGAACCATTTTGTCAGTGCGGTGAGATCGAGCGCGTCCTTCTCGGTCACTGCGACAGTGCCGACCATTTCCTTGTCGAAATCGATTTGCGGTGCGTCAGTCATCAGTCGAACACCACCACAGAGCGCGCCGCATGACCACTGCGCATCTTGTTAAAACCCTCGTTCACCTCATCAAGGCCGATCCGCTCGGCAATGATGGTGTCGAGATCAAGGAGCCCGCGCAGGTAGAAATCAACAAGGCGCGGCAGATCGACGGGGAACTGGTTCATCCCCATCAGCGCGCCCATCAGTTTCTTGCCGCCGAGCAGGTCCATCGCCGACAGGCCCACCTTGCAATCCAAAGGCATCATGCCGAGGATCACCGCCGTCCCGCCGCGCCGCAGCGATGCGACCGCGAGATCGGCTGAAGCTTGGCGTCCGACCGCTTCGATCCCCCAATGCACCCCGCCGCGCGAGATCGCGATGATGTGCTTCGCTGCATCGGGATCAAGCGCATCGATAGTGTGAGTCGCGCCCAATGTTTCGGCGAGCGCGCGCTTTTCGGGCAGCGGATCAGCCGCGATGATCTGGCCCGCGCCTGCGATCTTGGCGGCGTTGATGGCCGCCAAGCCCACCCCGCCGCAACCGACCACCAGCACGCTTTCGCCCGGCACGACCTTGCAGGCGTTGAAGATCGTGCCCGCGCCCGTGGTCACCGCGCAGCCGAGCACGGCGGCTCGGTCAAACGGCATATCCTTGTCAATCGCGACGCAGGCATGTTCGTGGATCAGCATTTGTTCGGACAGCGCCGAGAGGTTGAGCATCTGCGCCACGGGCGAACCATCGGCGCGCAGCATGCGCGGAGCCTGCCCCTTGGCGCGGCGGGTATCGCCGCCAAGGCACAGGGCCAGCCGCCCGCTCACGCAAAACTCGCAATGCCCGCAGAATGCCGAAAGGCACGAGACGACATGGTCGCCAGGTTTCACTGTTTTCACTTCGCTGCCCACCGCGCGCACCACGCCCGCTGCCTCATGTCCCGGAATGGCGGGCAGGGCGTGCGGGTAATGCCCGTCGATGAAATGCAGATCGGAATGACACAGCCCGCAGGCCTTGGTGTCGATCAGCACTTCGTGCGGGAGCGGATCGGCGAAGGTAACTTCGCCGATGGTCAGGCCTTCGCCCGGTTGTTCAAGGATGGCGGCTCTTGCCATGATAATTCCTCACCCCTCCCGCCCGCGGGAGGGGAGCGAGACTTGGGCTTGCCTCGCAAATCCT
>JBKBMC010000020.1:0-30003 GCA_046296075.1 Erythrobacter sp. | reverse complement strand
GCACCCGATCCCCGGCAATGTCGGCGCGGACAGGGAAGGGCGCCTCAACCGCTTCCACCGCCCCTATCACGCCGCGCTGGAGCAATGGCTGGCGCAGGCCGAACCGGCATTGATCCTCTCGCTCCACAGCTTCACCCCGCACCTTGCTAGCCGCGACGAACAGCGCCCGTGGCAGGTGGGCGTGCTCTACAATCAGGATGACCGCGCTGCGCGGATTGCGATCCCCATGCTTGCCGCGGAAGGGCTGAACGTCGGCGATAACCTCCCCTATTCGGGGCGCGATCTCAATTACACCATGAACCGTCATGCCGAGGCGCATGGACGGGCTTACCTGGGAATCGAGATCCGGCAGGATCTTGTCCAAACCGCACAGGATCAAATACGCTGGGCAGCCTTGTTGGCGGATGTTGCGCAAAGGGTTGCGTCAAAGCTAACCTGAAGGCAGGGGAGGTTTCACAAACCGGCCCTCACAGGAAATCTTATGTCGCAGCGTTTCGATAAGTCCAAACTCCCAAGCCGCCACGTTTCGGTCGGTCCGGAGCGAGCGCCGCATCGCTCCTATTACTACGCGATGGGCATGACCGAGGAAGAGATCAACCGGCCCTTCGTCGGCGTGGTCAGCGCAGGCAACGACTCGGCGCCGTGCAACACCACTTTGAACGCGCAGGCCGATATCTGCCGCGAGGGCGTGATCGCAGGCGGCGGCACCCCGCGCCGGTTCAACACCATCACCGTGACCGATGGCATCGCGATGGGCCATCAGGGCATGAAGAGCTCACTCATCAGCCGCGAGATCATTGCCGATTCGGTTGAAGTTTCGGTCCGGGGCCATTGTTATGACGCGCTTGTCGGCTTCGCCGGCTGCGACAAGAGCCTGCCCGGTATGATGATGGCGATGCTGCGGCTGAATGTGCCGTCGATCTTCGTCTACGGCGGCTCGATCCTCCCCGGCACGCACCGCGGCAATGATGTGACCGTTGTCGACGTGTTCGAGGCCGTGGGCCAGTTCGCCGCTGGCAATTGTCCGCTGACTGAGCTGATCGCCTTGGAGAAGGTCGCTTGCCCCGGCCACGGAGCATGCGGCGGCCAGTTCACCGCCAACACCATGGCCTGCGTCGGCGAAGCGATTGGCTTATCCTTGCCCAACAGCAACATGGCGCCTGCTCCTTACAGATCGCGTGACGATATTGCCGTGGCGGCGGGCAAGCAGGTGATGGAGCTGGTCGCCCGCCAACTGCGCCCGCGCGACATCTGCACCCGCGAGGCCTTCATGAACGCGGCGCGCGTGGTGGCGGCCACCGGCGGTTCGACTAACGCGGCGCTCCACCTGCCCGCCATGGCCAGTGAATGCGGTATCGATTTCGATCTGTTCGATGTTGCCGAAGTCTTCAAATCAACGCCTTACATTGCCGACTTGAAGCCCGGCGGGAAGTATGTCGCCAAGGACATGCACGAGGCGGGCGGGGTCTATATGGCGATGAAGACGTTGCTTGACGGCGGGTTCATTGATCCCAATCCGATCACCGTCACCGGCAAGACCATCGGCGAGAACCTTGAGGAAATCACCTGGAACCCCGACCAGAAGGTGTTCTACGACGTGAAGACCCCGATCACGCCGACTGGCGGCGTGGTGGGCCTAAAGGGTAGCCTCGCGCCTGACGGGGCCATCGTGAAGGTCGCCGGTATGGCGCGGCTGCAATTCTCCGGCCCGGCGCGGGTGTTCGATTGCGAGGAAGATGCCTTCGCCGCCGTCGAACAGCGCGACATTGCCGAAGGCTGCGTGATCGTGATCCGCTACGAAGGGCCCAAGGGCGGCCCCGGGATGCGCGAAATGCTCTCCACCACCGCTGCGCTCTACGGGCAGGGCATGGGTGAGAAGGTCGCGCTGATCACCGACGGGCGGTTCTCGGGCGCGACCCGCGGCTTCTGCATCGGCCATGTCTGCCCGGAGGCCGCCGACGGCGGCCCCATCGGGCTGATCGAGGATGGCGACATCATCAGCATCGATGCCGAAGCTGGCACCATCGAACTCAACGTGTCCGAAGACGTGCTGGCCGAGCGGCGCAAGGCCTGGCAGCCGCGCACCAACGACTACCAGTCGGGCGCTCTGTGGCGTTACCAGCAGGTCGTCGGAAAGGCGCGTTACGGCGCAATCACGCATCCGGGGGCGAAATCGGAAACCCATGTGTTCGCCGATATCTAACGCAGGAACTGCCTTGATGCGGCCAGTCGCGCGATGATCAGCGCGCAGGTCTTGTCGGCAAGCCAGATGCGTGCCGCCGAGCAGGCTTTGTTCGATGCGGGCATATCGGTTGATGATCTGATGGAGCACGCGGCAGGTGGCGCAGCGGAATGGATCAGGCGTGTTGCGGCGGGGCGCGCGGTTACGGTCTTGTGCGGCCCGGGAAATAATGGCGGCGATGGCTATGTGATTGCCCGCAGGCTTGCCGAAGCGGGCAATCCGGTGCGGGTAGTCGCCCCGCTTGCGCCTGCAACCGATGCTGCCCGCGCCGCGCGCGCGCGTTGGGGCAGGGCGGTGGCCACAACCGCTGAGCACGGCGGCGAGGTGTTTGTCGATTGCCTGTTCGGATCAGGGCTTACACGGCCCTTGTCGGATCAACATGCGGGTTTGCTTGGCGCGCTTGCGGCCCGTCATCGCATCAGGATAGCTGTCGATCTGCCATCCGGCATTGCGACGGATAGCGGCGAAGCGCTCAATAGGGGGCTGCCGAGCTATCACCTCACGCTCGCGTTGGGCGCATGGAAATTCGCACATTGGAGCCTGCCCGGAAGGCTTGCCATGGGTCAGCTGAGACTTGTCCCGATCGGGATTGCCGAGGTTGATGGCGCAGCGCAGCTGATCGGCAAACCGCACCTTGCGGTCCCCCCAGCCGATAGCCACAAGTATCGCCGGGGACTGCTGACGATTATTGCGGGCGCAATGCCCGGGGCAAGCCTGCTTGCCGCCCATGCCGCGCAAGGCGCGGGCGCGGGCTATGTCAAGCTGCTCGGGGACATGCCGCCCGCTTGCACCCCGCCTGAACTGGTGTGCGAGACCGCGCCGCTTGAGGAGGCTCTCGCTGACAAGCGCATTGCCGCTGTGCTGATCGGGCAGGGGCTTGGGCGCGAAGCTAATGCCCGTGCACGGCTCCAAACTGCCTTTGCCAGCAATCTGCCGCTGGTGCTTGATGCCGATGCGTTGATGCTGCTCAAACCGTCCATGCTGCCCGCTGATCGCCCGATGCTTGCGACGCCGCATGATGGGGAGCTTGCCGCGCTGGCACAGGCTTTCGGAGTGAGCGCTCCGCATCGTCGCGAAGCCGTGGGAGCGCTGGCGCGGGCAAGCGGGATGGTGATTATCGCCAAGGGGCCAGACACATTGGTTGCCGCGCCCGATGGCAGGCTCGCGCTCGCGCCGCCTGCATCAAGCTGGCTTTCGGTTGCAGGAACAGGTGATGTGCTGGCGGGTATTGCGGCAAGCCGGATGGCAACTGGCGCTGATCCCTTTACCGCCGCATGCGAGGCGGTGTGGCTGCACGGCGAAGCTGCGCGGAAGGCAGGATCAGCTTTCACGCCTTCAGAGCTTGCCGAAAAGGTATCCGAGGCGCTAGCGACCTGTCTGTGAACAGCACCAGCGAAACCATCATCCGCCTCGCCGCCAAGGGTGACGGGGTTACTGCCAGCGGCCGCCATGTTGCAAAGGCAGTGCCGGGCGATCAGGTTGACGAGGCTGGAGCCGTTACGCGCGGGCCGCATCACGTAGATCCCGCCTGCCGCCACTTCGGAGCCTGCGGCGGGTGCCAGTTGCAACACGCCGATGACACCACGCTTGCCCGGTTCGTGACAGATCGGGTGCTGAATGCGGCAAGGGGGCAGGAAGTCGAACCCGCTGAAATCTTCCCCGTGCATCTCTCTCCACCGCATGCGCGCCGCCGCGCAGGACTGCACGGTCTGCGCACGGCCAGGGGCGCTGTCATCGGGTATCGGCAGGCCGGATCGCACCAGATTGTCGATCTGGCCGAATGCCCGGTGCTGGATGCGGGGGTGGCGGAATTGATGGTGCCACTGCGCGGATTTGTCGGCCGCCATGGCCCGAAAGGCGCGGTGGGCATCGATCTCACGCTGGCCGATCAGGGGGTGGATGTAGCCATTGCGAATTTTCCGCTCGATGGCCTGGGACCGACCGAGGCCGCGCTCGATTTCGCGCGCGAGCATCGACTGGCACGGCTCACCATTGATCAGGGCTATGGGCCGGAAACCGTGTGGGAGCCGGTGCCTGCGACAATTACCCTGTCAGGCGTGCCTGTTACTCTGCCGCCGGGCGCTTTCCTGCAAGCCACCCGCGATGCCGAGGCGCGCATGATCGCGGATGCGGATGCATGGCTGACAGGCGCAGGCACCATGGCTGATCTGTTTGCCGGGCTTGGCACGTTTGCGCTTGGTCTTGGTCGAGAACGCAAGGTGCTCGCTGTTGAGGCTGACAGGGCTGCGCACCTCGCGTGCAAGGCGGCCGCTGCGGCCAGCGGCAGAGCGCTTTTCACCATGCACCGCGATCTGTTCCGCAATCCCTTGCAACCTGCCGAGCTCAACCGCTTCGATGGCGTGCTGCTCGATCCGCCCCGCGCAGGAGCCCGCGCACAGGTTGCCGAACTGGCGGCGAGCACGGTGGCGCGGATTGTCTATGTCAGCTGCAATCCATCCAGTTGGGCGCGCGATGCGGCGGTGCTAACGGCCAGCGGATACCGGCTGACAAAGCTGCGCCCGGTCGGCCAGTTTCGCTGGTCAACCCATGTCGAGCTGGTCAGCCTGTTCGAGAGGTAGGACGCCTGCCTGTCAGGCTGCAGCGGCCAGCTTGGCTTCCGCAAAGGCGAGCAACCCGCCATAGGTCTCCAGCATCGCGCCATCGACATCATCATCGTCGATCACGATGCCAAGGCGGTCTTCCATTTCGGTCAGAAGCCCGGCAACAGCCATCGAATCAAGCTCAGGCAAATGGCCGAACAGCCCTGAATCCGCTTCGAAGGCCTCGGCCAAGGCCGCGTCGATCCCCAGCACATCGGCAATCAAGGCTTTGAGTTCGCGGTCGATTGCCAGATCTGTCATTGCCCTAGCCTTGTCATCCTCATCGATGAACCTTGCCGCGCCCCTGAAATATCTGCGGGCGCACCATGTGGCCGCGTCGCTTAGCCATGAGGGGCGAAGCGCGCAAGCTTGCCCGCGTGCCAGTGCCATTCCGGTGCAGCGCGACCCATACCATTCAACGCTTGCCATATATCCGCGCGATGGTGATACCGCGCTGCGATGATGCCTGATGCCACGCCCTTGCCGCTTGATCACCTTGCTGAACGCGCTGGGCTGCTGGGGCATGGCAAGGCACCCGCACTCGTTCTGAAGCACACGACCCTTGATCACCACACATTACGACAGCGCGTCGGGCAACTGGCGATGTGGCTTGCCGAAATCTTGCCCGAACCCGGTGCGCGGGTGGCAAGCTGGGCCGCCAAGGGCGAGCTGACCTGCCTGTTGCCGCTTGCGGCTGCGCGGGCCGGATTGGTGCATGTTCCGGTCAATCCGCTGCTCAAACGCGCGCAAATTGCGCATATTCTTGCCGATAGCGACGCAAGGCTGCTGATCGGCACACCATCGCGGCTTGCCTCGCTCGAGGCTGGCGATGTCCCGCAAGGCTGCACCCTGTTTGAAGAGGGCGAAGCGCTGCGGCTTTCCGAACGCTGCGACGCGCTCGGCCCGTCGGACGCCGATCCTGCGACCCTTGCGGCGATCCTCTACACCTCGGGCTCGACCGGTAACCCCAAGGGCGTGATGTTGAGCCATGCCAACATGTGGCTTGGAGCGGTCAGCGTGGCGCATTACCTCAAGCTGGCGCATGATGATGTGACGCTGGCCGTGCTGCCGCTGTCGTTCGATTACGGGCAGAACCAGTTGCTTTCCACCTGGTATGCAGGCGGCTGCGTTGTCCCGCTCGATTTCCTGTTTCCCAAAGATGTCGTCAAGGCCTGCGAAAGGCACGGGGTTACCACGCTTGCGGCTGTGCCGCCGCTTTGGGTGCAACTGGTCGAAGCCGCTTGGCCCGGTGAGGCGCGCGCGTCGCTGCGTCGCCTGACCAACAGCGGCGGCGCTTTGACAGCTGATCTGGTCCATCGCCTGCGGGCGCTCTTTCCCAAGGCCGCGCTCTATCCGATGTACGGCCTGACCGAAGCGTTCCGTTCGACCTATCTCGATCCCGCGCTGGTCGATCAGCATCCGACCGCGATGGGGCGAGCGATCCCGTTCGCCGAGGTTTTGGTCATCAATGCTGCGGGCGAGGTCGCCGCCGATAATGAGGAAGGTGAGCTGGTGCATTGTGGCCCGTTGGTTGCACAAGGCTATTGGCAGGATGCTGCGCGCACGGCGGAGCGTTTCAGGCCCTCGCCCGCAGCATCATCCTACGGCGGAACCGCGGTCTGGTCGGGCGACAGGGTCCGTCGCGATGCTGCCGGATTGTTGTACTTCGCCGGGCGTCGTGATGCGATGATCAAGAGTGCCGGCAACCGCATCAGCCCGCAGGAAATTGAGGACGCCGCGCTTGCCACCGGCCTTGTCGCCGAGGCAGTCGCGCTTGGTGTGTCGGATGCCCGGCTAGGCCAGAGCGTGCATCTGGTAGTGCGCCGCGCGGCAGGGCAGGGCGAAGATGCCGCTGATGCCTTGACCAAGCTCTTGCAACGCGAGCTTCCGACCTTCATGCAGCCGCACCACATTCACTGGCGCGAGGCGATGCCGCTTAATCCCAATGGCAAAATCGATCGCACCGCGCTTGCTGCCGAACTTGCCGAAAGGTTTGCCGCGTGAAGCCCGTTGGTCCCATCCCGCCCGGTTTTTCCGCTCTTGATGGCGAACTGGTGATTGCCGGACGCAAGGCCAGCGATCTGGTCGCACAGGCCGGAAGGACCCCGCTGTTCGTCTATGCCCGCGCATTGCTTGATGACCGCGTCGCGGCGCTTCGCTCTGCTTTGCCGGAACGGGTCGGGATCAATTACGCGGTCAAGGCCAATCCCATGCCCGATGTCGTGGCCCACATGGCCGGGCTGGTGGATGGTTTCGATATCGCATCATCAGGCGAACTGGCGCTTTGCGAAAGCGTCGGCATTGACCCGGCACGCATCAGCTTTGCCGGACCGGGCAAGCGCGATGATGAGTTGGCGGTCGCGATTGCAGCAGGCGTGACGCTCAACTGCGAAAGTGCGGGCGAGGCGGGCCGTGCGCTGGCGATTGCCGAACGCCTTGGAAAAGCGCCGCGCATTGCGATCCGCGTCAACCCCGATTTCGAACTCAAGGGTTCGGGCATGAAGATGGGTGGCGGGGCCAAGCCATTCGGCGTTGATGCTGACAAGGTGCCCGAACTTGCTCGTCATGTCATCGCACAGGGAGCCGACTGGCGCGGTCTGCACATTTTCACCGGCAGCCAGACATTGAGCGCCGATGCCATTATCGAGGCACAGAGCAATGTGCTGGGCCTTGCCGCGCAATTGGCCGCCGCGATTGACGCGCCCTTGCCGAAACTCAACATGGGCGGCGGTTTTGGCATCCCCTATTTTCCGGGCGACGTAGCGCTGGACCTGGCGCGCGTCGGCACATCGCTGGCTGAGCGGGTTGCGGATCTGCCGCCGGAGCTGGCCGGAACAGAACTGTGCGTGGAACTCGGCCGCTATCTGACAGGCGAGGCCGGGGTCTATCTGTGCCGGGTGATTGACCGCAAGGTAAGCCACGGCGTGACCTATCTTGTCACCGATGGCGGGCTGCATCACCAACTCGCCGCTTCAGGCAATTTCGGCACCGTGGTGCGGCGCAATTACCCTTCGGCAATCGCCACGCGCTTTGGTGCTCCGGCGGTCGAAGAGGTCAATATTGTTGGCTGCCTGTGCACCCCGCTCGATCGTCTGGCAGATAATGCCATGATGCCTCATGCGGATGTCGGCGATCTCGTCGCGATTTTCTGTGCCGGGGCCTATGGCGCGAGCGCATCGCCCAGCGGCTTTCTTGGCCATGGCCCGGCTGTTGAAATCCTGATCTGACAGGCTTTTGCGAGTAGAGTGCGCAGCTGCCCCGGAGTAGTGCGCGGCGAGGTTATAACTAACACATTATTCACCACTTTCTGCGAATATATGTGCTTACCGCTCCTCGCGCCATGATTTCCGAATGCCCTGGGTTTTGCGCATGTATGAACAATTCTATGATCTTGCGGCCCGCGCCTTCCAGCTGACGCCTGATCCGCAATTCTATTTCGAAAGCGCCAGCCACCGGCGCGCATTGAGCTATCTCGGTTACGGGCTGAATCAGGGTGAAGGCTTTATCGTCATCACCGGTGAGGTAGGCGCAGGCAAATCGACACTCGTTGCCCATCTGATGGCGCGGGTCGATCCGGCGGCGCTGACGGTTGCTAAAATCGTGACCACCGCACTCGATGGTTCCGGATTGGTCCATATGGTTGCAGGTGCCTTTGGCCTTGCGGCTGATGGTCAGGACAAGGCCAGCATGCTCGCAGCGATCGAGCGGTTCCTGCAGGACGAAGCGCGCGCCGGAAGGCGGTGCCTGCTGATTGTTGACGAATGCCAGAACCTCGATCTCGCCGCGCTTGACGAACTGCGGATGCTTTCCAATTTCCAGCTTGGTTCTTGCCCCTTGCTCCAGAGCTTGCTGCTCGGCCAACCTGAATTTCGTCGCACGCTGGCGCAGCATCCCGCGCTTGAACAACTGCGCCAGCGCATCATCGCTTCGCACCATCTTGAAGGGCTGAGCAGCGGCGAGGTTGAGGACTATGTCAGCCACCGTTTGCGGCAAGTGGGCTGGCAGGGCGCAAATCCGGTGCTCGGCCACGATCTGATGGCTGCCCTTTATCAGCATACGGGCGGCATTCCGCGCCGGGTCAATCAGGTGATGAACCGACTGCTCCTGCTAGGTGCGATCGAGGAGCGTGACGAACTGACCTGCGCCATGCTTGATGCGGTGATTGCCGAAATGACAGCGGACGAGACCCGCGGAGCACCGCCTCTACCGAGCCATCCCGGTATCAAGCCGGAGGTGCCGCTCAACATTGTTCCCGCCAGCGAAGCTGCGCAAGTGACAGGCATTCTGGCTGACGCTCCGGCGCTGCTAGCCAAGCGCGATGCGCGCACCGTCGAGCTTGAGGCGGCGCTTCGCAAATTGCAGGCAGCCAGTACGGGACAATCTGCCGTTACAGCCGCAGTGACAAGCACCGCACCCTTTGACCCTGGGATCAAGGCCTCCTTGGCGCAGCTCGAAGCCCGGCTTGAAGATCAGGAGCAATCGCTGCGCCATGTGCTGGCAATGCTCATCGAATGGTTCGAGGGGGATGCCGCACGCGATGCGGCGTGACCGGGTAGTCTCAACCACCGATCCCGTGGCCGAGCGCCATATAGGCATCGCTCTGCATTTCCATCAGGCGGCTGATGGTCCGTTCGAATTCGAAGGCTCCGTCGCCTGACGGGTAAAGCCCGCGCGGTTCGGCAGCTGCCGTTGCAAACAGCTTCACCCGGTGTTCGTAAAGCGCATCAATCAGCGTCACGAACCGTGCGGCCTCATTGCGATTCTCCGGTCCCATCTGCGGTATGCCAACCAGCACCACGGTGTGAAAGGCACGCGCGATCGCGAGATAATCGGCCGCCCCGCGCGCTTCGGCGCACAGTTTCTTGAAGCTGAAGACCCCGACGCCTTTCAGCGATTTGGGCACGTGCAGCGTGCGCCCGCCACCAACGGCCAGCTCTTGCGAGGGGACGTGGGCCGCATCTTCCGGCGCGAAGTCGGTCAGGCGGAAGAAAGCTTCGCGCACCTTGGCGGTCGATGCATCTCCGAGTGGCGTGTGCCAGGTTGCAAGGCCACCGATGCGATCAAGCCGGTAATCGGTCGGCCCATCCAGCGTGAGGACATCGAGATCGCTTTCGATCAGTGCGATGAACGGAAGGAAATGCTCGCGGTTGAGGCCATCCTTGTACAGATCGGACGGCGCACGGTTGGAGGTGGTGACGATCGTGAGGTTATGGTCGCGGATCAAGGCGGTGAACAGGCGGCTCATGATCATCGCATCGGCCGAATTGTTCACCACCATCTCGTCAAAGGCGAGCACTCTCAGCCCGCTCGCCAGCTTGGCTGCGACTGGCGGGATCGGATCGCCGCTTTCGCTCTTGCGCGCATCGCGCAGCGCAGCGTGCACTTCCTGCATGAAGGCGTGAAAATGCACTCGCCGCTTTTCCGGGATGGCAAGGCATTCGTGGAACAGGTCCATCAGCATCGATTTGCCGCGCCCCACACCGCCCCACATGTATATCCCGCGTGCAGTGGGCAGGGCAGCGGATCTGCCCATCAGTCTCGCCAGCAAGCCGGGCTTGGGAGCCGGGGCTTCAAGCATGTGCTCCAAATGATCAAGCCGCTCGGCTGCAGCCCGTTGATCCGGATCGGGGCGCAATTCGCCGCTGGCTATAAGCTCGTCGTAGCGTGCCAGAACCCCCTTCACGGGGCACGCGAGCGCATCTTGCGTATGATGCCCGAATAACTCGCGATGATCTCTTCGTCCCCGTCTGCGCGCACCTGCACGCATTGCCCGCGCAGGAAGAGCATCTTGCCGGTCTCGCGCACGATTTCGGCAACGGCATCCAGCGGCAGCGCCGGGTCGCCGCCGCCGACAAACTGCGTCGAAAGCTCAACCGTCACCGAAGGGCCAGCCTCGCCGCTGCCGTTAATATGCATCGCGGCAAACAGCGAGATATCGATCAGCGCCAGCGTTACCCCGCCATGGACATTGTCGGTGAGATTGGTGTGCCGGCGTTCAGGGAACATGCGCAGCCGACACAGCGCGCCCTCGCGCCGCACCCGCATTTCTCCCAGCACTGCGGTGTTGAAACGGGTGCGGTCCACCATATTCCACGTGAACCAACCATCCTCCCCGTCGCAATCGGCCGCATCCAACGGGCGATATTCGAAGGGTATGTCGCGTTCGCCCACGTCTGCCATATGCCCGCCCGCCAACGCCTCAGATGGCGCGTTCGGCCATCATTTTCTTGGTTTCGGCAATCGCCTTGGCCGGGCTGAGGCCCTTCGGGCAAACGTTCGCACAATTCATGATGGTGTGGCAGCGATACAGGCGGAACGGATCTTCGAGTTCGTTCAGACGCTCACCCGTCATCTCGTCGCGGCTGTCAGCCAGCCAGCGATAGGCCTGGAGCAGGATCGCCGGGCCGAGGAACTTGTCCGAATTCCACCAGTAGGACGGGCACGAGGTCGAACAGCAGGCGCACAGGATGCACTCGTAAAGGCCATCCAGCTTTTCGCGCTGTTCGGGCGATTGCAGACGCTCCTTGCCCGAAGGCGTCGGGGTGACAGTCTGCAACCACGGCTTGATCGAGGCATACTGCGCGTAGAAGTGCGAGAAATCGGGCACCAGATCCTTGATCACATCCATATGGGGAAGCGGCGTGATGCGGATTTCGCCCTTGAGATCCTCGATCGCGGTCGTGCACGCAAGACCATTCTTGCCGTTCATGTTCATCGAACACGAACCGCAGATCCCTTCGCGGCACGAACGGCGGAAGGTTAGCGTCGGATCGATCTCGTTCTTGATCTTGAACAGCGCGTCGAGCACCATGGGCCCGCATTCATCAAGATCAATCTCGAACTTGTCATAACGCGGGTTTTCCCCGCTGTCGGGATCGTAGCGATAGACCTTGAAAGATTTCACCCTCGCGCCGGCGCTCTTATGCACCTTGCCCTGCGCCCTGATCTTCGAATTTGCCGGGAGAGTGAAAGTCGCCATCTAATCGGATCCCCATGAACCTGTGCGAAGCCTATCTAGCGCGATTGTCACATGAGGCAAGCAGGGCTTGCTTGCGAGGATTGGCATATGTGTTGAGCGCGGCGCGCAAGGCGTACGCGTGGGATGTTGGAGACATCTGAGACACTGTCCTGAGCGCAAAAACGGGTGCGCTCGCACGCATGGTCGGAAAGGGGGTCAAAGAGCCGGAACCGCAAGCACATGCCGTGACTTTAAGCGTCATGAACGAATTAGGAAAATCGCCGTTTGCCTGGCCGCAGCGCGCCGCTGTGTTCGGCGCATCGGGCGGAATAGGGCGCGCGCTGGCTGAAGGCCTCGCGGCAGGCGGGACAGAACTCGTCTACACCGGATCACGGCGGGGAGAGGGGCCACGGGGCAAGGCATTCCGCCCCTTCGATTTTGATCTGTCAGACGAAACCAGCATTGCCGACGCGGCCGACCTCATGCGCGATCAGCGCCCTCAATGGGTAATTGTCGCGAGCGGGGTGTTGACGCTCGCCGATGGCACAGGGCCGGAACGGACACTCAAACGGCTAGACGCTGAGATAATGGCCGAAGTCTTCGCGCTCAACACCATCGGCCCGGCTTTGATTGCAAAGCATATTCTGCCGCTGATGCCGAAGGACGAACGCTTTGTCTTCGCCGCGCTCAGTGCAAGAGTGGGATCAATCAGCGACAACCGGCTTGGCGGGTGGCATTCCTACCGCGCCTCGAAAGCAGCGCTCAATATGCTGCTCAGGAATTTCGCGCTCGAAATGGCGCGCACCCATCCTGAAGGCGTGGTGGCAGGATTGCATCCCGGAACGGTCGATAGCGCCTTGTCACAGCCGTTCCAGACAGGATTGCCCGACGGGCAATTAACCTCGCCTGCTGATGCAGCTGCCAATCTGCTGGGTGTGCTGACACGACTCACTCCCGAAGAATCGGGCCGCGTGTTTGATTTTCGCGGAACGGAGGTCCCTGCCTAATCGAACAGTCCGACGGCGAGATGCGCCCAGAGCGTCAGGAACATCAGGACTCCCATCAAGGCACCACCAATCCGCCATCGCGGCGAATCGAGCCAGTACCAGGCAGCCTCCACCCCGCCGCAAAGCGCTGCCAGCATCAGTGTGAAAACAGCGAAATCATCTGCCCCCCAGTTGACCTCGTCGCTCATCAGCGTGCCAAGCGCGGGGAAGGCCAGCAACATCGCGGCGCAGACCCACAGGGTCGGGTGGAACCTGAAGGGTGATCTGGGTGCGGTGGTCGTCGTCATGGTGGCATCCTGCATCGCGAAGGTTTGGCAATCGATGCATATCGTGCCACGCATTGTCGCAACAGGATAGAGGGCAATAGGGGGGCGCATCATGGGATTTGCCAGCTGGTATGAGGCAAACGTCATGCCGAAGCTCATCACCTGTGCCTGCTCGCAGCGGCAAGTGATGAAGCGCCGCGCCGCGGTGGTGCCTCGGGCGCATGGCGATGTGTTCGAACTGGGCTGCGGGGGTGGGATCAATCACGCGCTCTACAATGCGCATGCAATCACATCCTACGCGGGAATTGATCCACATGCCGGGCTGCTTCACGAGGCGAGGGCAGCGGCAAAAGCCAAGGGATGGCAGGCCGATATCCGGCAGGCGAGCGGCGAGGCCATACCATTCGACGATGCGAGCTTTGACAGCGCGGTGTGCACCTTCACCCTGTGCTCGGTGAACGATCCCGATCGGGTATTGAGCGAGTTGCGGCGCATTTTGCGCCCTGGCGGCGTGGTGTTGTTTTGTGAACACGGCCGGGCACCCGATGCAGGTATTCGCAGTTGGCAGGAACGGATCGAACCGGTCTGGAAACGTCTTGCGGGTGGCTGCCATCTCACCCGCCCGATTGGCGCGGCATTTGATAACGCAGGTTTCGCTGTTGAGACGCTGGGGAAGGGCTACACGCCCAAAGCGCCGCGCTTTGCCGGATGGATGGAGTGGGGCGTTGCCCGCAAACCCGCGTGAAAAAGGCGGGAGCAGTCACCCACTCCCGCCTTCCTGAAATACCGGCATTCCGCGACGTTACTCGCCGAAAGTGCGTTGCCACCAGCCACGACGCGGCTTGCCACTATTGTCTTCGCTACCGTCGGCCTTGTCGGCCTTCGCTTCGGCTTCGGGCGCGGCTTCGGCAGCAGGTTTCTCCGCCACAGGCGCGCTCACCACTTCATCGGCCGCTTCAGCAGCAGCGGCTTTCTTGCGCGGAGCGGCACGCTTGCGCTTGGGTTTTTCGGCGGCAGCTTCATCGGCCGGATCCGCTTCCTGGGCGTCGGGCGCAGCTGCCAGTTCGGCGACAGGTTCCGGCGCGTCGACTGGCTCGGCTGCTTCGACCGCTTCGGCTGCGTCTGCCGTGACTTTGGGTTTACGCGGCGCGCGCTTGCGTTTGGGCTTTTCGACGGGCGCTTCGTCAGAGGCAGTTCCGTCTCCTTCTTCAACAGCGGCAGGGGCCTCTGCCTCGTCCGCTACTGCTTCTGACTCCCCATCGGCTTCGCCGGTGCCTTCACCCTCATCACCGCGGCGCTTGTTGCGACCGCGGCCGCCGCGACGACGGCGTTTCTTGGGACGCTCGGCACCATCCTCGCCGCTTTCCTCGCCCGCTTCCGGCATGGCTTCTGCTTCGTTGCCAGATTCGTCATCATCGGCAACATCGCCGGCAATGCCATCCTCGCCGCCTTCGCGCTTGCGATTGCGGCCGCCACGGCGCCGGCGCCGCTTCTTGGGACGACCGGCCCCTTCATCATTGGTGTCATCACCCTCTGAACGCTCGCGTACAACGCTGCGGGTGTCTTCTTCGGACTCGTCTTCCTCATCTTCGGGAATGTCGAAATCGTCTTCATCTTCCTCGATGATCGGATCAAACCGTGGAGCCTGTGACGGGCGCGGTCCGCCCGAAGACACGCTCATCTTCGCGCCTTCGTTCTCCCCTTCGGGCACGACTTCGACAGTGACCCCGTAACGTTGCTCGATCTCTACCAGATCGGCGCGCTTTTCATTGAGCAGGTAGATCGCCGCCTCGGTGCTGGCGCCAAGCCGGATCAGGGTGCCTTTCCCCTTGGCGGCTTCGTCTTCGATCAGGCGCAGTGCTGAAAGCCCTGCTGATGAAGCCGTGCGAACCAGGCCCGTCCCGTCACAGTGAGGGCAGGGGCGCGTGGTCGCCTCAAGCACGCCGGTACGCAGCCGCTGACGGCTCATTTCCATAAGCCCGAAGCTGGAAATGCGGCCGACCTGAATCCGGGCGCGATCATGCTTGAGCGCGTCCTTCATCGCCTTTTCGACTTTGCGGACGTTGGAGGAATACTCCATGTCGATGAAATCGATGACGACGAGGCCCGCCATGTCACGCAGACGCAGCTGGCGGGCGATTTCCTTGGCCGCTTCGAGATTGGTGTGCAGCGCCGTTGCCTCGATGCCGTGTTCCTTGGTGGAACGGCCGGAGTTGATGTCGATCGAGACCAGCGCTTCTGTCGGATTGATGATCAGGTAGCCGCCCGATTTGAGCTGCACCATCGGATCATACATCGCGCGCAGCTGGTCTTCCGCGCCATAGCGCTGGAACAGCGGAACCGGATCGACATAGGCCTTCACCCGCCGTGCGTGGCTGGGCATCAGCAGCTTCATGAACTGCTTGGCCGCCTTGTAGCCATCCTCGCCCTCGACGACGACTTCTTCGATTTCCTTGTTGTAGATGTCGCGGATCGCACGCTTTATCAGGTCGCTGTCCGAATGGATCAGGGCAGGCGCGACGGAAGCGAGTGTGCGCTCGCGAATCTCATCCCAGACGCGGGCGAGGTAATCGAAATCGCGGCGAATCTCCGGCTTGGTGCGCGAAAGGCCCGCTGTGCGGACGATCAGGCCCATGCTGCGGGGCAGCTTGAGATCGGACACCATGTCCTTGAGACGCTTGCGATCGCTGGTCGAGCTGATCTTGCGGCTGATCCCGCCACCGCTGGAGCTGTTGGGCATCAGCACGGTATATCGGCCCGCCAGGCTCAGATAGGTGGTCAGGGCGGCGCCCTTGTTGCCGCGTTCTTCCTTGACGACCTGCACCAGCAGCACCTGACGGCGCTGGATCACGTCCTGTATCTTGTAACGGCGACGCAGTGCCATGCGCTTGGCACGCACTTCATCAACCTGCTTGGCGCGGCTGCGATTGCCCTTGGACTTGTCTGCGCCGCGATCACCCTTGCCACCCTGACGGCGGCGGCCACGACGACCACGTTCGCGGCCTTCCTCGGCCTCCGCGGTATCGCTCTCATCACTGTCGTCGTCCGAATCGCCATCTTCGACTTCACCGCCCTCGATGGTGGCAACGTCGTCCTTGTCGGAGGTGTCGACCTCCTCGATGCCATCTTCGGCAAGATCTTCGGCGAGCGCTTCGCCACTGTCATCCTCGGCATCGTATTCGTCGCCGGGAGAGATGCCTTCTTCCTCTTCTTCGGCGCGCAGCCGCTCTTCTTCCTCGGCAGCTTCGGCCTCTTCAGCGAGCAATGCGTCGCGATCGGCCTTGGGGATTTGATAATAATCGGGGTGGATTTCGCTGAAAGCGAGGAAACCATGACGGTTTCCGCCAAAGTCGACGAACGCTGCCTGCAGCGAGGGTTCGACCCGGGTTACTTTCGCTAGATAGATGTTGCCTTTGATCTGCTTGTGTTCAGCAGATTCAAAGTCGAACTCCTCAATCCGGTTGCCTTGCAGAACCGCCACCCGGGTTTCTTCCGGGTGGCGCGCATCGATAAGCATGCGCGTTGCCATTTAATATTCTCCATGCGCCCGGCCTTGCCCGCATGGGGGCGTGAAGGGGGCGCGTATTGTGTCGGGAACCGGCGTGGCAGGAGCCATCACCGGGGTTGGTTGTCACGCCCTGATCGCAGGAAGCGAAAGGCGCGAAGTTCGTGTCTGCTGGAACGGGATTGCGGCGAAGCGCCGCGCTTTGGCCCGCAACCACGCCGCCGCATGAAGCGGGCGGGGTGCAAATTTGCGGGGAAAAGCGTCTCGTCACTGCATCAACCTGTCTGGAGCCGGACGTTCAGAATGTCCGGCCATCGGGCGCAAAAGACGAGAAAGCGAATTTGCTTGTTGTCCCTGAGCCCTTGTCTTCGGTTGCTAGCACCGTGGGTTAATCCAAGCAACTCTATTGCGCTTTCTAGAGGCAGGCCCTTAAGCAATTGCCAAGATGACCTTGCGCGCACTCCTGTTCCTGATGGTTGGGCTGCCTGTTGTAGGGCTGGGCAGCGCGGTTGCACTGGGGCAGCGCATCATCCTACCGGAATGGGGTCGCGATTATGTGCTGCGTTTCGCGGTGGAGCCTCCGGCAGCGCCGCTCATCTTGCCCGGTGTCTCAGGTCCGGATGATCCCGCCCGTCCGCTGGTGGTGATTGATGCGGGACATGGCGGACGCGATCCCGGCGCGGTCGGCACTGATGAGGCAGGGCAACGCTTTGCCGAAAAAGATATCACGCTGGCGATTGCCAAGGCACTGCGTGCGGAACTGCTGAAATTCGGCACGATCCGGGTCGCTCTTACGCGGGAGGATGACAGTATTCTCGCGCTGGCGGATCGGCCGGAAATGGCCCGCCAATTGGGGGCAGACCTGTTCATCTCGATCCATGCGGATTCGGCAGGCGATGAAGCTGTCGTCAGTGGAGCAAGCGTATACACGCTTTCGAATGCAGCTTCGAGCGAGGCGGCCGCCCGTTTCGCAGCTCGTGAAAACAACGCCGACCGAGTCAATGGGTTGGTGGTGGCGGGCGAGAGCGAAGTTGTCAGCACCATTCTTGTCGAACTTGCCCAGCAGCGCACCCAGGATGATGCCGCCCGTTTTGCGAGCGTTCTGCTGCGTGAGGGGGCAGGGGTGATCTCTTTCGTCGCCCAGCCCAAACGTTCCGCGGCGCTTGCAGTGCTGCGCGCACCGGATGTGCCTTCGGTGCTGTTCGAAAGCGGCTTTGTTACCAACGAGTCCGATCGGTTGCGCCTTACCACGGCCGAAGGCAGGCAGGCCTATGCCGAGGTGCTGGCACGGGCGATACGCATCTATTTCGCGCGCCGGGCCGGGGAAGAGGGATAATCCGCGAAACCCGCTGGCATTTTGGCTGGCGTGCGTGCTAATCGCTCCGCTCCTGCATGACCGAGCCTGAGACCCCCTCGAATGCCCTCTCGACCTGGGCTTATTTCCGGTACCGCGTGAACCGCGATATCGGCGCACTTGTCTCATGGTTTGAGACAAAGTGGCGCGCGAGTCTGGTCTTCCGGATTGCGGCAGTGGCAGCCGGGCTTGGTTTGCTACTCTGGGTGGCGCTGTTCGTGTGGCTCGCGCGCGATCTGCCAGAAGCAGAAGCCTTGCTGACTTATGAAACGCCGCTGCCCACTGTGGTGCGCGGCGTGGATGGCGAGATCGTCCATTCCTATGCCCGCGAACGGCGCGTGCAATTGCAATATGCCGATTTCCCCAAGCAGATGGTCGAGGCCTTTCTCGCGGCTGAAGACAAGAATTTCTTCAGCCACGGCGGGGTCGATTTTGTCGGCACGGCCAATGCGGTGGTGGATTACACCCTGAAAATGGGCTCGGGCGAACGCGCTGTAGGCGGCTCCACCATCACCCAGCAGGTCGCCAAGAACCTGCTTTTGGGCGATGAATATTCGGTCACGCGCAAGCTGAAGGAAATGATCCTTGCCGGGCGCATCGAACAGGTTCTCACCAAGGAGCAGATCCTTGAGCTTTACCTGAACGAAATTCCGCTCGGACGGCGTTCTTTCGGGGTGCAGGCAGCCGCCCGCGCATACTTCGACAAGGACGTGGACGAGCTCGAACTGCACGAGATGGCATTTCTGGCCACGCTGCCCAAGGCGCCCGAACGTTATGGCCGCAAGGGGCAGGAACAGGCCGCACTCGGTCGCCGCGCGTTCGTGCTGGAACGGATGGAAACCAACGGGTTCATCTCGGGCTCCCAGCGTCGGGCAGCATTGTCCAAGCCACTTGGCCTTGTCCAGCAGCGCGCCGAACGCAGCGCGGATGCAGGCTATTTCCTTGAAGAAGTGCGCCGCCAACTGATCGACCAGTTCGGCGAGACGGCTGAGGATGGCCCGAACAGCGTGTATGCTGGTGGACTGTGGGTGCGAACTTCACTCGACACCGGGATGCAGGACGCCGCGCGCGATGCCCTGCGCGAAGGGCTGCTGCGCTATCATGGCGGGAGGGGATGGACAGGGCCGCTCGCAACAATCGATGTGAGCAAAGGAAACTGGGCAAGCCAGCTTGCCTCTTCCCCGCTGGGTATCCGTTACCGCGACTGGCGCGTGGGTGTCGTTACCCAGCGTAGCGGTAGTTCCGCACGGATCGGATTTTCCGATGGGACGGAAGCGCCGCTTGGCGGCCTGCCAGATCGGCTGAAGACCGGGGATGTCATTGTGGCGAGCCCCGCCGGCTCGGCATGGCAGGTGCGCACGCCTCCCGAGGCGCAAGGAGCGCTGGTGGTACAACAAGCCCAGACCGGGCGTGTGCTGGCGATGCAAGGCGGCTTTGACAATCGCCTGTCGGACTTCAACCGCGCGACCCAGGCGATGCGGCAGCCGGGCTCGACCATCAAGCCATTTGTCTACGCGACCGGACTGGATAGCGGGATGACCCCCTCGACCCAAGTCGATAACTCGCGCTTCTGCTACTATCAGGGGGCAAACCTCGGCGAGAAATGTATCCGCGGCACTGGCCGAGGCGGGCAGTATCCCATGCGCTACGGCCTCGAACAATCGCAGAATATCATGACAGTACAGATCGGCATGACGGCGGGCATGGCCAACGTCGTCAAGGCGATTGAGCGGCTCGATGTTGGCAAGTTTCCAGCCTATCCTTCAACCGCGCTGGGTGCAGGAGAAAGCACCGTCAGCCGGATGGTGGCAGCCTATGCCGCGCTCGCCAATCACGGGCGGCTCAATCAGCCCACGGTGGTTGATTACGTGCAGGACCGTCGCGGCAAGGTGGTCTGGCGAGCTGACAGGCGCAATTGCCAAGGCTGCAACATGGCACGGTGGGATGGCAAGCCGATGCCGCGTCTCGGGATGCGGGGAGAGCAGGCGATGGATGCGCGCACCGCATTCCAGGTGATGCACATGCTGCGCGGCGCGGTCAGCCGCGGGACGGCGACAGTGCTCAATCCGCTGGGTCTGCCGCTGTTTGGCAAGACCGGCACAACCACCGGGCCGAAAGATGTCTGGTTCATCGGCGGCACGCAGCAGATGGTGGCGGGCGCTTATGTGGGTTTTGATCAGCCGCGCAACATGGGCGGCTATGCCTATGGCGGAACGATTGCCGCGCCGATCATCAAGAGCCTGATAGAAAAATCGCGCGACAAATGGTCTGATCTGCCTGCGGTTGCACCTGCAGGCGTGCGCATGGTGCGGGTCGATCGCCGTTCAGGCAAGCAGGTGTTTGAAGGCTGGCCGACCGATGATCCGCGTTCCGCCATCATCTGGGAAGCATTCAAGCCCGATACCGAGCCTGATCGCTACACCCGACAAGATGAAATCGCGGCCCGGCGAAATGAAATCCTTGCTCTGATCCGCGCGGGCAGCGCGAATGCCAGAGCACGCGAGGAAGATGATCCCGACGCAATGCCCCGCAATCTCGCCGAGGAAAAGGGCGGGCTCTATTAGGCTGCGCATCCGGAACCGCTTGTCCGCTCGAATGTTGGAACGTCCATGAACACGAAATTTGCCTCTTTCGCTGCCGCCGCCGTGCTGGCTTTTGCCGCGATTTCGCCTGCCTCCGCAGAATTGGCAGAAGGCGCCCAGGCGCCGACCTTCACGACGCAAGCAGCGCTGGCTGGCAAGGAATTCGGCTTTTCGCTGACGAGCGCGCTCGCGAAAGGCCCGGTGGTCCTGTATTTCTACCCCAAGGCTTTCACCAGCGGTTGCACGCTCGAAGCCAATGCCTTTGCCGAAGCCATGCCGCAATTCAAGGCGCTCGGCGCCAGCGTTATCGGGATGTCGAACGACGACATTGATACTCTGAAGCGCTTCAGCCGCGAAGAATGCCGCGATGCTTTTCCCGTCGGCGTCGCCAGCCCCAAGGTGATCGCAGCCTATGATGTGGCGATGGGCAGTTCCGGCCTTGCCAATCGCACCTCCTATGTCATCGGGCGCGATGGCAAGGTGGTAACCGTTTATTCAAGCGGGGATTATCGCGGCCATGTTACCAAGACGCTGGAAGCGGTACGCAAACTGCGCAAATAGGCTCGCGACTTTACAATCACGCGCTCCCCGCTAAGCGGAGCCGGAATTGTCGCGTGAGCATGAAGGTGATCTATGCGGGCTGAGGCCCTCTCTTACATCAATCGGATCGAGGCAGCGCTGGCACTGGTGCGCCAGTCGCTCGACTGGGAGCGTGCGCTGCGCCGCCTCGATGAATTGAACGCGCGGGTGCAGGATCCGTCGCTGTGGGATAATCCCAAGGAAGCGCAAGCCATCAGCCGCGAGCAGAAGACGCTTGAATCCGCTATCGGCACAGTCAACGAAATATCCGCCGAAATGGCCGATGCGATCGAATTCATCGAAATGGGTGAAGCCGAAGGCGAGGATAGCATTGTCGAGGATGGTCTGGCCACGCTGGCAGGCCTTGCGGAACGCGCCGATGCCGACAAGGTGCAGGCGCTGCTTTCCGGCGAGGTGGATGGCAACGACACCTATCTCGAAATCCACGCAGGCGCAGGCGGCACTGAAAGCCAGGATTGGGCCGAAATGCTTTTCCGGATGTATGGCCGCTGGGCCGAGCGGCGCGGTTTCAAGGTGGAAACGGTCGAATATCAGGCGGGCGAACAGGCTGGTATCAAATCGGCGACGCTGCTTTTGAAGGGCGAGAACGCCTATGGCTATGCCAAGACCGAAAGCGGTGTGCACCGACTGGTGCGCATCAGCCCGTACGACTCATCGGCACGCCGACACACCAGCTTTTCGAGCGTTTGGGTCTATCCGGTCATAGACGACAGTTTCGAGATCGATATCAACCCGGCCGATCTCAAGATCGATACCTACCGCGCGAGCGGCGCAGGCGGGCAGCACGTCAATACCACTGACTCCGCAGTGCGCATCACCCACCAGCCCAGCGGCATCGTCGTCGCCAGCCAGCAGGATCGCAGTCAGCACAAGAACCGCGAAATCGCGATGAACATGCTGAAAGCGCGCCTGTATGAGGCCGAGATGCGCACCCGCGAGGAAGCCGCCAGCGCCGAACATTCGGCCAAGAGCGACATCGGCTGGGGCCACCAGATCCGCTCCTACGTGCTCCAGCCCTATCAGATGGTGAAGGACCTGCGCACCGGTGTGGTCTCGAACACGCCCGATGATGTGCTCGACGGGGCGATTGATCCCTTCATCGCGGCCGCGCTGGCGCAAAGAGTTACTGGCGAGGCCGCTGATGTAGAGGATGTGGACTGATGCGCCGCGCGGGTTTCGCTTTGGCTATACTGGCCGCTGCGGTGCTCGCAGGCTGTGACAGCGGGCTTCTGCCTGCCGCCGCGCGCTCTGACAGTGCGCTCGAATTTCCCAAGCCTTATCGTCCGGTGGATCGCCCGGTTTCTACCGAATTCGGCAACGAAGACAGCCGCGACGAGTTGCGCGAGGCCCAGATCGTGATGGACCTTGCTCAGATCCGTGGCGGGATGACAGTGGCCGATATCGGCGCGGGGGAAGGCTATTACACCGTCCGGCTTGCTGACCGGGTCGGCGCAGATGGCCGCGTGCTGGCACAGGATATCAACCGCGATGCGCTGGAGCGGCTTGGCCGGCGGGTCGAGCGCGAGCGGCTTGAGAATATTTCGATCAAACTCGGTGAAGAGGACAATCCGCAGCTTCCCGTCGACAGCTTCGACCGGATTTTCATGGTACACATGTATCATGAAGTGGCTGAACCCTATGCGTTCCTGTGGCGGATGTGGCCCGCGCTCACGGCCGGGGGTGAGATCGTTGTGGTCGAAACTGATCGGCCCGCAGGGCGCCATGGCCTGCCGCACACACTTCTTTTCTGCGAGTTCGAAGCCATTGGCTACCAGTTGATCGAATTTACCGAACTGCCTGACAATCAGGGTTATTTCGCACGGTTCGGGCGCGGCAAATCGCGGGTTGCAGCCAGTGCAATCAAGCCTTGCAAGCTTGCATCATCCTGACGCTGTCGGCAGAGATTGCTAGGCGCGTTCGCGACGATTAAGGGGATGCGCCAAGCGGTTCTGCGAAGGGCCGCACAAAAGGGGATTTTCATTGTTCAAGGGATTGAGCCCGATCGTCTACGGCGGGCGTGAAGTGTGGCCGTTGGTGGAAGGCGGTAAAGGTGTGTCAGCCACCAATCATGCAAGCTCTGGCGCTTGGGCAGCGGCGGGCGGGATCGGCACTGTCTCGGCAGTCAATGCTGATTCCTATGATGATGAAGGCCACCCGATTCCGCAACTCTATCACGGTGCAACCCGGCAGGAACGCCATCAGGAATTGATCCGCTACGCCATCGACGGGGCGGTCACACAAGTAAAAAAAGCCTACGAGATCGCCTCAGGCAAGGGCGCGATCAATATCAATGTGCTGTGGGAAATGGGCGGGGCGCAGGCCGTGCTCGAAGGCGTGCTCGAGCGCACCAAAGGCTTGGTGACCGGCGTCACCTGCGGTGCGGGGATGCCATACAAGCTTGCCGAAATCGCCGCGCGCTTCAACGTGAATTACCTACCGATTGTCAGCTCGGGGCGCGCCTTCCGCGCTTTGTGGAAGCGTTCCTATCACAAGGTGCCCGATCTGATGGCAGCGGTAGTCTACGAAGACCCATGGCTGGCGGGCGGGCATAATGGCCTTTCCAATGCGGAAGACCCGACACAGCCCCAGGATCCCTATCCCCGTGTGAAAGTGCTGCGCGAAACAATGCGTGCCGAAGGCGTGCCCGATCATGTGCCGATCGTAATGGCCGGCGGGGTCTGGTATCTGCGCGAATGGAACGACTGGATCGACAATCCCGAACTGGGTGCCATCGCCTTCCAGTTCGGCACGCGGCCTTTGCTGACCCGTGAAAGCCCGATTCCAGATATCTGGAAGAACATGCTGCGCGATCTCGAACCGGGCGATGTGCTGTTGCACAAGTTCTCGCCCACGGGGTTCTATTCGAGCGCAGTCAAGACGCCGTTCCTCTATGATCTGATGGCCCGTTCTGATCGCCAGATCCCGTTCTTCAAGCGGGGCGAGGAAGAAGGCACCGTGCAACTCGGTGAAGAGGGCAAGGCCAAGAGTTTCTGGTTGAAGCCTGAAGACAAGGCCAAGGCGGATAACTGGATGCGCGCCGGGCATACCGAGCCGCTCAAGACCCCTGATGGTACGATTGTGTTTGTTACGCCTGACATGCGCGATGAAATCCGCACGGATCAGCAAGCATGTATGGGCTGCCTTTCGCACTGTGCCTTCTCAAGCTGGAAGGATCATGACGATTTCACCACAGGCCGCCTTGCGGACCCGCGCAGCTTCTGCATCCAGAAAACGCTTCAGGAAATCGCGCATGGTGGTGATCCGGCGAACAATCTCGCTTTTGCAGGTCACGCGGCCTATCGCTTCAAGACCGATCCGTTCTTCTCGAACGGCTATACGCCGAGCGTGGGCGAGTTGGTCGAGCGGATTTTGACCGGGGATTGATAGCTGAGCGGCGCGCGGTTGCGACGGCGTTCAGCCGCGCACCAGCGCTGTCAGCACCTGATCTGGCGGCCTGTGGCCGTCCGCCCACATGCGGATATTGGCGATCACCTTGTGACCCGAATCCTCGCGCCCTTCTGCTGTGGCGCTGCCGATATGCGGCAGCGTCATCACGTTGGGATGGGCAATCAGGCGCTCATCAACCGTGGGCTCTTCGGGATAAACGTCAAGACCGGCACCGGCGAGATGGCCGGATTGGAGCGCGATAATCAGCGCCTCATTATCGATCAATTCCCCGCGAGCGGTGTTGATGATGCTCGCCCCCGGCTTCATCAGTCCGAGTCTGCGGGCATCGATCAGCCCGCGTGTCTCGTCTGACAGCGGGCAATGCAGCGTGAGAATATCGGCCTCTGCCATCAGCGCATCGACATCGCCGACATAGCGCGCGCCAAGCATCCGTTCGAGAGCCTCGGGAAGGGGCTTGCGGTTGTAATAGGCAATCTCCAGCCCGAAGGCGCGGGCGCGGTGGGCAACCGCCTGACCGATCCGGCCCATGCCGATAATGCCGAGCACCTTGCCCGCAAGTTTGCGACCGAGCAGGCCCGAAGGTGCCCAGCCGGTCCATTCCCCACAGCGCACCAACCCGGTGCCTTCACGAATCCTGCGTGGCACGCCGATGATCATGGCCAGCGTCAGATCTGCGGTATCATCGGTGAAGACACCGGGCGTGTTGGTGACGATGATCCGGCGCTCCGCCGCGGCGGCCAGATCGATATGCTCCGTTCCCGCGCCAAAGCTGGCGATAAGGCCGAGTCTGTCTCCGGCAGCCGCGATCATCGTCGCATCGATTGAATCGGTCACGGTAGGAACCAGCACATCGCAATCCTGCATTGCGGCAACCAGCTCGTCCCGGGTCATCGGCGTATCCGTCTCGTTCAGCACCACGTCGAACAATTCGCGCATCCGCGCTTCGACACCCGGCATCAGATGGCGGGTGACAACCACGCGCGGAGCACCAGTCAGCGGGCGGGATGGGCGAGAAGCGGGGAGATCGGTTGCAGGCATGGCAAGCGGGCTAATGCCTCAGGGGGCGCAAGGTCAAGCGGGCGCTTGCGGCTGTTATACCGTGCGATGGCATCAGCGTGCTTGAAAGGCCGGGGCGAGGCAGCGTAAGTGGAATGTGATGATGGGCTTTCGTGTCTTTGCAGTGATTGGCCTGTGTCTTTTGATGGCGTTCACGATCGTGTGCGATCCGGCGCAGGCGCAGGAACGTGCGGTCCCTTACTGGGCCGCGCTGCGCTATGAACAGGTCAACATGCGGGTCGGGCCAAGTCGGGAATACCCCGTCGAATGGGTCTACAAGCGCAAGGGCATGCCAGTGAAGGTGGTGCGGGTGCGCGAAGGTTGGCGGCTCGTTCAGGATATGGAAGGCGAACAGGGCTGGGTCGCAGCCAGTCAGCTGACGCCGGATCGCGGGGTTATCATCACCGGGAAGGGGCTAGCTGACCTGCGGTCCGAACCGAGTGCGGCATCAGCCCTGCGCTGGCGGGCCGAGCCGGGCGTTGTCGCGCGCTACCAGCGCTGCCGCGATGGCTGGTGCGAGATTGATGTTGAAGGCCGCAAGGGCTGGGTGCCCGCAGAGCGGCTGTGGGGGATCGAAGGCTTGCCGGGCAGCCCATAAGCCACCCGGCAATTATCCCTCGTCAGATCAATTCGATGGCAACAGCGGTAGCTTCGCCGCCACCGATGCAAAGCGAGGCCACGCCGCGCTTCTTGCCCTGCTGTTTCAGCGCATTGAGCAGCGTTACAATGATGCGCGTGCCGCTCGCGCCGATCGGGTGACCGAGGGCTGTGCCGCCGCCGTTCACGTTGATCTTGTCGTGCGGAATGCCGAGATCGCGCATCGCGAACATGGCGACGCAGGCAAAGGCTTCGTTGACTTCGAACAGATCGACATCGTCGACGCTCCACCCCGCCTTCTCGAGCACCTTGCGGATCGCCGGAATCGGTGCCGTGGTGAACAGCGCCGGGGCTTGGGCATGGGCAGCCGCCGCCACGATCCGGGCCACCGGCGCAAGCCCCCTGGCCTCGGCGATGCTCGCGCGTGTCAGCACGACCGCAGCGGCCCCGTCGGAAATCGAGCTGGAGGTTGCGGCAGTAATCGTGCCGTCCTTCGCAAAGGCGGGCTTCAGCTGCGGGATCTTGTCTGGGCGGCCTTTCGACGGGGCTTCGTCATGTTCCACCACAACATCGCCCGAACGCGATGCAACGGTGACGGGCACGACCTCATCCGCGAAGGCGCCGTTGGCGATGGCGCGGTTCGCCCGGGCGAGCGATTCGATGGAATAGGCGTCCATATCCTCACGCGTGAGCTGGTATTGATTGGCGGTGTCCTGCGCGAAAGTGCCCATGGCGCGGCCCGGCTCGTAAGCATCCTCAAGCCCGTCAAGGAACATGTGATCATAGGCCGTATCGTGGCCGATCCGCGCACCAGAACGATGCTTCTTGAGGAGGTACGGCGCGTTGGTCATACTTTCCATGCCGCCAGCCACGACCACATCCACGGTGCCGCTGGCGAGCGCTTCGGCGCCCATGATGACAGTCTGCATGCCTGAACCGCACACTTTGTTGACCGTGGTTGCCTCAACCGACTGGGGAAGCCCTGCCTTGATCGCTGCCTGACGCGCCGGAGCCTGTCCGAGACCGGCGGGCAGCACGCAGCCCATATAGGCGCGATCAACGTCCTCACCCGCAACACCGGCACGCTCGACCGCTGCTTTCACCGCGATCGCGCCCAGATCAGTCGCCGCAACATCAGCCAGCGCCCCTTGCATCGCCCCCATCGGCGTGCGCGCATAGGAGAGGATCACAACCGGATCGGCGGGGGAAAGCTGGGCCATGAGCATGGGTTCCTTTTGCGAGCTTATGATTTCTGATTGGCCGGGTTTCTAATGTTGCAATGCGGCATTTGCAATCGGCGCGGGCCTGTTGGCGCGTCATGCTTGCAAGGGCGAGCGGTTTACGCGACAAGGATTGCAAATCGAAACGCATGCCCGGAGAGAATGCCATGGCCGATGATCGCCGCGCCGAGATGGAAACCCTGCTGAAGCGCCAGCGCGATGCTTTCACCGCATCACGGCCAGAACCGATGTCGCAGCGCAAGGATCGTATCCGCCGCGCCATGGCATTGGTGCGCGAACATGGCGAGGCGTTTGCTGCGGCGATGAGCGCCGATTTCGGTGGACGCTCGCCCGCGCAATCGATGCTTACCGATGTCGCCGCCGTGGTGGGTGCTGGCCATGATGCGCTCAAGAACATGGATCGCTGGGCCAAGACCGACAAGCGCAAGGTGCAGTTCCCGCTCGGTCTTTTGGGCGCGCGGGCCGAGGTCCGTTATGAACCTAAGGGCGTGATCGGTATTCTTGCGCCGTGGAATTTCCCGCTGCAACTTGCTTTCGGCCCGCTGATGCAGGTGCTGGCAGCCGGTAACCGCGCGATGATCAAGCCGTCGGAATTTACCGAGCGTACCAGTGAATTGATGGCAGAGCTGACGGCGGAGTATTTCGCGCCCGAGGAAGTTGCGGTTATCACCGGCGGGCCGGAAGTAGCGGGCGCTTTTTCCAGCCTCCCTTTCGATCATCTGGTGTTCACCGGATCGACCGCCACTGGTCGCAGGGTCATGCAGGCCGCCGCCGAAAACCTCGTGCCTGTCACACTCGAACTCGGGGGCAAGTCTCCCGTTATCATGGGCCGCAGCGCCGACTTTGCCAAGGCGGGTGAGCGCATCGCCTGGGGCAAGATGATGAATGCAGGCCAGATCTGCCTCGCGCCCGATTATCTGATCGTTCCTGAAGAGAAGGAACAGGATGCCATTGCGGGTGTCGTTGCGGGCGCAACAGCGATGTATCCCACGCTGCTCGATAACGAGGATTACACCGCGATTGTCTCTGATCGCCACTTCGCCCGTCTCAAAGGCCTGATCGAAGACGCGCGGGACAAGGGCGCTGAAGTGATCGAGGTGAACCCTGCGGGCGAGGATTTCGGCAACTCCAACCAGCGCAAGCTGCCGTTGACGATCCTGCGCGGCGCCACGCAGGACATGGCCGCGATGCAGGAGGAAATCTTCGGCCCGATCCTTCCTGTCACCACCTACAAATCAGTGGATCAGGCGGTCGATTACGTGAACGAGCATGATCGCCCGCTCGGGCTCTACTATTTCGGCGAGGACAAGGCCGAACAGGAACGCGTGCTTACCCGCACCATTTCGGGCGGGGTGACAACCAATGATGTGGTGTTCCACGTTTCTATGGAAGACCTGCCGTTCGGCGGGATCGGGCCATCGGGCATGGGGAGCTATCACTCGGTCGAAGGCTTCCGTGAATTCAGCCATGCCCGTGCTGTCTACCACCAGCCGAAGGTTGATGTGGCGAAGCTGGGCGGGTTCAAACCGCCTTATGGTGCAGCGACAGCCAAAGCAGCGGCACGGCTGCTCAAATAGGCTTGATGTCCGGAGGCGCGGAGGGCCTCCTTGAGTAAGCGGCCAACCGCAATGTGTGTTGAATTTCCTGCAACACTCATGCGCGGTTTTCAACGAGTCGCGCTCTTGCGCCTGCTATGTTACAAGCCTACGGGACCACCCGGGATTAATTGCTTGGACATCGCCGTGATCGACCTCAGCCAGTATCTGCCGATACTGTTCTTCATTTTTATCGCGTTCGGGCTATCGATCCTGTTCGTGGTAGCGCCGATGGCGGTCTCGCGGCTCACCGGCGCGCATAATCCGAACGCGGAAAAGCTTTCCGAATATGAATGCGGTTTTCCCGCTTTCGAGGACGCACGCAGCCAGTTCGATGTGCGGTTCTACCTCGTGGCAATCAGCTTCATCATTTTCGATCTCGAAGCAGCATTTCTGTTCCCGTGGGCGGTAAGCCTCAAGGAAACGCAGATGGTCGGCTGGGTCGGGATGATGGTGTTCCTGTTCATCCTCGCGGTCGGGCTTGCTTATGAATGGAAGAAAGGGGCGTTGGACTGGGAATGACAAACACGGTTTCTCCTCCCCAGGGACTTCCTGACATTTCGGCACTCGCCACCGCTCAGGGCGGTCAGCTGCGCCAGCCTGACGCCGCTTTCTTCAAGTCCCTTGAAAGCGAGGTCAATGACAAGGGCTTCCTTGTCACCTCGACAGAAGAACTGTTCCAGTGGGCGCGCACCGGCAGCCTGTGGTGGATGACGTTTGGCCTTGCCTGCTGCGCGGTCGAGATGATCCACGTGAACATGCCACGCTACGATATGGAGCGGTTCGGCATTGCCCCGCGTGCATCCCCGCGCCAGTCGGACGTGATGATCGTGGCAGGCACCCTGTGCAACAAGATGGCGCCTGCGCTGCGCAAGGTCTATGATCAGATGAGTGATCCAAAATATGTGATCAGCATGGGTTCGTGCGCCAATGGCGGGGGCTATTACCACTATTCCTATTCGGTGGTGCGCGGGTGTGACCGGATCGTTCCG